>DAHXOK010000075.1:8243-8609 GCA_027364935.1 Vulcanimicrobiota bacterium | reverse complement strand
GCGCGAAATGCAGATCACCGGCGAGAACGCGCGCCGCGTCGCCGGCGAGGTACTCAAAGAGCGCGGCTGCTCGATCTCCTATCACGTCGGCACGATGGTCGAACTTCCGCGCGCGTGCATCGTCGCCGACGATCTCGCGTGCGACGCCGAGTTCTTCTCGTTCGGCACGAACGACCTCACGCAGACGACCTACGGCTTCAGCCGCGACGATGCGGAGAACTCGTTCATCCCACGCTACTTAGAGCAGCGTATCTTGAGCGACGATCCGTTTCAGGTGCTCGACCGCAGGGGCGTGGGCTCGCTGATGCGCACCGCCGTCGAGCTCGGTCGCGGCGCGCGCAAAGACATGAAGATCGGCATCTGCGG
>DAHXOK010000075.1:0-8233 GCA_027364935.1 Vulcanimicrobiota bacterium | reverse complement strand
GACCCAGACGACGCTCGGCTTCTCCCGCGACGACGCGGAGGGCAAGTTCCTGACGACCTACCTCGAGGACGGCGTGCTCGAGCGCAACCCGTTCGAGGTGCTCGACCAGGACGGCGTCGGCGACCTCATGCGCATCGCCGTCGAGCGCGGGCGCGGCGTGAAGCCGGAGCTCAAGCTCGGCATCTGCGGCGAGCACGGCGGGGAGCCGTCGTCGGTTGCCTTCTGCGATCAGCTGAGGCTCAACTACGTCTCGTGCTCGCCGTATCGCGTTCCCATCGCCCGCCTCGCCGCCGCCCAAGCGGCATTAGGCACGCTGGAGTGACGCGACGATAAGCGCGCAGAGTTTGCGCGCTTCGGGCACGTCGACGGCCGCGCGCCGGACGAAGAGCTTTCTCCAATGCGCGTTGCCGCTGAGCTTCGCGATCAAGTCGGAAGCGACGCGAGCGTCGACGAGGCCCGCGGGCGTGCCGACCCACACCGTCGGTCGCGAGGCGTCGGCGACGAGCGGGAGACGATGCATGACCTGCGATTGCTCGTCGGACCAGACGTTCTCCGGGCCGTAGCGCTGGCGCAGCGAGCGCTCGCAGGCCTCAAATGCGCGCAGGTCGCTTTCGGCGTTGAACTCGGCGGCGAGCACGTAGACGCGAACGCGCTCGCGCAGGGCCTGTGCGGCTTCCGTCTTTACGCTGCCGAGCTCGTTGAGCACGCGGAAGTCGTCCCAACGTAAGAATTCGTCGATCGCGTCGAGCGCACGCGGATTCGGCCAGAGCTCCTGCAACACTTCGTGCAGGATGTGTTCGAAGACCCGGGTCGTGTGGTGAAAATAGACCGAAGCGAACATCATGTAACGCGCCGTCACGAACGATTCCAGCGCGACGACGCCGCGGGAATCGATGCCGAGTACGAGATTCCCGTCTCGCTCGTAGAGGCGCAGCGACTCGAGCAGCTGCTCGACGTCGAAGCGCCCGCTCACGACGCCGGTGAAATACGCGTCCCGCTGCAGATAATCCATGCGATCGGCGTCGAGATTCGGCCCGCTTACCAGCTCGCGCAACGCGGGATAGCGCGTTCGCGGATCTCCGAGCACGAGCGCGAGGACGTCGTCCGGCTCGACATCGAGCGCTTCCAGCGCCGCGCGGAGGCCGGGAAGGGCAAGCAGCTCCTTCGTGCGGTCCTCGTGGCGCACGCCGAGCACCGCCTCGCAGGCGTGGCTGAACGGGCCGTGCCCGACGTCGTGCAGGAGCAGGGCCGCGCGGACGAGCCGTCGCTGATACGCAGCCTCCCGGCTGTCGGAGAAGAAGCTCGCGCCGTGTCGCGCGATCGAATCGAAAGCCCTGCTGCCGACCGCGAGAGCGCCGAGCGCGTGCGTGAAACGCGAATGCTCCGCGGAGGGAAAGGCAAGATAGGCGAGTCCGAGCTGGCGCAGGCGGCGCAGGCGCTGCAGCTGCGGCAGATCGAGCAGACGCGCCTCGCCGTCGTCCAGCTCGATGAATCGGTGGACCGGATCGAAGATCCGCTTCATGGTGAGGGGGATTCGTGCAGGCGACCGAATCTCCGGTACGGCCATCCATGCGCTTCGATCAGTCCGCGCTCAGAGAGATCCATTCACGCGTCGACATCGCCACGTTCATCGCGCAGTACGTGCCGTTGCGCAAGCGCGGAAACGACCTCGTCGGTCTTTGCCCGTTCCATAACGAGAAAACGCCGTCGTTTCACGTGCACCCCGATCGCGGCTTCTTCAAGTGTTTCGGGTGCGGCGTGGGCGGCGACGTGATCAGCTTCGTGCAGAAGCGCGAGGGCGTTCCGTTCAACGACGCAGTGCGGATGCTCGCGCAGAAAGCCGGCATCGAACTCGAGCCCGAGAGCCCGCAGGCGGCGCGAATGCGCGGCGAACGCGAGACGATCTTCGAAGCAAACCGGCTCGCGGCTGCGTTTTTTGCGCGCGCGCTCGCGAGCGACGCCGGAGCAAAAGCGCGCGCGTATCTCGAGCGGCGGGCCTTCTCCCGCGAGACGGTAGCGCGCTTCGGGCTCGGCTACGCACCCGCGTCCTGGGACGCGCTCGTCGGCGAGCTGCAGCGCAACGCCATCGACCTGCACGTCGCGGCCAAAGCGGGGTTGGTGAAGCCGAAGGAGAGCGGCGGCTTCTACGATTTCTATCGCGACCGGCTCATGATCCCGACGCTCGCCTCTACCGGCGAAGTGATCGCCTTCGGAGGCCGCGCCCTCGGCGACGACGAGCCGAAGTACCTGAACACGGCGACGACGCCGGTCTATACGAAAGGGCGGCATCTCTTCGCTTTGAACGTCGCGAGGCGGGCGGCACAGCGCGAAGGCGCGTTCGTCGTGGTCGAGGGCTATCTCGACTGCATCGCGCTTCACCAGGCCGGCTTCGAGAATGCCGTGGCATCGCTCGGGACGTCGTTCACGCTCGAGCAGGTAAACGAGCTGCGTAAGTACGCCGAGAACGTCTTTCTCTGCTTCGACGGTGACGCGGCCGGAGAGGCCGCTGCAACCAAAGCAATAGATATTGCGTCTAAGGTGCTGGAGCATGCGGGCTCGAGTGTCCGCGTCGTGCTCCTGCCGCCTGGCGCGGACCCCGATTCGTACGTGCGCGAGCACGGAAGCCAAGGCTTCCAGGCTCTGCTCAAGCGTGCCAAGCCGGCCATCGAGTTTCGGCTCGATCCGGAGATCGATCGGCTGCGCGACGGGTTCTCCTCGCCGGCGGTCATCGCGCGTAAAGCCGAAGGGCTGATACGCGCTATGACGTCTCGCGAAGAGTGGGATCGGTGGCGGCAATACGTTGCCGATCGATTGAAGGTGAGCCCGGACGATCTTCGGAATAGCCGCTTTCTCACGAACACGGCGAACTTCTCACCGCGCAGCAACGTGGCGGGAAGCCGGTACGCGCCGGTTCGTTCCTCCCCGGCGGGAACGGTGGAACCCCTCTCGTTCGAACGTGAAGTCATGAGCATCGTCCTCGAGGAGCCGGCGCTTGCTGTAGAGTTTGCAGAGCGCATTCGCCCGTCGAGTTTCCGCGATCCGCGGTATCGTGGGATCTACGAGCGGATCGTACGCCATGCGGCCGAAGCCGCGACGACGGCCGATCTCATGGCGTTCTTCGTGGAGGATCCCGCCGCGCTCGGCGTGCTGGCCGCAGAAGGCAGCCGCGATCGCAGCTCGACGGTCCGCTTCGGCGACAGCGGCGAGCGGCGAGCGCACCTGGAGCGAATCGCACAACGCATCGAGCGGGAAGAGGTCGAGAGCCGATACCGGGAGCTGCGAGGGCGTATTGACGAAGCCTTTACAGCAGGGGAACCGATTTCAGACGAGCTGCGTAAAGAGTCCGAGATGCTCGTGTCGAAATTAAGGAAAGTGAAAGCGTGAAAAAATTGGACCGAAAGGAGGTGAGAGAAAGAGTTATGCAGCGTAAGAAAGGCACGGCCACGACGGTACGCCCTCCCCTCGAAGCGCCGCCGGCGACGCTCGACGAGGCAAAGAAGCGCCTCACCGCACGCGGTAAGATCCGCGGCACGCTCACCCAGGAAGAGATCTACTCGGCGCTCGAGACGTTGGAAGACGTCACGCCCGAGCAGATCGACGAGCTCTTCGAGGAGCTCTCGGGCATGGGCATCGAGATCGACGACGAACAAAAAGAAGAGAAGCCCGAGATCGAGGAAGAGGCCGCAGAACAAGTCCCCGACGGTCTCTCGCTCGACGATCCGGTTCGCATGTATCTCAAGGAGATCGGTCGCGTACCGTTGCTTTCGATGGAAGAAGAGAAAGCGTTCGCGATGCGCATCGAAGCGGGCGAGCTCGAGACGAGCAAGAACGGGACGGCCGACAATGCGATTATCGCCGACGGCGAGGAAGCGAAGCGTCAGCTCACCGAAGCGAATCTTCGCCTCGTGGTATCGATCGCAAAGAAATACGTCGGTCGCGGGATGCTCTTTCTCGACCTCATTCAGGAGGGGAACCTCGGGCTGATTCGCGCGGTCGAGAAGTTCGATTATCGCAAAGGGTACAAGTTTTCGACGTACGCGACCTGGTGGATCCGCCAGGCGATCACGCGTGCGCTCGCCGACCAAGCGCGGACGATTCGCATTCCCGTGCACATGGTCGAGACGATCAACCGCCTCGTCAAGATTTCGCGCCAGCTACTCCAAGAGCTCGGTCGCGAACCCTCCGTCGAAGAGATCGCCGGCGCCATGGGCTTGAGCCCCGAGAAGGTGCGCGAGGTCATGAAGATCTCGCAGGAACCGATCTCGCTCGAGACGCCGATCGGCGAAGAAGAAGACTCCCACCTCGGTGACTTCATCGAAGACCAGGAAGCGGTCGCGCCGGCCGAAGCCGCGTCGGTCATGCTGCTCAAAGAGAAGATGCAAGACGTGCTGCAAAATCTCACCGAGCGCGAGCGTAAGGTGCTCGTCTTACGCTTCGGGCTCGAAGACGGCCATCAGCGCACGCTGGAAGAAGTCGGTCAAGAGTTCGGCGTCACGCGCGAGCGCATTCGCCAGATCGAGGCGAAGGCGCTGCGCAAACTGCGCCACCCGTCGCGCGGTAAAGCTCTCAAAGACTACTGGTCCAACGAATAAGTAGCTTCGTAGAGGGTGCGTACCCCGGTGAGGAAGTCTCCGACTTTTTCGAAAAAGTCATGGACGACGTACTTCCTTATGCGTTTCGAAAAAGCGGCGAAGCAGGAGCAATCATGGACGATTGCGACGAGCGTCTTCCACATCCGGGGTACGCACCCTCTACGAAAGCTCTACATGCTGCCGTGTGCGGCGCCTACGCTCGGGTGAACGAGCGGATTCTTCTCAGCGAAGGCGCCGTTCGGGTTCTGCTTCACCCAGACGATGAGGTCCCAAATGTTCGGAAAGGTGAAAATCTTTGCGATCTGCGATGCGGACGTCACCTTGCCCATTTTTACGAGCGTCGCCGCCAGCGGCTTGGCGAGATTTCCGCCGGCCGCCGTGAACGCCGACGCCTCGACCCCGTGTTCGAAACCCGCAACTCCATGGGCACCCACGAGCACGTAGTGCACGTGTTCGGGAATGTGTATCCACCGGCCCGGTAGGACGCCCCAGAGCGTGGGAGGTTTGCCGGCAACGTACGGCCGGGAGAAATCCGCGCCAAGAAGATTGCCGTGAACGTCGTACCAAAGTTGGCTTGGATGATTCCAGTCGTTCGATGTCCAGTGGAGATTAGCGTAGCTGATCGCGCCGGTGTTGTCTTCGTTCGAGTAACGAAAGTAACCGGCGCGCTCGGCATCGGCAGGCGTCGAGTACGTTGCGGTCAGCGTCTGCTGGATGTGCGTGACGAAGGCAACTTCGCTCGCTTGGGGTTTGGGAGAGAGCGGGGCGGGCTTCGGAGTGGGTGCGGCCAGTGCGGCGACGGCCGTGATGCCGAAAGCAAGCGTTGCTCCGATGATGCGAGTGAGCACGTGAGTCCTCCTTACGTAGGCGTGGGGGAAGGCGAAGGCGTCGGGGCGACGGTCGGCGGCGCAACCGTCGGCGGCGGCGGCGCGTGAGGCAGCGGCTGCGCGAGAGGAAGCGCCTGAAACGCCGCGTTCGGCGTCTCAAGGTTTACCGCAAACGGTTGCGGCGTCTCGATGGCGACTCCTGTCGGCGTCGCGCTCAACGTCGCCAAGAGGCGCGTCTTCAGCTCGGCGCCGGCACCGACGACGAAATTTCTTCCATGGCGAGCGATCTGAAAGAGCGCTGCGTAGGGGATGACGACGTCCTCGATCGTGTCTTCGATCGCAACGGTGGATTCGTGGCCCGCCGTATCGCGCGGGGAGAGGCGCGTTGTCGCGACGCCGAGCGGAATCTCTCGTCCGTCCGGGAGGCGCAGCGGGTCGACGTAGATATCGACGAAGCCATAGCGATCGAGCATCTGCGCCGCCGAGGTGTCGACGACGTGCACGACGTCCGGCGCGCCTGCTGGCGCGACGATTCGGCCGTCGACGCGCAAGGCGCTTTTCAAGTGCATGCGTATGACGTCGCCGGCCTTATTGGCCGACGACGAAATCGGGTCGTCGAGAACGAAGAGCGCTTCCGAACCGAATTCGAGCCGCGTGGCCGATGCGGCCTCCGCAGATGCCGTGGCGACCGCGGCGGGTGAATGCATCGGTCTCGGAACGGGAAGTGCTGCCGCCGATCCGCCGATCAGCGGCACCGAAAGAGAGGTTGCGGCAACTGCCGCAAGCGCGAGCTCTCTAGCTCGCTTTCTCCTCGGCCTCTGCAGCCAAAGCCGCGCGCTTGCCCTCTTCGATGAGCTGCTTGACGCGCTGACCGCCTTTTTGTCCGATCCGTTCATAGAAGTCCGGGCCGTAACGATCGCGCGTCGCTTCGCCGCCCTTCTTTCCACCTTTCTTGCCGATCTGCTCGTAAAAGGTATGGCCGTGGGCTTTCTTCGTTGCCAATCCGCCTTTGCGACCGATCTGCTCGTAGAATTCCGGACCGTACTTTCTCTTAACGGTCTCGCCGCCTTTCTGTCCGGCTTCCCGGACTGAGAGGCCCGCTCCGTTCTTGGGGCTCGTTGAGTCTGATGTCATCGGTTTTCAATACCTGTAAATGAGTAATCCGTAGCGCCCCAGGGAGGGGGGTCGGTGAAAGCTCCACTATCTAGAACGCTAGTTCGGGCCAGTTTGTTTGCTTTGGGGAGGATATTGATGGTTCGGGTGCTCGCGCTGCTCCTCGTGGCCGTGCTAGGCTGCTTGCCGGCCGCATGCGGCCACACCGCGAACTCCAGACCCTTTGGAGGCATCTCCAACCCTCTCTGGGCCACCCTGCTACGCTGCGAGAATGCCCGTTCGCTTTGCAACGGCGCGCTCGCTCGTGACTTGGCGTCGCCAACGGAGGTTTTAGCCGTCCGTGCGGCGCTGGCGATCGGCCGGACGAAGCGTGCCCAAGGCGAGCCATTGCTTGTGTCGCACCTGCACGACCCGCGCCCGGCAGTTCGCGCAATGAGCCTATACGGTATCGGGCTCATCACGAGCGGTCGCGAAGCGGGTGCAATCGCACGCGCGCTCGGGGATCCGAACGGTGCGGTTCGCGTCGCAGCCCTCGACGCGGCGGACCGCTACGCCGCCGCCGGCGTCCTGCGCTCGGGAGAAGCGCGCGTACTGCTCGATGCCGTGGCGGTACGGCTGATGCGCGACGGCGATTCGGTCGTCCGCGCCCGCGCCGCGGCGACGCTCGTCTCGTTCGGTTCGGCGCCGAATGCGGCGACGGCGGTTGGGTCTCTCGTGCGCGCCGTGGAGCACGACCGCGACGCGCGCGTGCGCGAGTTCGCGATGTGGAGCCTCTTTCGCGGGTACGCGAAGGCCGCGCCGCACGCGTTCGAGATCGCTTCGCTGCACGATCTCGACGAGATCGTCCGGATAGAAGCCGTACGGGCGATCGGGAAACGCGGCAACGTCGCAGACGTTCCACTCGTGAGTCCGCTTCTGCACGACGCGTCGTGGCGGGTCCAGGAGCAGGCCTCGGAGACGCTGCGCCTCCTACGCGGCCTGCAACTGACGCAGCATTGGACTGCGATACCGTCGTGGGTACACGTGCCGCCGCACGTGGCCGACGCCTTGCAATCGCTTCCGGCGTTGCCGCGCCCGCCGGTCTCCCGCCGCGCGCTCCGCCCAACGCCCGCGCGCGCGATCCCCGGGCCCGCGCTCGATCCCACGACGGCGCAGGCAATGAGCGAGCCCGCCCCGGGCCTTCATCCGTGCGTGCGCATCGTCACGACGAAGGGCAATATCTACGTCACGCTCTTTGCGGAGTGGGCGCCGCTGACCGTCGAGAACTTTCTCAATCTTGCGAATCGCGGCTACTACGACAATAATCGCTGGTTCCGCATCGTTCCGGATTTCGTCGTGCAGACGGGCGATCCGCACGACAACGGAAACGGCGACGCCGGATATGCAATCGGCGCAGAAGAGAACCCGATCGTACAAGATAGTTACGTGATCTCGATGGGAATGAACTACACGAACGGCCCGAACGCCCACGCCATTCGCGATTCGGCCGGGACGCAATATTACATCACGCTTTCGCCGCAACTCCATCTCGACCGAGACTTTACGGTTTTCGGACGCGTGACGAGCGGCTTCGACGTGCTCGGCCGGCTCGTCGAGTCGGATCGCGTCCTGCGCGTCGAGCGCATCGCGGATCAGAATCTCTAAGCGGAAACGCTCCGCTACGTCAGGACCGCTGCGAGTCCAGGAGAATCGTTACGGGAC
>DAHXOK010000074.1 GCA_027364935.1 Vulcanimicrobiota bacterium | reverse complement strand
GCGCCGGGCCGTCGACGGATCGGTAGAACGCGTTGTCCGTCTCGCTCATGCGCGGCGCCCACGGATCGATCTCGCGCCGCGCCGTCGGGAGATGCACGGTAGGTCCAACGGCGTCGCGATAATCGGCACCGCCGAAGGGCGCGAACGCCCGGCTCTCGCCGTGCGCTAGCACGAGATCGCGAACGTTGCGCGCTGCCGTTTTCGCGTCGGCGCGCACGCTCGCGTCGAGCCGGGCATCGTTCGCGAGTCGATCGTACACGGCAGGCGCTTGATCGCGACGTCTGCAGCGCGCGGCGCGCGAGCGTCGCAATCGATTACGTCGAATGCGGCGGCGGGCCCGAACGTGCCGAGCGGACCGGCGTCGTACTGCGTCTGCATCACGCGCGCGACGATTGCGCGCGCCATCGCCTGCGGATCGGATGCGTGAGATGCGATCGCTTCAGCAACGCCCGTCGGCACGCCGGGCGCGACCATCGTCTCGGGACTCGCCGCGAGGTAACGCACGCCGGCTCGCGAGAGCGCGTTTTCGAACCCCAAGCTCGCCATGAGGCATTGATTCGCGACGACGCCGTCGACGCGGCGCGCCGCATCTTCGGGATGCGCGCGCGCGTGGAGCGCGACGCCCTGCGCGATCGCTGCTGCGATCTTCGGCATCGGCATGATGCGTCCGTCGCTCGTTTCGAGTCCGCCGCCGTCTCCACCGCCGTGGTCCACGAGATCGATCCACGTCGATTGTGCGCCGCACGCCTCGGCTTCATCGAGCGTGCGGGCGACGAAAGCGGCGAGCGTTTTCGGATCGCTCATCTCCTTTGCGTCGCGAACGCGATCGTGCGTTACCATGCCGTCCGCGAGATCGAAATCGTGCGTCGCAAGCCGATCCGTAGTGAGCGCGTTCGTGTCTTCGATGGCGAATGCGATGCGCGGGTCGCGTCGCGAGATGGCGAGCGCTTGATCCACGGCTGCCTCTTGTATTGCGTCGAGGTTGTTGTCGCCATCACGGTAGATCCCGAACTCGAGGGTTCGCCGCGGGGTGAGTGGCGCTGTTTGCATAGGGCCTCCTGATTCGAAGTGAACTCAGGGGCCTTATTGCGGCAAACGCGTCCGGTGACAAGGGGGAGGGTTGGTTGCTGAGCAGGCTGCGCATGCGCAAAATGCAGCTAAATCGGCCATAGGTGGCACCAGGGGGAAGAGCGAACGGGCGACTCTTTCACCTGCGTCGGAGGCTAGCCATGGTTTTCTTGCGAGTACTTCTTCTGTCCGTCGTCGCGCTCGGTCTCGCGGGCTGTTACGGTAACACCGGCACCGCGTATAACCCGCCGGGCAGCACCACCCAGCTCCTGCTCGTACCTAACTATCAAGCAGCAGCCGTCGACGCTTGGCACTCGACGGCGAGCGGCAACGTCGCGCCATTGCACAGCCTTGCCGGAGCCGCGACGACGCTCTCGGGGCCGACCGCGGTGGCCCGAGATGCCTCCGGCAACCTCTACGTTGCGGATTTCAATGCCAATTCGATCGACGTGTTTGCCGCGGGAGCGTACGGAAACAGCGCGCCCACGCGCACGATCAGCGGCGGCTCGACCGGTATCAACGGTCCAGAAGGCATCGGCGTCGATGGTTCCGGTGAGGTCTATCTCAGCAACCGCAACGGCAACTCGATCACGGTGTATGCCGCCGGCGCGAGCGGCAACGCCTCGCCGATCCGGACGATCACCGCAGGCGCGACGACACTCAGCGCGCCCCAGCAAATCGTCGTCGACAACGCAGGCGACATCTACGTCGCAAACGACGCAGGCAACAGCATCCTCTATTTCGCCGCGGGCGCGAGCGGCGGCGTGGCTCCGACGCGCAGCATCGCGGGCGGGAATACGAACCTTTCATCGCCCTGCGGGGTCGCCGTCGATAGCTCCAATATCTACGAGGACGGCTGCGGTGCGACTTCCATCAACGTGTTCCCGCTGTCAAGCAACGGAAACGTCGTCCCCACGCGCACCATTACATCTGGTGTCATGACCTTTGGCGAAGGGATCGCGGTCGACGCCCATGGGAACATGTATGAAGCCAACTGCGGCGGCGGCACCGGCGCCATCAACGGTATTCGCGTCGACTGCAAACGGCGCGAGTACGCCTATTCGCACGATCGCCGGCGGCGCGACGACGCTCGGGTGCGCCCTCAAGCCGTCGATCTTCTGATAGGGCGTCGTTTTCTTGTGTTGTGAACGGTCGCTCTCTGCGGCTTTTCGAAAAGCATAGGAACGCGCGGAGCGAGCGGGCTAGGGTACGTAGCGTGGAAGCGACGATAGCGGCAAGCGGCTTCGTATGATTTCCGGTCAACCGGGAATATTTGCTCTCGGCGCCGCGGCGCACGGGTTCTTCGAGTTTTCGTTGCGCGACGAGGCCGCCGGAGTCGACCTGATTCGAACGATCGCCAATCTTCGCGTCCCCCATACGACCGTCGGCGGCGCGAACGTGGTCGTTGGATTTCGCCCGGAGTTATGGCGTTTGCACGCGCCTATTCCGGATGACGTCCATGGGTTCAACGACGCGATATCCGGGCCGGACGGATTCGCGATGCCCGCGACGCAAGCCGACGCATTCGTTTGGTTTGCGGCGGCTGCCTACGACGCGATATTCGACCTCGGCGTCGAGACGCTCGAGGCCGTCTCGCCGTGCGCGACGCTGGTACGCGAGAGTAGCGGATGGTCGTACCGGCATAGCCGCGATCTCACCGGCTTCGAGGATGGAACCGCGAACCCGACGCTCTACGACGCGCCGGCGGTCGCGTCGATCGAAACCGGGTCCGCCGGCGAGGGCGGCAGCATTCTGCTCTTCCAGCAATGGCGGCACGATTCGCCGGCGTGGCGCGCGCTCGACGACGCGCGCCAAGAACGGATCATCGGCCGCACCAAGCCGGAGAGCGCCGAGTTCTCTGAAGAAACGATGCCGCCCGATTCGCACGTCGCGCGAACGACGTTGCGAGAAGGCGGCGCCGAACTGCCGATCTTCCGGCGCAACGTGCCGTACGGCCACGTCTGCGAGCATGGCACGCTGTTCATCGGCTTTGCAGCCGAGCAACGGCGGCTGCACGATATGCTCGAGCAGATGGCCGGTGCGGATGGCGGTCCGCGCGACGCGCTGACCCGATTCTCCACGCCGCTGACCGGCGCGTACTACTTCTGCCCCTCGGTCGATGCGCTAGCGCAGTTCGTTACGGAGCGAACGTAGGCTACATTTTCGTCAATCGGATGTCGCCGCTGATCGTCTTTAAGTCGATCGTTGCGGATCCGTTGCCGACGTGGCCGTCGGCCGAGACGCCGACGGTTTGCCGGCGCGTCGGGATGGAGAAATCGCTGTGGAATCCGCCGGAGATGCTCTGTGCGCTGACCGACGCGTTGCTCGAGGGCGGGATCGCCAGGGTGACCGAGCCGCTCACCGTTGCGATCTCCGCGCTATCGTTGCCGGTCATGTGGAGCACCGAGGTGTTGACGTCGCCGCTCACGGCGTGTATGCGTAGATTGCCGCCTACGCCCGTCGCCGTGACGTCGCCGGAGACTTCGTTGATCTCCACGGTGCCTTGCATCCCCGACACGCGAACGTCGCCGCTCACGTCGGCGAGCTGCACCGACGCGTCGCTCGGGACGTGAATGGTGTAGTCCACGCTCGCACCGGATTCACCCCAGAAGAAGAAACCTTCGCGCTGGTAGTGCGTGGATATCTCCACGTCGGTTGCGGGAACGGCGTCGCGAGAGACGCCGACGGTCGTACGCTGCAGCGCGGTGACGCTACCGGCGTGCTTGCGAGCAACGATGTCGATCTCGTGGCGGTTCCACGGGATGACGACGATCGGCCCGGAGACGTTCGCGACGCGTACGTGCGCGTGGGGTGCGAGGGCGAAGCGTTCGTGCATGGTTGAATGAACGGCGTCACCGCCGAAGTCCCCGCTGATGCAGCCGGGGAGGGCGAGAACGGCAAGAGCCGAGATGGCGAGGAAGCGTTGCATACCTAGGCTACCTCCGTGGAGCCTCTAGGGTTTCAGTGCCGGCGGCGGCCGAAGGCTCGACGCCGAGCCTCTCGAATACCCGGTCCTTCGTGAGCATTGAAAGCCTCATTCGAGCAATCCCGGATTTTCCGCTGCCCGGAATCCTTTTCCGCGACATCACGCCGCTGCTGAAGGACGCGAAGGGGTTTGCCGGCGCGATCGATCTCTTCGTCGATCGGTTCAAGGGGCGCGGCGTCGGCCACGTTGTCGGCATCGAGGCCCGCGGTTACATGCTGGGCGCGCCTCTCGCCTACGGAATCGGCGCCGGATTCATCCCCGTGCGCAAACACGGCAAACTGCCGTTCAGCAAGCTCTCCGAGTCGTACGCGCTGGAGTACGGAACGAACTCACTCGAGATCCACGCCGACGCGCTCGAAAACGGCGATCGCGTGGTCGTCGTCGACGATTTGCTTGCGACCGGCGGAACGGCCGCCGCGACGCGTCGCTTGCTCGAGCGGCTCGGTGCGAAGGTCGAATCGTTCGCGTTTCTCATCGAGCTCGATGCGCTCAAGGGCCGCAACGCCCTCCCGGGCGTGGAGGTGGTCTCATTCATACGGTATTGAAACGCGGCGTTGTGCTCGGCGCGATGCTGCTCTGCGCGGTTGTCGTACTGACGTTCGTCACGTCGCCCGTCCAGGCTCGTCGCCACGCGCCGCCGCCGACCCCCTCGCCGACGCCGGTTCCTGCGGCGAACCCCGCCGTGACGCAGATGGCGCGGCGGCAGTTCGGCTTGTGGCAGGCAGGACGCATCGACCGAGCTGAGTACACGGCCTCGCTCAGCGCGCAGATCGACGACGCGAAGATTCAGCAGACCTCCACCGATCTCGGCGCGCTCGGAGCGCTGATCGGCATGCAGTACCTCGGGCCGGTCGCCGTTCCGAACATCCCCCCGGGCGCGGGCGTCTATCTCTATAAGATGAACTGCTCGGACGGCTCGATCTACGAACAGTTGGCGCTCGACGCGAGCGGCAAGGTCGCCGGGATCGTCTTCCGCAGCACGCTCGCCACGCCGAGCCCGTGATACAATGGGGGCCCAGGCTCCCATGACCGTTGACGAACTGCTCGCCAAGGTAAACGCGTACGACCCGACGCTCGACGGGGCGTGGCTGCGGCGCGTCTACGAAACGGCGGATCTCGCGCACGAAGGCCAGCGCCGCGCCTCGGGGGAGTCGTACATCGAGCATCCGCTGGCGGTCGCGGCGATTCTTGCCGACCTCGAGATGGACCGGCAGACGATTGCAGCGGCCCTCCTGCACGACGTCGTCGAAGACACGAGCGTCACGAGCGAGCAGGTCGCCGCAGCGTTCGGCGAGGAGATCGCGCAGCTCGTCGAGGGCGTCACCAAGCTGACGCGCATTCCCTACCAGTCGAAGGAAGACGCGCAGGTAGAGAACCTTCGCAAGATGTTCATGGCGATGGCGCGCGACATTCGCGTCATCATCATCAAGCTTGCGGACCGGTTGCACAACATGCGCACGCTCGCGAGCTTGACCCCGGCGAAGCAGCAGGCAATCGCGCGGGAAACGCTCGACATCTACGCGCCGATCGCGCATCGCTTGGGGATCTGGCGCATCAAGTGGGACATCGAAGACCTCTGCTTGCGCTATCTCGAGCCCGACGCCTATCGCGAGATCGTGGAACGCGTCGCCAAGACGCGCGACTCGCGCGAGGCCGACGTTGCCGAAGCGATCGCGCGGCTCGAGCGGGAGTTCAAGACGCTGAAGATCGAGGCGGAGATCCAAGGCCGCCCGAAGCACTTCTTTTCGATCTATTCGAAGCTCAAGCGGGGGCGCGAGTTCTCCTCGATCTACGACTTGACCGCGATCCGGATCATCGTCGAATCCGTTAAAGACTGTTATGCCGCGCTTGGCGCGGTGCACGCGATGTGGCCGCCGCTTCCGGGGCGCTTCAAAGATTACATCGCGATGCCCAAGCCCAACATGTATCAGTCGCTCCACACGACCGTCGTCGGCTCGCAGGGCGACCCGCTCGAGATTCAGATTCGCACGCGCGAGATGCACCGCACGAGCGAGTACGGAATCGCCGCCCACTGGCGCTACAAAGAGGGCGGCAAGCAGGACCAGTTCGAGAACAAGCTGTCGTGGCTGCGCGCGCTGCTCGAGTGGCAGAAGGACATGCGCGACTCGCGCACCTTCATGGAGAACCTTCGCCTCGACCTCTTCGATTCGCAAGTCTTCGTCTTCTCGCCGCGCGGGGACGTCTATCCGATGCCGGCGGGAGGATCGCCGCTCGATTTTGCGTACGCCGTTCACACGGACGTCGGCAACCACTGCGTCGGCGCAAAGGTCAACGGTCGCATCGTGCCGCTCGATTACCAAATGCAAAACGGCGATATCTGCGAGATCCTCGTCAGCAAAGCCGGCGGCCATCCGTCGCTGGACTGGCTCTCGCTCGTCAAGACGTCGAGCGCGAAGCACAAGATCAAGCAGTGGTTCCGTCGCGAGCAGCGCTCCGAGAACGTGCTCTCCGGGCAGGAAGCGCTCGAGGCCGAGCTCGTGCGCCATCAGGTGCGTCTGGACGCCGTGCGTGCCGAGATCGTCGAGCGCATCGCCAAACGCATGAACTACGGCTCCTCCGCGGATCTCTTTGCCGCAATCGGCTTCGGCGACATCTCGCTGCAGACGGTCGTCAAGCGCTTGCGCGACGAGCTTCGCGCCGACAACGTCGTCGATCTCACGGCGGTCGGGCGGCGCTCTCCCGCGCGGCGCACCGCGCACGGTGGCAGCGGCGTGCGCATCGCCGGAATCGACGACGTGCTCGTGCGCCTCTCGAAGTGCTGTTCGCCGGTTCCCGGAGATCCGATCATCGGCTACGTCACGATCGGGCGCGGCGTAAGCGTCCATCGTGCCGATTGTCCGAACGTCGCCTACATGAGCGCGACGCCGGATCGCATCCTGCAGGCGCAATGGAGCGGCAGCAGCGAGAGCACCCACGCGGTGGACGTGGAAATCGAGGCCTCCGACCGACCGCAGTTGCTGCAGGACATCATGGCGATCTTTGCCGAGCGGAAGACGCAGGTGAGCTCGGTGACCGCTCGCGTGCGGCGCGACGGCATGGCGGTGACGAGCCTCACCGTGCAGATTCGCGATCTCGAGCACCTCCATACGCTGCTCACGCGACTGGAGCGCTTGAACGGCGTGCGACGCGTCTATCGCGTGACCAAGCGCGAGCGCACGCAGAGCTCGTGACCGCCACCGCTTGAGCGCGAGCCCGCTCCTGCCCGATGCGGTGGCGTTCGTTGCCGGCGCGATGAACAGCGTCGCAGGCGGCGGAAGCTTTCTCTCGTTTCCAGCGCTCATCGCCGCCGGCGTTTCGCCGATTCCCGCAAACGCGACGAATAGCGCCGCGCTCTGGGTGGGAAATATCGGTGGCGCACGCGGCTACGCACCGGAGCTGCGCGCGACCCGGGCGCTCCTCGTTCCGATCCTCGCCGTGAGCGTCGTGGGGAGCGTGTTGGGCGCGCTGCTGCTCATTCGCACTCCGGCGCCCCTCTTCGCCCGAATGATTCCGTGGCTGCTGCTCTTCGCGACCGTGACCTTTGCCGCAAGCCCACTGATCAAACGACGCGCCTCCGGCGCACCTCGCAACGCTCCGTGGCAGTTGGTCGCGCAGTTCGTGGTGGCGGTCTACGGCGGCTATTTCGGTGCTGGAATGGGCATCCTGATGCTGGCGATTCTCTCGTTCACCGGGTTCACGGGATTCAACGCCTCGAACGCGCTGAAGAACGTGCTCTCGGTTGCGATCAACGGCGTCGCGCTCGTTCCGTTCGCGATCGCCGGCATCGTCGAATGGCGCTTTGCGATTCCGATGGCGCTGCTCGCGCTGCTCGGAGGCTATGCCGGCGCGCATCTCTTCCGCCGCTTGCCGCCGATCTACGGGCGCAGCGTCGTCATCGTCATCGGCGCGGTGATGACCGCGGTCTTCTTTCGCCGGTGATCTACGTCGTGCTCGCTGCGGGAGAATCGCGCAGGATGGGATTCGCCAAGGTCTTCACGCCGCTCGCCGGCGGGGGCGCGCCGCTCGAGCGCATCGCCGCGCTTCTGCACGATCGCGAGGCGATCGTCGTCGTGTCGCCCGAGCGCCGCGACGAGGCCTCGCGCATGGCGCCGCGCATGCGACTCGTCGCGAACGCGCAGCCGGAACGCGGCATGACGCACTCGTTGCGGATCGGTCTGGAGGCTATTGCTACGGCGGCGCCGTTCGGCGTGCTGCTCGGCGACAAACCGTTCCTGCGGCGCGCGACGCTCGAGCGGATGGAAGCGTCGCTCGCCGGCTTTGACGTCGCGTATCCGGTGTCATCGGCCGGCGTGCCGGGTCATCCCGTGCTCTTCGCTGCGCGCGCGCGCGCGCTCGTCGAGCATCTTTCCGACGGCGACACCCTCGCGCGCGCACGCGACGACCGCTCGCTGCGGCGCAACGCGCTCGCGGTCGACGACGAAGGCGCGTTTCTCGATCTCGACGATCCCGAGGCGTGGAACGCAAGGGAAGCTCCCTAACAGGCCTGCCACGGCTCCTGTGGCGCGAGCGCATCATCAGTGCAGCGCGACGCTCGCTCGGCGGGGTTGTGCGTGTTGTGGCACGTGTACGTCCAGGTATCGCCGACCGCGAGCGGTTGGTAGTACGCGGG
>DAHXOK010000073.1 GCA_027364935.1 Vulcanimicrobiota bacterium | reverse complement strand
CGCATCCGCCTTCGCGAACCAGTACGCTTTCGTCACGGTTCCGCCGGAGGCGGACGTCGAACGGCCCATCGTCATCACCTACCGCGCGGGCGCCGCGCCGCTCTTTCCGTACACGTCCGTCCACCTCCGTCGTGGCGCTCGAGCGACGATCGTGCAACGTATCGAAGGCGCGAACGGCGCGTTCGTTTGCGGCATCGTCGAGGTCGTGACCGAAGAGGGGAGCAGTCTCCACGTGGCGACCGTTCAGGATCTCCCGCAAGACGCGCGTCTCTTTCTGACGATCGGTGCCTTGCCGGGTAAAGACGCCTTCTTCTCCTGCGCGACGGCCGATCTCGGCGCGGCGCTCGTCGTCGAGGAGATCGGCGTCGAGCTGCTGGCCATGGGAGCGCAAGCGCAGATCGCGAGTATCTTCTTCCCACGAGGGAATCAGCACGTCGACCTGCGTTCGACCGTCGACCATCGCGTCGGCGGCAGCACGTCGCTCACGACGGTGAAGTCCGCTGCAACGGATCGCGGTCAGGGACGGTACGTCGGAAACATCCGCATCGCAGCACGAGCGCAGAAGAGCGACGCATCCTTGCGCGACGACGCGCTGCTACTCTCGCCGAACGCGCACATCGATTCCGTTCCGGCCCTCGAGATCGCGGCAAACGACGTAAAAGCCTATCACGGCGCGACCGTCGGAGCGCTGGACGCCGAGACGCTCTTCTACATGATGACGCGCGGCATCGAGCGCGATGCGGCCGAACGCATGGTGACGCTCGGTTTCTTCGAGCCCGCGCTCGAGCGATTTCCGCAAGAGCTGCGCGACGAACTGCGCGGCCTACTCGCAGCAAAGGTCGCGTGAGCACGCTCCACTTCTCCGAGCGCCAAACGCGGCAGAGCCGAACGGCGCTCGAAATCCGGAACGACTTTCCGATCTTCGAACGGCCGACGGCACGCGGGAAACGGCTCGTCTATCTCGATTCCGCCGCGACCTCGCAGAAGCCGAACTGCGTGATCGAGACGCTCGACACGTATTACCGCGAGTACAACGCCAACATCCATCGCGGCGTGTACGAGATCGCTGCGCTCGCGACGGAGCGCTTCGAAGCGGCTCGCGCGAGCGTCGCGCGATTCGTCAACTGCGCTCCCGGGGAGCTAGTGTGGACGAAAAACACGACCGAAGCGATCAACCTCGTCGCCTACGCGTGGGGCGACGCCAACCTTCGGGCCAAAGACGTCATACTGCTCACCGAGATGGAGCACCACTCGAATCTCGTGCCGTGGCAGCTGCTCGCACGCCGCACCGGGGCCGTGCTGCGCTTCATTCCGGTCGACCCGCGTGGAGTGCTCGTCCTGGACGATCTCGACCGGCTGCTCGATGGGTGCAAGATCCTTTCGCTCGCGCACGTGGGCAACACGCTCGGCACGATCTCGCCCCTCGAGCGGATCATTCCCCGGGCGCACGCGGCCGGAGCGCTCGTCGTCGTCGACGGCGCGCAGGCGGCGCCGCATCTGTCCGTGGACGTCGCCGCACTCGGCTGCGACTTCTACGCATTCAGCGCTCACAAGATGCTCGGCCCCACGGGAATCGGAGCGCTCTACGGACGACGCGCGCTGCTCGAGTCGATGCCGCCGTTTCTCTCCGGCGGCGACATGATTCGCACGGTGGAGTACGAGCACGCGACGTTCAACGATCCACCGTGGAAGTTCGAGGCGGGAACGAGCAACGTCGCGGACGCCATCGCCTTCGGCACGGCAATCGCGTATCTCACCGACGTGGGGCTTGCCTGGGTGCGCGAACACGAGAAGCGGATCACGCGGTATGCGTTGCAGCGCCTTGCGGAGCTCGAACCGCGCGGCCTTGTTGTCTACGGGCCCAAGGACCCGGAGCGCATGGGTGGCGTCATCTCGTTCAATCTCGCCGACGCGCACGCGCACGACGTCGCATCGATCCTAGACACGGACGGCGTCTGCATTCGCGCCGGGCATCACTGCACGATGCCGCTCATGCAGCGGATGGGCTGGATCGCAACCGCTCGAGCATCCTTTTACCTGTATACGACGGAAGACGACGTCGACGCGCTCGCGGCCGGCCTCGAGAAAGCCGCGCGCATCTTCAAGGTTTAACGTGGACGACTTCTACCGAGACTACATTCTCGATCACTATCGCAATCCGCGGAACTTCGGTCGCCTCGAGGCGCCGACGGTAACCGCGGAGGATCTCAACCCGCTCTGCGGCGATCGCATCCGCATGGACCTGCTCGTCGACGCGGACGGCATCGTGCGCGACGTGCGCTTCTCGGGAAAGGGCTGCGCGATCAGCCAAGCCTCCGCCTCGATGCTGACGCAGTCCGTGATCGGTAAATCGCTCGAAGAGGTCGCGAAGCTCAGGAAGGAAGCCGTCCTCGAGAACGTCGGCATCGGCATCAGCCCGACGCGCATGAAGTGCGCGATGCTCGGCTTGCGCGTGCTCAAGAGCGCCGCGATCGGGTCCCTCGCCGCTTGGCCCGACGAAGAATAACCGCGCCTTCCGCTATTTAGCGCGGCTTGACGTAGAAATGGTCGGTGATGACCATTCCTTGCGGCAACGCCGCCACCGTGCACGTGACGCGGTAACTCCCGGTCGCCGCATGCACGTCCGCGGTGACGAGATAGGTGCCGTCGCCGTTCGACGTCGATTCAACGTCGCCGACGCGCGCGTCGCGCATGAAGGGCTCGGCGGGCGACCCCGACGCGAGATATGAGGTCGCTTGCGACGTGTTTCCCCGTGCGAGGGCCCAGAGATACGCGCGTACGACGGAGGCTGGATCGTCAGTCTCCATGCCTCTGGTTCGTTGCACGTGCCGCGAAACTACCGGCGCGCGAGGCGTCTGCGTGCGTGCGGGCAATGCGCCTGGCGGCAACGTGCGCGCAGGCGGCGCGGGGCTTGCGGTGATCACCGCCGGCAACGTCGCTGCCGGCGCCGGCGTCGGAATTCCCGGCGCGGTATGCGCCGGCGTGAGCCGCGCCGTGGGGATGGCGCGCGGAGTTACCGTCGGCGTCGCCTCCGGCGTCGGCGCGGGATTTGCCGTCGGCCGAGGCGTGAGCGACGCAAGCGGCGTTGCGGAGGGACTCGCGTGCGGCGTGGCGCTAGGCCGCGGGGTGCGACGATACGCGAACGGCGTCAGGCTCGGCATCGCACTCGGGGTCGGAACGGGCGTGACGGCTGACGGGCTCATTGCTTCCCGCGCGCCAGAGCCGCGGCTCCCGAAAAAGTGCGCGAGAAGACCACCGAGCAGCAAGCCAGCGAAGACGACGATGATCACGAGCGGAATGACGGGTAGGCCTCCGCCTTCGTGGTGCTCCTCGTCGCCGCGGCGGCGGCGCGGCGTGTAGCGCATCTCCTGCGTTTTCTACGCTATCGCGGCAGGCGGCTCCTCGGGCAATGCAAAAGCACGAAGCGTGATCCGCGTGAGGATTCCGCTCGATCTGCAAGCCATTGCGGAGAGCGAAGCGGCGGTCTTCGCGCTCGCTACGCCGCTACGCGTACGCGAGCTGCTGGCACTCGCCGTGCGTGAAGCAATCGGCGACCTCGCACCGGCCGACAAGTTCTCGCGCAGCGTCCTGCGCACGCTCGACGGCCTCTATGCCGGCGACTTTGCCCTCTCCATCGACGGCCGGACGTATGCCGACCCCGACGCCGTCGTCGTGTGCGCAGGAACGGCCGACGTGCGGTTCTTCGTCAACGATTGGAGGCGCGTTCGGGCGCGGGGACGGGGTCTCCCAATTCGGTGAAGAGCGCGTTCGGCCACGCAAAGTCGGCGCGCGTGTAATGCTTGGGGTCGTTCGGATCGAACGACTCGTGCAGCACGTGGTTACCCGTATCTGAAGCGGCGAGATACCCGAGCACCCGCGCCTTCTCCGCCGGGTCGACGCTCGTCATGGCCTCGATAATGAGCGCGAGCGGCCAGACGTATCCGCGCGGCGTGTGCTCGCTTCCGATTCCCTGCGCGTCCTTCCCACGATAGAAGTACGGGTCCGCGGGCGAAAGCACGAAACTGCGCGTCGCTTGATAGATCGGGTCGCGCACGTCGAGGTAGCCGATGTACGGAGCCGAGAGCAGCGACGGTACGTTCGCATCGTCCATGAGATTCGCGTGGCCCAAGCCGTCGATTTCATACGCGTAGATGCGCCCGTAATGCGGGACGAAGACCACGCCGTAGCGCTCGATGGCGTCGTGCACCTGCACGCTGAGTCCCCATGCCTCCGCTGCGAGACGCTCGTCATGATAGGCATTGCGTTCGATCGAGCTCAACTGCTGGAGCTCGACGACGGCAAACATGTTCTGCGGAATGTTGTACGGGTATTGAGCGGCGTCGTCGGAAGGGCGGAAGCCCGTCCAAATCATGCCGGTATAGGAGAACGGCATGCCGTCGTCGCCCCCGAGGAGCGAGCCGTTACGATAGTTGGAGCGGGTCCCGTGGTGCTGCTCGGTTCGCAGTACGCGTAAGACGAGGGCAAATGCACGGCGGAGCTGCGGCGTGAAGATCGTCCCGTCGTGATCGTCGCGCCAGTACCGGTACGCGAGCTGGACGGGGTAGAGGAGGGAGTCGACTTCGAACTTGCGCTCCGCGACCCGATAGTCTTCGGTGAAGGCATTGGCATAGGGATCGATGAGTATGTACCGTGCCTGGCGAGCGATGGCACCCCTGATCATCGAGCGAACCGCGGGCTTGCTCGCCGCGTCGGGGATATAGGCAATGAGCACCGCGCTGGAATCGCGCAACCACTCCATGTTGATGTCGCCGCTCGAGATGTACGTCGTTCCGTCGCGCTCGAGTATCGCATGGCGGCTGTACGCGGAGTCGGTGGCGTGGGAATAGATGGCCGAGAGCGTCGCGACATCTGAGGGAGACGCGGCGGCGATGCAAGCGAGAGCGGCCACACACAAAAGGATGCTTCGGTAGCGCGCCGGCTGCAGCATTTCGTGTATGATGATACTATGTCGAGCCGAGCCGTCCTTGCAGCCGGAGCGTTTGTCGCCCTGATCGCGCATCCGCTGGGCTCCTCCGTGCAGTACAGCATCGCCGGCGAGGATCTCTACCGCGTCGGCACGGCCCCGCCGACGCACATCGTCTACAGCGGGAGGCAATCGCTGGCAATCGCCCGTGCCACCGGCGCGACGCGGTTTACGGCGCAGGCCGATTGCACGCGCACGGATGCGGCCGGGACGACGACCGAGCACGCGCGCTTCGTGCAAACCGAACTCCCGGACGGGAGCTTCGAGGATCGTACCGACGAAGATCCCGACTTTCTCACGGTTTTGAACCAACCGTTCGCCGTCAGCCTCGATGTGACGATGGTTCGCGATCTGCGCGAACTCCGCGACCCGGTGCCGTTTGCCGCCGCCTCACCGGTAGGTGGCGGCGATCTGCGCGGAACCTTGCGCCCCGGCGTGGACGGAATCCTCAACGGCCGCCGCGTCGTCGGGGTCGAGTTTCGCGCCGACGGGTTCGTGAACGGGCCTCTGACCGAACAAAATGCGAAGATCACGGGACGGATTCATCTGGACGGGACGGCGTACTACGACGTCGTCCAAGCCATGTTGCTCGCCCTCGACGCCCGGCTGACAATCGACGGCGTGCTGACCGGCGAGCACCTTTCTGCGGTACCGGTGCACATCGTCTACTACCGCTCCATCAAGATCGTCTAGCGGCCCCTCGAGTCTGCTAGACTGTCGCGGGCACCGGCAGCCGAAGTTCCAGCGGATGCAGGAACGGTCTCTCGCCGAGCTCCGTCAGCGGCGTGAAAGCCAGGTGATTCTGGTGGCAGTCGACGAGCATCTCGATGCCGCGCCGCACGGATCCGGTCTCGTCGATATACTTTGCGAGCTTCTTTTGAAAGTACGCTCGCGGATCGCGTAAGACGCGCGAATAGTACGGATCGCTCGTCAGGCCATCCGCGCGCAGCCCGTCCTTCGGAACCAGCCAGACGAACCAAGGATCCTCGTGGGCGCGATAGCCGATAAGCACGAGCGGTATCGCCCGCGTCGAGTCGAGGTCGGGTAGAAAGCTGCACATGGTGTACGCGTCGAAGGAGATCTCTCCAACAAAAACGCCCGACTGCGGCTGCAGTTCGGGCGATGGGACGACCTCCGGCGGCATCCGGTGTTGCGTCATGAAAGCAGCTTCCCCATAGGGTCGCGGGAACCTCCGGACCCGCGCGTGAAACTCGCCCAGGGATCGGGTGGTTCGAGCTTAAAGATGAGTGCGCTCGCACCGCTCCTTCAAGGAGCCTTCGTGTCAACTGCGGTTCGCCCCGCACGCCCTGCGGCTAAGCGGGAAAGCAAGAGCGTCGCGAGCGTCGAGAGCTTCGACCAGATCGTCGAGGGCTATCAACGCAGGCTCTACGGCTTCGCTCTGCGCATGACCGGTAATCGCGAGGATGCCGAGGAGATCGTGCAGGATGCGTTCGTGCGCGCCTATCGCGCGCTCGGCAAGATGCCCGCCGAGCAGCGGCGCGAGCTGCGCCTCCAGCCCTGGCTCTACACGATCACCCTCAACGTGACCCGTAATCGGCTTCGCAGCAAGCGACCGGCAAGCGTCGCGCTCGACGCACTTGCAGACCCCGACGCGCTGCTGCGCAACTCCGAGGAGCGCCGGCCGCAGCGACCGGAGGCCATCGTTGAGCAGAATGCCGAGGTGGCGCTCGTGGAGCGCGCGCTTCTTCAACTTCCCATGCATCTTCGTGCGGCAGCGACGCTGCGATTCATCGAAGGGCGCAGCCATCCGGAGATCGCGGAGATTCTGAACCAACCCATAGGAACGGTGAAGTCGCACGTCCACCGAGCCGTGCGAATCCTGCGACGCATTCTAGGGCCGCAGGTCGGCCGCTTTACCCCGCAAGGAGCACCAACCCATGCGATGTCGTGACCTCGAGGCGATGTGGGACGAGACGCGAGGCAGTTGCACGCGCTCGCTGAAGGTCGAGGTGACGACGCACCTTCACGCCTGCCCGCAGTGCCAGCACCTCTACGAAGAGTGCGAAGGCGTCGCCTACAGCCTTTCGTGCCTCCCCGTTCCCGAGCCGTCGTGCGACCTTGCCCGAAGAGTTCTCGGCCATATCGCCTCACTGCGCCAGCGCATGCGCAGCGAGCCGGTGATGCTGACCTCCGCTCGCGTACCCGTCGGGCGGCTCTACGTCGGGTTCAAGGGAGCGCGCATCGCGTATCTCGGATTCGACACGGGTGGAGGCTTCCAGGCCGTTCAGCAGCGCGTCGAGCAGCGCTTGCGCCGTCCGGTCGTGCGCGGACAGGCGCCGGCGTGGCTCCAAGAGACGCTCGACCAGTTCTTCCGGACGTGGCGCGTCGACGACCGCGTGGTCGACATAAGCGATCTGACCCCGTTCGAACAGGCCGCGCTTCGCGCGGCAGCGAGGATCCCTCCCGGGGAAGTGCGTTCGTACGGGTGGGTCGCGACGCAGATCGGCAAGCCTAAAGCGGCGCGGGCAGTCGGGCGGGTGATGGCGCGCAATCCTCTTCCGCTCTTCTTCCCCTGTCACCGCGTCGTCGACTCCTCGGGGGCTCTGCACGACTACTACTACGGACTCGAGATGAAACAGCGTCTTTTGGAACTGGAAGGGTATCGGCGCGCGCGTTAGCCAAAAATCCGGCGGAGTCACATGAGCGACCCACGGATACGCGCAATCCCGGACGTCCACGGCCACGCCAAGGGGGAGCATCGGCCATTTGCCGAGGAGCGCCCTATCGCATATTCGGCGCGGATGCTCTTCCTTTGGTTCTATCAAGCTTGCCGTCGCGGCTGGCCACGTTTCCTCATGGTGAGCGATCACGTCAACTTCCTCACCTTCGAGGATCCCGGCGCGGTCAACACGGTGCGCCGCGCGCTCAAGCTCGCGGCAGCGGGAGACCTGTACGGTTGTGCCGAGACAGCCGGCGTCGAGGTCGGCCACGCGCAGGTCGTCTCCGAAGGCCTCCGCCGCGGCATGCGCTTCTCCATCGGCGTCGAGATCGACACCGATCCCCGCTCGAGGCCCGACGCGCAGAACATCGTGGATGCCATGCGACCGGACGGGCTCGTGCGCTCCGTCCACTTTCTCACGATCGATCACCCCGAGAAGGGCTCAGACTGGCCCTGGCCCTTCGACAATCCCGAGTTCTCCGCGTGCTTCGAGGCCGTCGGCAAGGAACGAACCTGGGAGATGTACGTCACGAAGCTCGTGGAAGAGATCGAAAAGCTGCCCGGCCAGATCGCCGGGCACATCTATGCACCGGCGATCTTCGGACAATGGCCTGAAGCCAAGAAGCTCGAGGAGTACGAAAACCGCGTGCTGGCCGCGTGTCTCGCGCGTGGCATGGCGATCGAACTCAACACGCGCTTCCTTTATCGCGATCATCCCGACGACCAGAAACGGCGCTATCTCGACGCGTACCGGCGCCTGTTGCGCAAGGCGAAGTCGAAGGGTGTTCCGGTTGCGATCGGCTCCGACGCGCACAGCCCCAAGGATCAGGGCGGCGCGTTCGAGGCGGTGCTCAAGCTCCTCGACGACTGCGGCATCAACGAGCTCGTCTTCCCCGTGAACGGACGCCTCGCACGCGTCGCGTTGCGCGCCACGCGGGAACACCTCGAGAAGGCGCAGCAACGGCGCCCGGAACGACCGCACGCGCCGGGAAGCAGCATCACCGGATTCGGACGAGCGGAGCTGGGCCTTCCAGAAGAGAGTGAGGGCGCTCGTGCCATTCGGCTCGGCGGCGCGCGCGCCGCCCGCCCCGC
>DAHXOK010000072.1:6956-8854 GCA_027364935.1 Vulcanimicrobiota bacterium | reverse complement strand
ATGCCATCGTCGGCCTACACCGGCGGCTGTGCCGCAATAAATCAGAGTTGCCCTAGACGACGGAGCGAAGCGTGTCGATCGTCGTGTGGAGCAAGGCGGGAATCGCGAGGTTGCCGCTGCGGCGGACGAGGATCGCCATCGCGTACGCGAAGGCCGCCTGCGCCGGCACCATGAGCGCGAATGCCGGCACGATGCCGTGTCCGCGCGCGACGTCGGTGCCGAAGTGCCAGAGGCTGAAGACGATCGCCTGAGAGAGCGCGGCCCACTGCGTCGGCATGAACGCGCGCAGCCTTCCGAAGAGCGCTCCGCGAAAGAGGAACTCCTCGCTGAAGCCGCTCGAAAAGAAGCTCGAGAGAAAGCGTCGCCCCACGAGCGCGACCGACGTATCGGCGTACAGAATCGCATAGGCGACGGCAAAAAACGGCAGCACGAGCCAGATCGCGGCGGACGCAGCGCTACCGCGGTTGAAGCTCCCCAACCCCATCTTTGCGAGCGGCACGCGTAGGAGCGCGAGGAGCGCGAGCGGCAGCGCCGCGTACTCCGCGAAGTTCAGCAGCGCCGGTCCCAGGTCGCCTGGCGCAACAGCGGCCAATGCGGAGTCGAGATGGCGATTGATGGATGCCCGGAGCGGCGGCGCAACTGCAAGCGCGTGCGCGTGGACCGCGAGCGTCCATCCCGTGAGCGCGATAACGAGCAGCGTTAACGCGAGCTGTAGTGGCAGGAGATGCCGCGTGATCGGCGCGTCGCGCGCGCTTCGGGGTGGGAGCGTGACGAGATAGGTCAGCGCGCAGCAGAAGAAGAGTGCGAGCGCGACGATCGCGTAGAAAAGCGCCGAGCCGCGCAGCGGACCGGTGAGGAGAATGATTTCGGACGCGGCCCAGAGCTCTGCGAGAACGACGATCGCGCGCATCGCGCCGTAACGTTAGACGCCGGGCGGGAAGGCGTAGTTGGGTGGCGGGACCGCCTTGCCGACTTCGAGGGTAATCTGCTGATGCGCGCGCAACGGAATCGCGCGCAGATCTCCTTGCCAGAGAGCGCCGTTGACGTATGCCGTGACCGCTCCGCGCTTTCCGGCAACGTTATCGCGCGCGAGCGGTTCGCCCCAGACGTCGAAGAACATGCCCAACGTAAAGGGGCCGCCGGAGGGCGCCTCGAGCTGCGGTGCTTCGATGTGAATGATGCCGCTCGCATCGTGCGTATGAACCCAGTAGAGGCAGCCTTGCGGAGGGATCGGAGCGATCCCGACACCCGCCGGAATTTGCACTTGCTTGCCGTCGACGAAGAGCGCGAGGTGCGTATGGATATGCAGCGCCGTCTGCTCGGCGGAGAGGCACGTGATTCCGTCGACGGGCATTCCGTTGTGAGGGTTGACCTTGATGGGATTTGGAAACGCCGGCGCGCCGAGACCGACGTTGTCGACGAGCTGCACCGGCGCGGCGCTCGCGTTGGGGCCCGGCGTCGGCGTCGCGTTCGCCGCGGCGATCGCGCGCTGCTGCTGAATGTTGACGATCGCAAAAGCTGCGATCACGAGGAGCACGATCGCGCCGAACGCGACGTACACGATCGACATAGGGTCGCGCCGCGTAGGCGGCTGCGGTCCGCCGCGTGCGGCCTGGCGGCGCTGCGCCCGAGAGTTGGGTTCAGGCACGAAAAAAGACCTCGCTTGTTAGGATGGACCGCATGGATTCCCCTACGCGGAGGCGGTTGCCTCCAATGGGGCGTCGGTCGGGTCCAGCTGCCGCTCGGGGGCGAGGTAGCCGCGGACGTAGTCGGAGACTGCGTCTGCGAGCGGCGTCATGCGGGAATCGTAGCCGCTCGCGCGCAGGCGATCGATGCGCGCGCACGTCGAGTACTGGTATCGGCCACGTAGCTGCTCCGGCATATCGACGAACTCGATG
>DAHXOK010000072.1:0-6946 GCA_027364935.1 Vulcanimicrobiota bacterium | reverse complement strand
ATGGGGCGCACGAGAGCGAGCCACGTCTGCGCGCGACCCGCGCCGGCGTTGACGAGGCCCGCCGTTCCGGCTTGCGCCAAATGGAGCGTGATCTCCGCGACGTCCTTGACGTAGATGAAGTCGCGGCGTTGCTCGCCGTCCGCGAACTCTTCGCGATAGCTCTTGAAGAGTTTGACGCTGCCGCCGGTCAGAATTTGCTCGTACGCTTTCAAAACGACACTGCGCATATCGCCTTTGTGGTCCTCATTCGGTCCGAAGACGTTGAAGTATTTGACGCCGCAGCAGCGGTCGGCCAAGCCCGTGCGGGCAGCGTAGAGATCGAAGAGGTGCTTGGAAAACGCATAGGCGTTGAGCGGGCGAAGCGAGCGAAGGTCGAGTTCGTCGGAGAGGTTCTCCTCGAGCGAGCCGTACGTTGCGGCCGACGATGCATAGACGAAGCGCGTCTCCATCGCGGCAGCGCGCTCGGCGAGCCGCTTCGTGTACTCGTAGTTGTTGCGCAGGAGGTAGCCTGCGTCGCTCTCCGTCGTCGAAGAACAGGCGCCGAGGTGCAAGATCGTTCGCAGATCGCCGAAGGCGTTCTTGCGGTCGAGCAGTCGCTCCGCAAAGATGTCGGCATCGACGTAGTCGGCGAATCGCAACGGAACGAGATGGCGCCACTTCGCGCTCGTGTCGAGACGATCGACGACGAGGATGTCGTCGATGCCGCGGCGGTTGAGGGCCCAGATGATTGCGCTGCCGATGAGCCCCGCGCCGCCGGTGACGGCAATCGTTCCGTGCGAGAGATCGTGCTTACGAGATATAGTCGACCTCCGTCATCATCCCGTCCATCATATGGACCTCGTTGTGGCAGTGGAGCAGCCAACGTCCGGCAGGCGACGTGGCATCGAACGTCCAGCTCAACGTTCCGCCGTTAGCGGGAACGAGGGAGACGTCCTTTGCCAGAGGTCGTAGCATCGCCTTGCCGTTGATTGCGACGATATGGAAGACGTGCCCGTGAAGGTGCATGGGATGCTCCATGTCGGTCTTGTTCGTGAACGTCACCGCGACGCGGTCGCCGCGGCGGACGCGAATCTTCGGCGTGTTGGGCCATTGCGCTCCGTCGATCGACCAGATCGACGTTCCCCACGCGCCGCCGCCGAGCGTCAATGCCGTGCGGACGTCTGCCGGCGCGCCGGCGTACTCGCCGCCCACGCCGCAAGCCTTTTCGTACGTGAAGACGTCCACGCCCTCGAGCTATTGCGAACTGCTCTGCGGCGAAGCGTTCTCCATTCCCGGCGTGCGGACGACGACCGCCTGTTCGAAAGCGAGCGGATCGCTCGAGATGCCTTGGAGAAGCCACGCGCCGGGCTTGGTGACCTCGAACCAGGCGTCGTACCGCTCTGCGACGCCGATTCGCAACGCGTCGACGTCGACCGGTCGCTCGAGCGGATTCCCGTCCCCGTGCGTGACCGTCAGCCGGTGGCCGGCCAAACGCACGTATCGCGTCTGGGTCGGATTCGCATTCAGGATACGCAGCCGTACGCGCTCTCCGACGTTGACGGTGAGCGATTGCGTTGCGGGATAGCTTTCGCCGTTGATGCAGTGCGCGCGATACGAGACTTCGTCGCCCATGCGATCGTCGGGCACCATCTCCGCCATCTCGGGCGAGCCGGCCGGATCGATCATCGGAGCGGAGCTCGAGCCCGCCATCGCTGCGCGCACGCTGCGCATATCGGGGACGTCGTGAAAGACGAGCGCGAACTCGCGGTCCGCACGCGGCTCGCTCGGGTCGTCGACGACGAACATCCCGAATAGCCCTCGCACCGCGCCGAGCATCATGCCGTGATCGTGGTACCAGCGCGTTCCGGACGGCTCGGGCGCAAACTCGTAGAGAAAGCTTCCGCCGTGCGGCACCGGAGCCTGCGTCACGTCCGGGACGCCGTCCATTGCGTTGGGCAGCACCATGCCGTGCCAGTGCACGGTGGTCGCAACCGCGGTAAGGTTCCGATAGAGAACGCGCACCCGCTGACCGTGGACGACGCGAAGAAGCGGGCCGGGCACGCGTCCGTTGTACGCGAGCGCGGGAAACGCGATACCGGGCGCCGGCGCAAAGGTTAGCGGCGCAGCCGTGAGCGCATACTCCACGAGCTCGCTCGCGCGCGCGCGCTCCGAGAGCGGCGCGATCGAGGCGACGGCCATTACGCCGGCGCTGCGCCGCAAGAACGCAGCGCGATTCACGAGCTTCCTCCAACTTCGATCGGTTTGTCGATGACGGTACTCCCGTAGCGAACTTCGACGATCCACGGTCCTGCCATGGTAAACCGCAGGATTCCGCTCAGGACGTGGGGGTCGCTCGCCGGCCGAAGGGAGATCGTGTATTCGTGCGTGCTCACTCCCATGTGCATGATTGCGGCGGCGGTGACCTGCGCCGGTACGGCGCCTGGAAAACGAACGGTCAACGTCGCGGTAGTTACGGGGTTTTCCGGGCTCAGCACGATGGTTGGTCCGGATCCGGCGGCGCCGCCGTCGAGGCTTGAGAGATAGGCGACGATGTCCGCGACTTGCACGGCGGTGAATCCGAAGGTCGGCATCGGCGGATGCGGACGCTCGATCGCGGAGGCGATCTCTTGAAACGTCAACCGATGCTCGATACCGAAGAGCGCGGGGCCGATCCCACCTTGGAAGTTCGCGCCGTGGCAACCGGTGCATCCGTTCTGCATGACGAGCTGCGCGCCAGCGTTGGCCGAGGCGACGGAAGCGGAAGTCGATGCCGGCGCAGGGCCCGCGGCGATCGGTTCGACGGTGACCCCGTCGGGCTCGCCGAACAAGAAACGCTTACCGGGCTCGTACGGTCCTGCGGAGGCCAGTTCGATGCCGATCTGCGGAGCTTGGTTCGGCCCCACGAGCAGCTCGCCGACGAGCGCGAGATTCGGTTGGAGGTTGTGCGAAAGATCGAGCACGTACTGCCGGTTGAGCGTGTCCGAGCTCGCGACGTCGTAGCGGAGCAGGACGTGATTGCGCCACCCGATGTCGCGTTCCACTTCGAACATGAAACCGTTCAGTGGAACGTTGCTTTCGGAGAGCGCCGGCTGCGCGTCGAAGCCGTGGTAGAACATGGTTTGGAAATGCCACTGCGGCGTTTGGTAACCGTAGTAGAGCCCCTCCCGCGTGAACGGATCCGTGCCGGCAAAGGCTCCGAGCGTATCGTGTAGCGGCGCGAAGCCGCGCATTCCGACGACGCCGACGCTCCACGGCTTCGACATGCCGCCGTAGGAGACGTTCACGTCGAGCGTTCGCGGGTTCACCGTCTGGTTGTAGTCGAAAGCGTCGCCAGTCGGTCCGCTACCCGTGAGATACGAGAGATTGTACATGAACTCGTTCGACATTCCGCTGAAGGCCAGTCCCCAGCGTGCGTCGTTCGGATTGAAGACATTTTGGCCGGTCTGCTGCGTTGCGAGCAAGTAGTTACCGAGCGTCCACGCGTGCGCGGGCATGAACGGGAAGGGCGTATGGAACTTTCCGAGCTGAAGCGAGTTCGTTCCGTGAAAGAGTCCGTTCCAGGAGAGCCACATCTGCTCGGTCTGTCCGATTTGGCCGCTGGTGATGGCGTGTTGCTCGAGGTACCAGGTGAAGTTCTGCCCGATGAATCCGGCACCGAGGAGCGAGAGATCCGAGACCATCAAGGAGCCGGGTTGCTGCTTGTTTGCGAGATAGGACGTAACGTAGGCGCGAACTGCGAATGGCAACGCCTGATCTTGCAGATGGCGGTTGAGCGTCTGGAAGTTCGTCATCATGACCATCATGCCGTACGGCGTCATCCCGGGAAACGTCGTGTGGCACTCTTCGCACGAGACGCCCTGTCCGTTGGCGAAGACGGGTACTGCCCGAGCCGTTCGAACGCCGATCAGGAACAGGAACGCGCACGTGCAACAGAGGCACAATGCCGAAAGGAGACGCCTCATCGTCGTTCTTATTCAGGCGTTGCGCGGTCAGTCCTCGCTAAAAGGCCTGCGTCAATCGCACGAGCACGGAGCGTCCGGGCGCGATCTGCGTCGTGTTGAAGCCGTTGGCGATCTTCACGACGTATTGGTGGTCGAGCAGGTTTTGGAGGTCGAGCCGGAGGCCGAGGCCACGGTTCGGCGTCCCGGCGAGCGTTCGGCCGAGCGATGCGTCGAACGTGAGATGCGAGGGTAAGCGTCCGGAGAGCGACGTCGTCGCGTTTTCGAATGCGACGGGATAACCCGTACCGTAGTCACCCTGCAACGTGGCAAACCATGCTCGCGAGAGCCCGAAGTGCATCGTGTATCCTGCCGTCGACGCGACCGTTTGATCGTGGTCTTCCGGCGAGAGCAGCTCGGGCGAGGTGAGTGGCACTCCCGGTGGATTCGGTGCCGGCCCGAAGAGAAACGTCGAACCCGAGATACCGCCGGCCTTCGACGACGAGATCGTCGTCGTGACGTACCACGAGTTGCCGTTCTCGAGAAGGTCCGCCAGGCGCAACTCGATGCCAGTATAACGACCGAGCGCGTTGTTGAAGACGGCGAAGAGCGGCGTATTCAAGAGCTGCGTCGTATCGAGCACGTTGATGACGTTACGCTCGTCCACGTTCACGTATCCCGTGAGCGCAGGCGAGAACGCGTGCTGCAGACCCATCTCGAAGTACGCGTCTCGCTCCGGCTGGAGATTGTAGACCGGGTTCGCCGGGCAGCCGCCGGAGCCGGCTCCCAAGAGCACGCATGCCTGACGAACGTCCTCGAGCTGCGGCGCTGCGTAGAAGCGCCCGTAGTAGACGTGGACGATGTTCTTCGCATCGGCTTGGAGGTTCACCGCGATCCGCGGCTCGAGCATATCTGCGCCCACGTAGCCCGTCGAACGATCGTATCGCAGGCCGTATTGGATGGAAAGGATCCGTATCGGCGTCCACGTGTCTTGCGCGTACAGCCCGATCTGGGATCCCGCCCGAGCCTGCGCCGTGTGGACCGGATAGTACGGCGAGACCGGCGAAAGCGTCGAATCGCACTGGAAGTAGTAGCACGCGAAGGTCTCCCGCGCGGTGAAGTTCTCGCGGTCCGCATCGATTCCGACCTTCCACGCGTGCGTTCCCGTCGCACGAAAGTCGCTGACGCGTACTCCCGCGTACGTCGCTAGGCGGTCCTGATCGAGTCCGACGAGCTGGTCCAGCGTGCCCGTGTTGGGGTCGAACTGGGTTGCGAGCACGTCCTTGGCCAAGTCTCCCGCGTAGGCCACGCGCGTCATGCGGTACCACGGAATTACTTGAAAGACGCCACTGCCGTCGCGCGAGGTGCGGGTGTAGTTTGCGCTTGCGAAGCGATCGTACTCGCGCTGCACGTCGTTCGTTCCGGGAACGCTCGTGACCGGGTCGACGGGATTGCCGGGATAGGTGTTGATCGGAATCCGGAATTGCGAGAGTTGGTTTCCATAGTCGAAGGCAAGCGTCGAACGACTGTCGACCTGCGCGATCGCGCGCAGAAACTCGTCGCTCGAGGAACTCGTGTCGTGAATGGGAACGTACGTCGGCGCGTCGATTCCGTAGTTCGTCCGCTGCGTGTTCACGTCGAGAAAAACTTCGGTCGAACCCGAGCGCGCCTCGTCGGCGAGGGCTGCGATTGCTTGGCCGTCGTTGCCGACGCCCGCAGTGAGCCGGCCGAAGTTTCCCTCACCGATGTCGCTCGATCGATTCGTGATGATGTTGACGAGCGCTCCCATGCGTTCGCCGCCGTACTCGGCCGGAAAGTCGCCCGTATAGATTTCCAGCGAGTCGATGTCGGCGGGATCGACGATCTGCGCGAAGTTGGAACTCGTTGCGAGCGGCAGCGGGGCTCCGTCGATGTTGTACGTGACGCCGTGAAAGCCGAGCGCGACCGGTTCGTCGTAGGAGAAACGCACGATGCCGGGCATCGTCTCGATCAGGCGGTTAAGATCGTTTTCGTCTGGAGAGGCCTGAATTGCCGTGCGGTCGATCTGATTCACGCCGACCGGCGTCCCGGTGACGCCTGCATTCGCAGCGACGGTCGCGTGGGCGATTGCACGCAAGTGCGAGAGCGCGACGTCGACGGTGACGATGGAGTCGCTGGAGACGTGCAGCGTGAAGGAGCGGCCCAAGGCGCGATCGGCGTGCGCGGTGAGAAGATAGTCGCCGAACGGAACCGCAGCGAAGACGTAGGATCCGTGCGAGTCGGTCGTGGCCACGAAGCGCGATCCCTCGCCCTCGAGCGTGACGCGCGCGCCGGGAGCCGGCACGCCGTCCAAGGTCACGGTGCCGCGAACCAGACCCGTCGTTGCCGCGCCGGCGACGGCGAACGCTGCAGCCTCAATACAGAGTGCGGCGAAAAACGCCGCAAGAATGCGAAACACGAACTCCCCCTTTCGAAGGGAACGCGGTACGATAGGACGCGGCGCTTACGCGCCGAGTACCGCGATCGGGGGAGGACGAGCGTAACGCCGTGCCGCGCGCAGAATGCGCGAGACTCTCGGCGTCGGACGGGAGCGCATGCGCCATGCGAGCGGGCGCGCAGCGAAGCGGCCGCAGCGAACCGCGACGACGGCTGCGGCCAAGAGCAAGAGCGCTGCGCGCGCGAGCGCTAAGAGCAGCCACGCGACAAGCGCGATGGCTGCGAGCAGCAGCAGCGGTGAGACGGTGTGATGACGCGGTTCGAGATGCTCGGCGAGCGCTAGCCACGAGATGGCCGCCGCCGTGAGTGCGGGCCAGTTTGGAACCGCCGTTCGCAGGCGCGCCGCCAGAACCGAGCCGTCTCGCGTCTTTCCGGCACCCGCCCAAGCGAGCGCTCCGACGGCAAGGATCCCTCCAAGCAGCGTGAGCGCGCTCAAGGCGAGGAGCAGCTCGTGATACGAGCCGCCCATGGCATGGCCGCTGCCGTAGCCGGCAACGTGGGCCAAAAGCGAGACGATCAGGCCTAGTGCGGCGGCTCCGGGGAGCTCCCTAGCC
>DAHXOK010000071.1:287-9027 GCA_027364935.1 Vulcanimicrobiota bacterium | reverse complement strand
ACGCATGCGAGCGGCTCCACCAGCGATGCGTCTTCGAACGAGACCTCTTCGGGAAGGCGCAAAGTATCGCGCACGTTTTCGCGCGGGACGCGAAAGTACTCCGCCATACCGCCGGGATCGATAGCGCTCGCCCGCCAGCGCTCGCACTGCACGAAGTCTCCGCGCGCGCACGTAGCGCAGGCAAAGCACGGCGCGTGATGGTGCACGAAGACGCGGTCTCCGATCGCGAACGCGCGGCCCGAATCGTCCGCCGGCGGCTCGCCCGGCCCCACGGCCACGACGACGCCCGCCGGCTCGTGGCCGAAGACCAACGGCGCCTTGCGCTTCACGTACCATCCCATGATGTCGCCGCTGCAGATCCCGCATGCGCGCGTTCGCACGAGGAGCTCCCCTTCGGCGATCTGCGGAACCGGCCGGTCTTCGATGCGAATGTCGTCCACGGAATACAGAACGGCGACTCTCACGGCTCGATGCACGCCTTCATGCCTTCGCCCGCATCGAGACGTGCAAACGCGTCCGCGATCTCGTGCAACGGATACGCGTGCGTGATCAGCGGCGTAACGTCGATGCGCCGTTCGACGAGCAGGTTCCGTGCGCTGCGCACGGCACGAGGCGTAAAATGGAAAGGGCTGACCACACGGACTTCGTCGTAGTGCAGGCGCGCGGCGTCGAAGGCAACGCGCGATCCCGCTGCAAGCCCTCCGAAGAGCGACACGGTACCGCCTCGCCGCACGAGCGAGGGGGTCTCCTCCCAGGCACTCTGCGTTCCCGTACATTCAATTACTGCGTCGGCGCCGCGCCCGCCGGTTCGCTCGCGCACGGCCGCTGCGGCATCCGTCGCACGAGCGTCGACAGGGTCGAATCCGTACGAACGCGCGCTTTCGAGCCGCTCCGCGCGCCGCCCGACGAGGATCGCATCGATGCCTCGCTCGCGCAAGACGAGCGCGTGCAGCAGCCCGAAGGCACCGTCACCGACGATCGCGACGCTCCCTCGCTGCCGCACCATCTCCACCGAGTGCACGACGCACGAGAGCGGTTCCAGAAACGCCGCCTCGCGATACGAGATGCCGGCGGGCTTGTGAAAGCAGTTTTGCTCGACCACGGCACGCGGAAGCGTGACGTAATCCGCATACGCGCCGAGCACCATCGTCGACATGAGGCGCTCGCAGAGCTCTTCTTCCGCCTGCGCGCACCAGAAGCACGCGCGGCACGGCGCGGTATGCACGCACATCACGGGGTCGCCGGAGGCGAACTCCGAGACGCCCTCGCCGACGGCCGCAACGTCACCCGAGAACTCGTGGCCGAAGCGTGTCGGCGTCGGCATCTGCGGGTGACCGCGACGGTACGTCTTCAAATCGGTTCCGTCGGTCAATGCGGCACGCACGCGCACGAGAAGCTCGCCTGCCCGCGGCGCCGCGCGCACCTCCTCGCGCAGCTCGATGCGCCCCGGCTCGACGAGTACGGCCACTCGCGAGGAGGCGCTCAAACGCGCACCGAGTCCACGGCTGCGATCGCGTAGCGAGCAATCGGATCGATCTCCGCGTTCACGCGGTCTCCCGCAGCACGAATCCCAAGGGTCGTGCGCGCCACCGTCTCCGGGATCAGCGCGATGTCGAACCATCCATCGCCGACGGCGGCCACGGTGAGGCTCACGCCGTCGAGCGCGACGAAGCCCTTCTCGGCGATGGGCCGTGCGAGCGCGTACGGACGCTCGACGCGCAAGCGCTTTCCTTGCCCTTCGTCGGTAACGGCGAGCACGCGCAGCGCCGCGTCAACGTGACCGTACACGAAGTGGCCGCCCAGACGCTCGCCGAGTCGTAACGCGTACTCCACGTTCACGGCGTCACCCTCGCGCAAGCCTCCGAGCGTCGTGCGCGCGAGGGTCTCCGCAACCACGTCGAAGGAGATCGCATCGCCGTCGATGCGCGTCGCGGTCAGGCACGCACCGTCGACGGCGATCGAGTCTTTTACGCACGGGTGCTCTATGGCAACGCCTTCGCACGCGACGCGCAGCGTGGCTCCCGAGCGATCCGGCTCGAGCGCACGCACGGTGCCGCGGTACGCGATGAGCCCGCTAAACATCGAAACGCCCGCTGAGCATTGCGTCGCTCCCAACGCGCTCCAGTCGCTCGAAGCGCAGACGGCGCGGGCCGCCATCGAGCTCGGTGCCAGCGAGCACCGGCACGGCCGCTTCGCCGCGCAGTACGATCGGCGCGATCGCCCAATAGATTTTGTCGACCAGGCCGTGCGCGATGAGGCGCGCCGCCAGCGTCGGACCGCCTTCGCAGAGCGCGCTTGCGATTCCGCGCGCGCGCAGCACGTGCAACGCGCGCTCGAGATCCAGCTCTTCGTCGTCTGGCTCGCCGACGTAGAGCACGTCGCCGACGCTCTCCAGCGTCGAGAAATGCGCGCGCGCCCCCGCCGGAGCCAGTACGATCGTGCGCGCGTACCCCGGCACCGGCGTGAAGATTCTCCGATCGGGAGGGACGCCTTCGGTCTCGCAGAGCACGATCCGCACGAAATCGCGTACCCGCTGCGCCGGCGGCCGTACCGTAAGCTGCGGATCGTCGATGCGCACGGTTCCCGCGCCGACCATGACGGCATCGTACGCATACCGAAGCTCCCGAACGTAGAGCCGCTCCTCCTCACACGTAATCCATTCCGCGACGCCCGGTCGCGACGCAACGTAGCCATCCAGCGACATCGCCATCTTTAATGCGACATAGGCGCGCCGGCTCTGCGTGCTGCTCGCAAAAACGGCGACGAGCTCGCGCGCCGCGTCGTCGTCGACGACCTCGACGCAGACGCCGCGCTCGCGCAATACGTGCGCGCCGCCACCGTACGACGTCGGGGCGGCCGCGCCCACGACGACGCGCGACACGCCCGATTGGAGAATCGCCTGCGTGCACGGCGGCGTCTTGCCGGCGTGCTTGCACGGCTCGAGCGAGACGTACAGCGTCGCGCCGCGCGCGTCGCCTGCCTGCGCGAGAGCGTTGACCTCAGCGTGTGCCTCACCGGCGCGGTGATGGTATCCCTCGCCGCGCACCGTCGCATCGCGTGCGACGACGGCGCCGACGGGAGGATTCGGCGACGTATTGCCGATCCCGCGCGCTGCCAGCTCGTAGGTGCGATCGAGAAAGAGGCGATCGAGGTGCGAGATCACGAGCGGCCATGATTCGGCACCAGCGCAACGACCACCGCTTCGCGCACGGTCGCGCCTGCCGCGCGCAGTGAGGTCGCGCAGTCGGCGAGCGTCGCGCCGGTCGTGCATACGTCGTCGATGAGGACGACGCGTTCGCCGCAGAATCGCTCGCGGCAGACGAACCAGCCACGCGCGCCGAGCCGAGCCGCCCGCGAACGGCCGCGTTGCGCGTCGCGAGCTACGTGCACGAGCGACTCTCGCAGCGCCATGCGGCCGCGCGAAGCAGCGGATCGCGCAAGCTCCACGCCGCCGTCTATGCCGCGCGCTCTCCTGTGCGCCGCCGTCGTCGGTACCGGCACGAGGATCGCCGGTTTGCGGATCGACGCAGCGAGCCGTTCGCCGAGCGCCCGGGCGACGTCGCGGCGTCCGTTCTTGACGGCCAGGACGGCGCGGCGCAGAGATCCCGCGTACTCGCCGAGCGCACGGACCTCGAGCTCCGCTCGGCGTTCGACGCACGAAACGGCCTCGGCCGCGCATCGATCGCAGTACCCGCTTCCGACGTCGCTGCAGCCACCGCACTGCGCTGGGAAGAGAGCGTCGAGAAGGCCGCACCACACGGACGTCTTTCACGCGCTCGAACCCGACCGGAGAGGCCAGGCGACCGTGAGGCTAGGGTTCCCTACGTCTGGGGATCCTCGTTGGCGACGATTGCATGATTGAGGTTCGTGCCTGCAGCGACGCGGTAGCCCGCACCGACGATCGAATCGGCGACGACCGCGCCGCGCTCGACGACGGCACCTTGCCAGAGTATGCTGCGCTCCACGCGCGCGGCGCTCTCGACGACGACGCCGTCGCCGACCACGCTCGGGCCGCAGACGACGGCGTCCGAAGCGATCCTCGCCTCGTATCCGATCCATACGTCGCCCCGCACGCGCGTCTCGGGAAGCGTGAATGCGCCCGTGAGGAGATCGCGCGTGACGCGCCGGTACTCGTGCGGCGTGCCGATGTCGCACCAGTATGCGCCCGTGGCCTTGAATCCGTAAAATGCGGCGTTATCTTGCTGCAGCCTCGGAAACACCTGTTTGCCGAAATCGTACACGCTGTTCGCGGGAATGCGTTCGAAGATCGATGCGGAGAACACGTAGATGCCCGTGTTCACAAGGTGGCTGCGCTCCTCGCCCGGTTGCGGTTTCTCCTGAAATCCGACGATCTTTCCCTCGTCGTTCACGACCACGACGCCGTATTCTCGAACGTCGTTGCACTCGACCAAGCCGATGGTTGCGATCGCGCCGCGCTCTCGGTGAAACCGCACCTGCGCATCGAGATCGAGGTTCGTGACGTCATCGCATCCGACCACAACGAAAGGATCGCTCCCCGAGAGAAACTGCTGCATCAGCCTTACGGCGCCGGCGCTTCCGCTCAAGCTCGGCTCTTCGAGATACGTCAAGCGGACCCCAAAGCGCGAGCCGTCGCCGAGCGCCGCGCGAATCGCATCGGCAAAGTAAAAGACGTTTGTGGCGATCTCCCCGATGCCGAACGACTTCAAATACCGAATGACGTGCACGATATTCGGCTCGCCGAGCACTGGAACGAGCGGCTTGGGAACGGTCTTCGTCAGCGGATACAGCCGCGTCGAAAGGCCGCCCGCGAGAATCATCGCCTTCAAGAGGCGTTCTCCTTTCTCGCGCCGAGCGCATCGCGTGCGACGAGCGCGACTAATACCGGTAGCGCCAGCTGCCGCCGCCAGCGCTGCGGCTCCTGCACCAAGCGATAGAGCCACTCGATCCCGAGCTTGCGCCACGCCGGCGGCGCGCGCCGAACCTTTCCACTGATCGCGTCGAACGATCCGCCCACCCCGATGCCCACGCCGCACCCCGTGGCCTTGAGGTGCTCGTTGAGCCAAAACTCCTGACGCGGAAAGCCGAGGCCGCAGAGGAGCATCTGCGCGCCGCTCGCACGAACGTCTTGTGCGACGCGCGCGCTCTCGCGCTCCTCGAAGTAGCCGTTACGCGATCCGGCGACCGCCAAGCCGGGATACCGGTCGCGCAACCGCTCCGCGGTAGCATGCGCAACGCCCTCGGCTCCGCCGAGCAAGTAAACGCGGATACCGTCGCGCGCGGCGCCCGCGCAGAGGACCTCGACGAGCTCGACGCCGGTGACCCGACCGCGTAGTCGCGCGCCGCGCCGTCGCGCGACCCAGAGCAATCCAACGGTATCGCACAGCGAGAGGGCGCTGGCGTTGATCGCCGCGCGAAAGCGCGCGTCGCGCTGCGCGTACACGACCATCTCGGTGCCGAGCGTGACGACCTGCGCGCCGTCCCCCGCGCGCGCTAATACGAGGATGCGCTCGCCGGCCTCGTGCGCGTCGACGTCGTCGAGTCTACAGCCGAGGATACGCATTTAGGGAAGCTCGGAAGACGTCGCTGCCCTGGCGGCGTTCGCGTACGGCACCACCAAGGGCCGCAGCCGGTCGGCGAGCGCCGCCGGCATCGTATCGAGCGGCAGCCGGCACACGCCGACGTCAAACCCAAGCTGCGTCATCGCCCACTTCACCGGAATCGGGCTCGTCGTCGCAAAGAGTGCGTCGATCAGATCCAAGAGTGAGGCGTTGATGCGCGCCGCTTCCGCAACGTCGCCCCCGCGGAACGCGTCGAGCATGCGCCGGTATTCCGGCGAGCAGAGATGCGAGGCAACGCCTACGACGCCGTCGCCGCCGAGGGCCAGCGTCGGCAGAAAGAGATGATCGTCGCCCGACCAGAGGACGAAGTCGTCGCTACGATCGCGTAGAATCGTAGCGATCTGCTTGAGATCGCCGCTCGATTCTTTCACGCCGGCGACGTTCTTCTTGCGCCGTGCCAGCTCGAGCAACGTTTCCGGCAACATGTTGGCGCCAGTGCGGCCAGGAATATTGTAGATGAACACCGGCAAGCCCGTGGCGTCGGCGATCGCCGAGAAATGCGCGATCATCCCACTCTGCGGTGGTTTGTTGTAATATGGAACCACCGCGAGAATCGCGTCGGCACCGGCGGCTTCCGCCTCGCGCACCGCTCGAATCGAATCGCGCGTATCGTTCGAGCCGGCGTTCGCGACGACGAGCGCGCGCCCGCCAACTGCCTCTTTTACGGTCCGCACGAGCGCCTCGCGCTCCCGCGCGTCGAGCGTCTGACCCTCGCCGGTCGATCCGGCCACGACGAGCCCGTTGTTTCCGCGATCGACGAGCCAGGTCGCGAGCCGCTTGGCTTCGTTTGCGTTTACGCTGCCTTGGGCGTCGAACGGTGTTACCATGGCGGTGAGAATCGTGGCCGATCGTTTCATGCTACCGGATCTCCGACGTCGAGCCCAAAGCGCCTGTGTACCGCCTCCTCCGCGCGCGCGCCGTCTTGCATCGGCACGAGCACTGAGATCGTGACGTTGCTGTCCGTGCAGTGGATGATCTCGACATTCTCCTCCGCAAGCGCCGAGGTCAGCTCGTAGATGACGCCTGGCGCCTCACGCATGCCGTTGCCCACGACGGAGAGCTTGGCGCAGCCTTCGCGCACGCGCACCGCCAAATTCAAATCCCCGAGAAGGCGGCGCACGTCGTTTCCTCGATCGCCCTCGACGACGAATGCTACGCCGGCTTGATTGATCGTTACTTGATCGATCGAGACCCCGGCGTCGGCGATGCGGCGAAACATCTCGATCTCCGTCTCCATCCGCCGCGTTGGGTTTTCGATGTCGCCGCGAATCACGCGCACCCACGTAAGGCGTTCCGAGAGCGCAACGCCGGTAACGGGCCGGTGGTGATCGACGCTCTCGTCGACGAGCGTGCCTCGGTCGGTGGTCAGGCCGCGAATGCGGTACCGCGTTCTCGTTCGTCGGGCGTACTCCGCGGCTTTGTAGTGCATGACCTTTGCCCCGTGTTGCGCGAGCTCGGTGACCTCTTCGAGCGTTGCACGCTCGACGCTCCGCGCGCCGCGAATGCGCCGCGGATCACCGGTCATCACGCCGCTGACGTCGGTGTAGATGTCGATGCGTTCGGCCCCGAGCGCGTGCCCGATGGCGATCGCCGATAGGTCCGTCCCGCCCCGCCCGAGCGTAACGACGATGCAGTCTTCGCTTGCTCCTTGAAACCCGGCCACCACCGGAACCGCGCGCGCGTCGAGCAGCGCGTGGAGCGCTGCGGGATCGACGCGCCGAATCGTTGCATCTCCGAACCACTCGTCCGTAACGACGCAGGCGGTCGCGCTCACGGGCGCGCAAGCCGGCGTGCCGCTGGCTTCGAGCTCTTGCGCGAAGATCGCAGCCGCAATCATCTCGCCCGTCGCGAGCAGGAGGTCCGCGTTGCGCGTGCGCGCGCCTCCGCCAACAAGTGCGAGCAGCGTGTCCGTAGCATACGGCTCCGGCGAACGCCCCATCGCGGAGACGACGGCGACGACGCTGTAGCCTTCGCCCAGCGCTTCGCGCACGCGCAAACGAGCCATCGCGCGTTGCTCCGGCGTTGCGAGCGACGTACCGCCGAACTTCAACACCGCAACCGAGCTCATCGCACGAGCCCTTTCTCCAGGAGGAGCTCGAGAATCTGCACCGCGTTTGTTGCCGCGCCTTTGCGCAGTTGGTCGCCCACGCAAAATAGGCTGAAGCGATGACCCGACGCATCGGTCGGGCGAAGGCGAGCGACGTGCACCTCGTCGGTTCCCTCGACTTCGCGCGGCGTCACGATTCCGGAGCGATGAAAGACGATCGACGACGCGCGCTCGAACGCCGCGGCCAGCTCGGCGAGGCTCGTCGAACGCTCGGTCTCGAAGAACACCGCCTCGGAATGAGCCGTGCGCACGGGCACGCGCACGCACAGCGCGCTCAGCTCGAGCTCGGGGAGGCCGAGCATTTTGCGCGTTTCGTCGCGCACCTTGCGCTCTTCACCGCTCTCGCCGTTGGCGTCGAGTTCGCCGATCTTCGGAACGACGTTGCGCACGACGGCTCCCTCGCCACGGTCGAACGCGTCGAGCGCGTCGCGGCCGGCCCCGCTTACCGCTTGATAGCTGGCAACGTGAACGCGGCGCAAGCCGGCGAGATCCCGGATGGGGGCCAGCGCGGTGCAGAGAATGATTGCCGTGCAGTTCCCTACGGGGAAAAGGCGATGTTCCGCGCGCACGGCACCGGCGTTGACTTCGGGGATCAGCAACGGAACGCCGTCGCGCATGCGAAATGTCGCACTGTTGTCGATCACGACGACGCCGCGCTTCTCCAGGGCCGGAACGAGGGTCTCGCTCGCGTCCTCACCGCCCGCAAAGAAGACGACGTCGAAATCGCGCAGGCGTTCGGGGCTCGCCGGCTCGACGTCGAGCGCGACGCCGCGAAAATACACCGCTCCCGGCCGGGACCGAGAAGCGAACGCACCGATCCGCTCGATCGGGAGATCGCGTTCTTCCAGCACGCGCACGATCGTTTCGCCGACGGCACCGGTAGCTCCGACGACGGCTACGCGGATGGCGGCTCCTTCGCGCCTTCTAGGACGGCATCGATCCCGATCACGAGCCGATCGAGCCGCATCACGCCGCGCACAGCCGCAAGCATTCCGGCTACGAACGCCTCTCGCGACAACGCGTCGTGTCTGAT
>DAHXOK010000071.1:0-277 GCA_027364935.1 Vulcanimicrobiota bacterium | reverse complement strand
CCAGCAGAACCTCTTGGTGCGCGACGAGGCCGCGCAGCCGGATGCTGTGCACCGGAATCTCTGCGTCGTACCCCGCGGCGGCGATGCGTTCGGCCGTGAGCAGCGCCGTGCCGGACGGCTTGTCCTTCTTGCGGTCGTGATGGAGCTCGACGATCTCGATCGTGGGAAAGTAGCGCGCCGCCTCGGCGGCAAATCGCATCATCAGCGCCGCGCCGAGGGCGAAGTTCGGAACGAGAATCGCTCCGATCGCGCGTTCCTCGGCTTCGCGCGCGAGCGC
>DAHXOK010000070.1 GCA_027364935.1 Vulcanimicrobiota bacterium | reverse complement strand
GCGCTCGCCGCAATCTCGCGCGAGTTGCGACGCGCGAAGCGTGCAACGTATGCGCTGATATTGGACGTGACGAGAAACTTCGGGCCGCAGAGCGCCATGGGTACCGTCGAGCTGGCGATGGAGTGCCGCGATCTCGACGTCGTCGGCATCGGCCTCGGGGGCGACGAGGCGCGCTTTGCGGCGGAGCCGTTCGCCGGCGTCTTCGCCCTTGCGCGAGCGCAAGGATTGCACGCCGTCGCGCACGCGGGGGAAGCGGCCGGCGCGCAGAGCGTTCGCGCGGCGGTAGAAGTTCTCGGCGCCGAGCGCATCGGACACGGCGTCCGCGCGCTCGAAGATCCCGCTCTGGTCGAGCTGCTGGCGGAGCGCGGAATCGCGCTGGAAGTCTGCCCGACGTCGAACTTCTTGACGGGCGCCGTCGATGCCGAGCGGCCGCATCCGCTATTCGCGCTGCACGAGGCCGGCGTTCGGATCGTCATCGACGCTGACGACCCGGCGCTCTTCGAGACGTCGATCGAATCGGAGTACCGGTACGTCGCGCAGATCGCCGGGCTCTCCGCGATGCGCGGGTTCGTACGCAACGCCGTCGAGGCGAGCTTTGCAAACCCGCAGCGCAAGCAGGCACTCCGCGCTGCGGTCCTTGAAGAGTAGTCGCGATGCCGACACACTCGCACTCGCACTTCGCAGAATCGTTCGAAATGTATATGAAGGCGATCTATCGCCTGGAGCTGGAGGGTCCGGGTGCCGCGACGTCTGTGCTCGCGACGGAACTGGGCATCTCGCCGGCATCGGTGTCGGGGATGTTGAAGAAACTCGTCGGCGAGGGATACGTCGAGCACGAAGCACGCGGCGACGTGCGCCTGACGCACAAAGGCTTGGAGGCTGCCGTTCGCGTGGTACGGCGAAACCGGCTGGCGGAGCGTCTGCTCACCGACGTGCTCGGCATGCCGTGGGACGACGTGCACGCCGAAGCCTGTATCTTAGAGCATGCGATCACCGAACGGGTGGAGGAGCGATTGATCGATATCCTCGGCGATCCACGTACCTGTCCGCACGGCCACCCCATTCCCCCGCGCGATCTCAGCCGGCCGGATCCTATCGGCGAGCCGCTGGCGCAGGCCGACGCCGGCAGCGACGCAACCGTCTGCGGCGTGACCGAAGTACCGCCCGAGATGCTGCGATATTTGGGCGAGATCGGCTTGCGGCCGGGCGTGCGCGTGCGCGTCGTCGAGAAAGCGCCGCTTGGCGGCCCGGTTACCGTTGAGGTCGCCGGACGGAAACTCGCAATCTCGCTCGAGCTGGCGCGTATGGTGCTCGTGACCCAAGGCGCGGCGGTCCTGAAATGAGAGGCTCCTCGGTCGTCACGACCTTTCTCATCGTCGTCAACTTCATCGTCTTTGCGTGGGAGATCGTAACGATCGGACCCGGGATGTTCAGCGGCAACATTCCGGATCCCACCGCCTATTACACTGCCGGCGCGCTCGTGCCGCTTGCCGTAACGCAGAATCACGAATACTGGCGCATCGTCACGAGCGCGTTTCTCCATGCAAACCTGATGCACATCGGCTTCAACATGTTCGCGCTGTGGATCTTCGGCCGTTTTATCGAAGCCGCTTTGGGGTCCCCGCGGATGTTCTTGGTGTACGCGCTGTCGCTGCTCGCTTCGGGCTTGAGCGTGGTCTACTTCAGCCCGCCCGATGTCGCCACGCTCGGAGCGAGCGGCGCGATCTTTGGCCTCATCGGCGCGCTCTTCGCGATCGGTTTCAAGTTCGGCAAGCGCGGTATGGACCTCGTGCGCGCAAATCTTCCGATGTTGATCCTCAACCTCATCTTCACATTCGCGTTTCCGGGGATCTCGTGGCAGGCGCACGTCGGCGGCCTGCTCGCGGGCTTCATCGTGACGTTCGCGATCTATTTTCCACCCAAGCGCTTGCGCCCTGAGGTCGTCGACGTCGCCGGCGGAAGCGTTTTAGATGCGGAGTATCAAGATCCCCCGGAGAGCGTCCACGGCCCGGCTTCCACGTAAGAAGGCGTAGCGCGCGGCTTAGCGCAGCCAGGGGTTGACGACCTTGACTTGCATGGCTGCGAAATCGGTGCTGTTGCGTGTCGCAACGGCGAGGCCGTGGACGAGAGCCGTCGCCGCGATCAGGGAATCCCGATACGGCTTCGGATTGGGAACGTGAAGGGTTGCGCAGCGCAGCGCCACCGCGACATCTATGGGAAGCACCCTATCGGCGAACGCCGGTAGCACCCGCTCTTCGATCCATCGGCGTATCATCGTTCCCTGCGCTCTGTCCCGGCGGCCCAGGAGCAATGCTCCGGTTTCGAGTTCCAGGACGCTGACGCAGGATAAGAACATGTCCATCGGCGGCACGCTTTCGGCCCAGGCTGCAACGTTAGGGTGCGTCTTGCCGGCTCGGCGTAGCTCGGAGACGACGTTGGTGTCGAGGAGGAACATCAGGCTCTAGCAGGCCGAAGTGGGGCGTCGCCCAGTCGCGGCGGCTCAAAGCGAATCTCCTCGCTCTCGGGATGCGCCAGCATGGTACGAATGGTAGGTCCCCGCTTCGCGAGGCGCCGATATGCCTCGTGGCACATCAGCACGTACGCTGGCTTGCCGCGATCCGTTATCACCACGGGCCCCCTGTCGGCGGCGCGTTTGGCGCGGCCGATATCCTGATTGAAATCGCGGCTCGTCATTCTCTGCATGATACTACAATACTACATTTGACTTGGGACGGCAAGAAGTCACGAGCGTGGCGGCGTGGGCCGCAGGATCACGATGCTGCCGTCGTCGCTGCGGTGCGCGAGGCGCACGAGCGGGTTGGCGAGATAGTCGAGCGCGGCGCGGACGTGGTTGCGGCTACAGCTCGCGGTACTCCTAGCGATCGGACGCGGAGTAGGGCTAGCGGCTTCCGATCCTCGCCGCGATGGGTGGTCGATGCGCGTGACCTTTACAAACCTAGCACGCTAGGTTATAATGCCGACGGTCGTAACCGCTCGCGGCTTCGCCGTCCGAGTCAATCTCATCGAGGATGGCGACGGACCGCACGTCCACGTCTATAAGGGAGGTCGCGAATATCGCGTTCAGCTGATGTCGAACGGGGGGAAGGTGCTGACATCAGGAGGGCGGGAGCGAACGACGCGATCGGAAGCACGGGCTGCGTTACGAGTCGTGATCGATAATCTTGACGCCTGCTGGGAAGAGTGGAGGAGATGGCACGAGTGAAGCACGTAGCCTTGACTGCCGCCCAAATGAAAGCCGCGCAGGAGCGAGGCAACGCTGAGATGGCTACCGGTGCTGCAGCGGCGCACTTCGACCGGAAACAAGATGCAGTCGTGCTCGTGATGCGCTCCGGCGCGATCGCGACGATTCCGCGCTCGCTCCTTCCGTTTGTGGCAGGCCTGGAACCACGTCTCGTAAGCGATCTCGAGCTTTCGCCGATGGGAACAACGCTGCGATTCCCGCGGCTCGACGCGGACTTTGCCGTTCAAGGATTGATCAGGTACGTGTTTGGCGTCAACGAGGCGAATCGCATCGCTGGCGCAACGAGGTCGCGAGCGCGCGCAGCGGCATCGCGCAAGAACGGCCGCAATGGCGGCCGCCCCAAGAAAGTCGCTGCGCAAGAGGGGCCGCAGCTCTTGGTCGAAGAGCGCAGGCGTGCCGGGATCGGATAGAAATGGCGGGCGGGTGGCGAGCGTGGACGGTCTGCCGGCGTGGAGCGTCGCCGAACGAGATCGCGCAAGCGCGATGCTCGTCGAGATGGTGCAGAGCTCGGGGTTCGAGGGAGCATTCGCGGCGGCGCAGGCGGAGTATTTCGGTACCGCGCTGAGAGATGCGTCGCAGGAGCAGATCCGCGAAGCTCTTGGAAACGAGCAGACGCAGATCGCGTTCATCACGGGGCTGCTGTTCGATGCCTATATCACGCGGGACCATCATCGTTTGATGGAGTTAGTCCTGCACGGTGACTTGCGCCGCAACTTCAGCGTGGGTCAGCTCCGGTACCTCGAACGCATGGCTGCGAGCGCGAGACCGAGGCGCTCTGGCGACGGCAGCACGGGCGCGCACCGGAGACGACGTGGATATGGGAGGAGCTCGGCCTGACGGAGCTGAGGTAGAGCACTTCGCTTGCGCTTCGCGCCCCGCTACGCTCGGGATGACAGGGCGTCGTCCCTCGTCCTTCGACTTCGCGAGCACTTCGTGCTCGCTACGCTCAGGATGACAAGCTCGATATCGCTACGCTCAGGATGACAGGGCGTCGTCCCTCGACTTCGCTCGGGATGACAAGACACCGTCCCTCGACTTCGCTCGCGCTTCGCGCTACGCTACGCTCGGGATGACAGACTCGATTGAAGAGCTTTTCGGCGCGCAGGGGCCGTTCACGCGCGTCTTTGCGGAGTTCGAAGCGCGACCCGGCCAAGTCCAGATGGCCAATCTCGTCGAGCGCGGCATCCTCGAAGGGCTGCACACGATCGTCGAAGCTGGTACCGGCGTCGGCAAATCGCTCGCGTACCTCGTGCCGGCCATACGCAGCGGGAAGAAGGTCGTGCTCTCGACCGGAACGATCGCGTTGCAGGAGCAGCTCGTCGGGAAGGACATTCCGCTCGTCGTACGCGCGCTCGACGCGCCGGTGCGCGTGACGCTCCTCAAAGGGCGCAATCACTACCTCTGTAAGGAGAAGTACGAGCGCTTGCGAGGCGAGCGGCTCGTACCGTCGTCGCGCTCGATGCAACAGGTGTGGGACTGGGCCGAGCGCACGCAGAGCGGCGACCGCGCCGAACTCACCTTCGTGCCAAGCGGCCAAGAGTGGGATCAGGTGGATGCCGACGCCGACGATTGTACCGGCGAGTTCTGCAAACACTTTCGCGACTGCTGGTTCTTCAAGAAGCGCGACGAAGCGCGGTACGCGGATATCGTCGTCGTCAATCACGCGCTCTTCTTTCTCGATCTCGCGATCGGCGGGGGACTCTTGCCGCCGTACGACGTGGTCGTGCTCGACGAAGCGCATCAGTGCGAGCGTTGGGCAACCGACGCGCTGACCGGCACCGTCTCGCGGCGTACGGTCGGCCGCATGATGCGCAAACTCCATCGGGTCTACCGTCTGCCCGCACCGCTCGACGCGGAGGTGGACGAAGGCGTTCGTGGTCTCGAGCAGACGCTCTCGCGAGGGCCGGCCGAGCGGTACGCGCTCGTGGAGAACGACGACGTGGACCGGTCGCTCGATGCGCTTCGCAACGCTCTCTACCGTGTGGAGAACTGGCTTCACGCCCACTGGCACGACGCGCTGCTGCGTCCGCCCGAGAACGACGCCGAAGCGGAGCGCCGCCGAGAGCTCGCGACGCGACCGCTGCTCGCCCACATCGCGACGATCGATCGGGCGCAATCCCCGCGCGACGAGACGATCGCGTGGGTCGAGCGCAGCGATGCCGACGGTACGTACGAGGTCAAGAGCGCGCCGCACGACGTCGCGGAGTTTCTGCGTCAAGCGCTTTTCGCGCGCACGCCCAGCGTCGTCCTGACGAGCGCCACCCTCTCCGTCGGAGGCTCGTTCGATTTCTTGCGTCGAACGCTCGGCCTCGACGAGGCGCAGCAACTCGTCGCACCCTCACCGTTCGATTACGCGAGGCAGGCGCGGCTCTTCATCGCGCCCGCGGCACTCAATCCGAAGTCCGCCGACTTCGCGCGCTTAGCGGCGCCGATCGTCGAGGAGTGTCTCGAGCGCTCGCGCGGCCGCGCGTTCGTCCTGTTCACGTCCTACGCGCGGTTGCGCGAAGTGCACGGCTTGCTGCGCGAGCGCATCGCATTTCCGATTCGTCTGCAAGGAGAGCTCCCGCGCGCGCGGCTACTGGAATGGTTCCGCGCGACGCCGAACGCCGTACTCTTCGCCACGGGCACGTTTTGGGAGGGCATCGACATCGCGGGCGATCAGCTTTCCTGCGTGATCATCGACCGGCTGCCGTTTCCGTCGCCCGCCGATCCGCTCGTCGCCGCGCGCGTGCAGTCGCTTCAAGCGCGCGGCCTGGACGGGTTCGACAACTACATGGTGCCTGCCGCAACCGTGCGCTTGAAGCAGGGCTTCGGACGGCTCATTCGCAATACCGGCGACCGCGGCGTCGTGGCGTTACTCGACGGCCGCGCCGCCGGCACGCGCTACGGCGCGACCATTCTCGAAGCGCTGCCGAATGCGACGCGGATCGCGCACCTAGAAGAACTCGGGGAGTTGTTTGATTGACATGATGACAAAAATGCGGCGTCCCGGCGTCGCTGCGAGCGGGATGACCATGCTTGCGCTCGTTCGCGCGCCCGCACGCGCCGGCACGCTTGGCTACCCGGCGCAGAGCGTTCGCGATATCCTCAACGGGCGCGTTCCGATGCCGCCGACATTCTTCGCAGGACGGTAATCAGCCAGGCAAGGCCTTCGACGTAGCGCGGGCCCGGACGCTCGAGTAGCGACGCGTTCGGTATGACGAAAACGCGGTGCAGCCGCACCGCGCGTAAGCTGCGCCACGGTTCCCGCCCTTCGACGCTGCCGATCTCCGTGGAAGGATCGGTAACGATCGCATCCGGCTGCTAGCGCAGGAGCGCTTCGGCGCTGTACTCACCGTAGGCCATTGCGAGGTTGCCGGCGGCGTCGCGCGCGCCGGCGAGCCGGAGGAGCGTCGCGATATAGGAACCGTTGCCGACGGTCCAGATCGGCTGCGCGCCGATCGCGACGAAGACGGACGGAGGCTTCGCGAAGCGCGGCTCGCTCCTGCGAAGGCGCGCCGTCTCGTGTCGAAGGTGCGCGATCTCCGCTGCTGCCTCGCGCTCGCGGCCGACGATGATGCCGATGCGTTGCAGGTCGACGAAAATGTCGTTGTAGGAATCGTCCGGCAGCTGCTCGACATCGATGCCCGCGCGCCGGAGCGGAACGAGCAAGCGCATCTGCGCCGGAATGGCCAGGATCACGTCGGGGCGGAGGGCGACGATACGCTCGACGTCGATGCTCGCGTAATCGGCGACGAGCGGCACGTGCCGCACGGCCGCGACGTCTTGGGTGCCGCTCGAGACGCCGACGATTCGATCGGCGGCTCCGAGTGCGACGAGATCCTCTACGAACGACGGCATGAGGGCGACGACGCGGCGTTGTGCCGGCGAGACGTGGCGCTCCTGCGGCACGGCGCACGCGCAGAGTGCGAGGAGCAGCAGGAGGGCACCGGCGCGTCGACAATGGTGGACGCGTAAGCTTGCGCGGGAAGCCGGTGAGAAGCCGGCACGGTCGCGCCACTGTATGCGGGATACCCGCGAGTCAGAGTACGCAGCAGGCTTTACGAGCATCTTCCGCCTCGCGTAAAGGAAAGGAATGCCATGATCATCGCACCGCTCTTTGCGGCGCTTGTCGCCTCTGTGCCTTCTCCCTCACCCGCACCGACGTTGCTCCCGATCGCGCACGTCTTCACCAGCGACCGCGCGCCGGAGTCCATTTCCCGCACGGCGCGCACGACGTACGTGGTGACGCGCGCCGATATCGTTCGCGACGGCTACTCGACCGTTGCCGACGCGCTCGTACACGTTCCCGGCGTGGACGTCGAACGCTACGGCGGCTTCGGCTCGCTCTCGAGCGTGAGCATTCGCGGTTCGTCCAGCGCAGAGGTGCTGGTGCTTCTCGACGGCATGCCGGTTGCCGGATCGCAGATTGCCTCGCTCGATCTCGGGCAGATTCCGACCGTGGGCGTCGAGCGCATCGAAGTCGTCGAAGGCGGTGGATCGACGCTCTACGGCTCGGGCTCGATGGGCGGCATCGTCAACATCATCACCAGCGCGGGGCCGCGCTCGAGCGCGACTGCGCGAGCCGGCTCGTTCGCAGAGCAGTCGCTCGACGTGGAGACGCCGTTCGTCTCGCTGTCTCGAACGGTCGCGGCCAACGATTACCCGATCCCCGGTGGCGTCCAGCGCAATGCCGATGCGTCGCTGAGTTCGCTGCGGGCGGCATTCTCGCGCTCCGTCGGCGTCGTGGATCTGGCCTTCTCCGGCGATCTCGTCGACGAGCACGTCGGCGTTCCCGGACCGCACGGTTTCTACTCGCCGACGAGCCGTGAAGGGACCGTCGATCGGGACGCGCGCCTCATGGCTTCGCACGACGGCGCCCGCGCGTCGCTCTCGCTCGAGCTCGGCGCATCGACGTCGGACCTCAACTTCGCATGCGACACGCCCGTCGATCCACAGTGCCCGAACGCCTATCTGACGCCGCCCGTCCCCTACGCGCAACTTCTGACCGAAGAGCGAACGATGGCCGATCTGCGCGACGTCATCGATAATGGCGGCGAGCATCTCGTGTACGGCATCGACCTAACCCGAGGCGTCGCGCGGGTTGACGACGGCATCGACGCGCTGCAAGTGCATCCCTTCGATCAGACGGCGGCCTACGTGCAGTCGCAATGGTTCGACGCGCGCGGCGACGAGATCTACGCCGGCCTTCGGGGCGAGAACGACGGCGCTCCCGGTGGTGCGCTCTCTGCGTCGCTCGGCGGAATCGCGCGCCTTTCAAGCGACGTGAGCCTGCGCTGGAACGCCGCAACCGCATTCCGCGCTCCGACCGAGGAAGAGCTCTACTATCCGTTCTTTTCGAACCCGGGGCTCGTTCCCGAGAAGACGCGGGTCGGGGATGTGACGCTCGTCGACAACGCGCTGCTCGGCGGCGTCAGCGTCGGCTGGTTCTCGACCGACGGACGAAACTTCATCGCCGACAATCCGGTAACGTTCGTTCCCGAGAACATCGGGCGCGCGATCGTGCAAGGGATCACGTTCGAAGCGCGCACGCGCACGTACGACGGATTCTCCGGGCACGTCGCCGTGACGAACCTCTATCGCGCGCAGAACCTCGACACGCAGGCGCGCCTCGTCGGACGCGGCCCCGTCTTCACGGTCGCGAGCGGATTGCAGTACGCGGCGCCGCCGCAGAGCCGATTCGACGGTTTCGGCATCCTAACGATCTCAAAAGGCGCGCGTGGAATCGTGAACCCGTCGCTGCCGACGTTCGATCAACCAGTCGCGTACACGCGCGTCGATGCCTACGTCGGGTAC
>DAHXOK010000006.1:55532-57972 GCA_027364935.1 Vulcanimicrobiota bacterium | reverse complement strand
GGTTGACGGCGATGCTCTTCTTCCACGTGCTCGTCAACGTCGGAATGGCGGTGGGAATCATGCCGATCACCGGGATCCCGCTGCCCTTCATGTCGTACGGTGGCTCGGCTCTTCTGACGGACTTTGCGGCGATAGGATTGCTCCTGAACATCTACGGGCAGCGCGACCGGGCCGTGCTAGGCAACGCGTGACCCCGAGAAGGTCAAACTGACGCAGGCCCGAAAGTCGGGCGCAAAGATTTATTCCGGGATGTTGCGGTGGTGCCGCGCGATGACGACGGCCAGATGGTCGCTCGAACGCTCGATGGCGTACCCAGACTCCCGATCCGGATCCTCGGATCCACCAGAGGACGATAGTTGACAACCGAGATTCTCATCTCGAGCGACCCATGGGAGAACCGGGTCGCCATACTGGAGGGCGGCGCGCTCTCCGAACTCTACATCGAACGCGAAGAACGCGTCATCGGCTCGATCTACAAGGGGAAGGTGCAGAACGTTCTGCCCGGCATGGGCGCGGCGTTCGCGGACATCGGCTTGGGCCGCAACGCCTTCCTGTACGTCGACGACATCAACAAACAGCCGCTGAACATCGGCGACGTCGAGATCACCCACGGCCACAGCGGATTCACGATCGGCGAAAAGGTGAAGCGCGGCGACGAGGTTCTCGTGCAAATCGTCAAGGAGCCGCGAGGCCTCAAGGGCGCGCGCATCTCGACGAATATCTCCTTGCCGGGCCGCTATCTGATTCTCATGCCCACGGGCCGCTTCTCCGGCGTCTCGCGCAAGATCGATTCAGCCGAAGAGCGCAACCGCCTCAAGGGCGTGATGAAGCGCATTCGCCCGGAGGGGATGGCGACGGTCGTGCGGACGGCGGCGGCAGGCGTGAGCGAGGCCGAGCTGATCGCGGACCTCGGCGTCCTTATCCGGATGTGGCACGGCATTCTTGAAACGTACAAGCGCGCTCCGGCGCCTGCACTGCTGCACAAAGACATGAATCTCGTCTACAAGGCGGCGCGAGATTTCATCACCGCCGACGTCGAGCGCGTGCTCATCGACGACGAGACTGAGTATCGCCGCGTCCGGGAGTTTCTGCAGCTGCTGGGGCCGCAGTACCTCGATCGCGTTCAGCAGTACGAGCGCGGGCACGATCTCTTCAAGGACTTTAACGTCGACGAGGAGCTGCAGCGCCTGCTGCGTCCCAAGATCAACCTCTCCTCCGGGGGATCGATCGTCATCGAGACCACGGAGGCGCTCACGGTCATCGACGTCAACTCCGGCAAGTTCACGGGCGGCAAAAACCTCGAAGACACGATCGTGAAGACGAACATCGAGGCGGCGGCGGAGATCGCGCGGCAGGTCCGGTTGCGCGACATCGGCGGCATCATCGTCGTCGACTTCATCGACATGTCCAGCGAAGCGTCGCGCAACCGCGTGATCAAGACGCTCGAGGACGGCCTACGTCGCGATCGCACCCGCTCGACGATCCAGTCCTTCTCGAACCTCGGCCTGCTCGAGTTCACGCGCAAGCGGATCGGCAAAGATCTCGGCGCTCAGCTCCAGGGGGCGTGCCCGTCGTGTGACGGCCTCGGCTCGGTCATGTCGCCGGAATCGGTGGCCATCGAGGCGTTCCGTGCGATTCGCGATCGCGGTCGTAGCGGCTCGGGAGAGTTCGTGGTTTACGTCGCGCCGACGGTCGCGGCGCAAATGGAGTTTTGGTACCGAGACGAGTGCCGCGCGCTCGCACAGGGGCTCGGTCAAGGCATCTATGTGCGAGTCGACCCGATGCTCCACCCGGAGCGCTGGCGTATCGAACGCGTCGCGGCCGTGAAGGACGAAGGAGCGGTTCGCGTCGGCGACGAGCACGAAGTCGAGCTGCTCGCAGGACGGCTTCCCACCGCAGCGTCGGCCGCCGCGGTCGTCAACGGACGCGTCGTGGAGGTGGAAAACGCTGCGAACAATGCGGGCGCCTCCGCGCGGATTCGCATCATCGACGTCGACGACGAGAACGATGCAGTGATCGCCGAGATGATCACGGTGGGAGTCGCGAAGAAGGCGCGGCGACGCAAGCGCAAAGCCGAGCCGACTGCGGCGGAGCAGACCAAAGCGCTGCGCGAGCTCGCCGAAGAGGCGGCAAAACAAGCCCAAGGCCGGCCGCCGATCGGCATTACGACCGTTACCGAAGAGGAAGAAGCACAGGACAAGGCGCTCGTTGCCGAGGTGAAGGCGCAGCAGCGCCCGGACGCCATCGTCATCGGCGAGGCCTCCGGCGGCGAGGAGGCGCATCGCAAGCACCGTCGGCGCCGCGGACGTAGATGGCGTGGCCGAGGCCGCGCGACGCTCGAGGCCGCGTCGGCAGTGGGCATTCCCGCGCAGAGCGCCGAGGCTCAGCTCGAGGTGCGGCCCGCCCCGCAGCCCGCGCGTCCGGACGAACCGCATCCAGG
>DAHXOK010000006.1:10447-55522 GCA_027364935.1 Vulcanimicrobiota bacterium | reverse complement strand
CCCGGCGGGCGCATGCGGCGCGGGCGCCGCGGGCGCCGTGGACGCGGAGGGTCGATCCTTCCCATCGCACCCGCCGCGACTCCGGCCGTGGAGGCGCCTCCTCCGAGCATGAGGATTCCCGCTGAGGAACCGCAGCTCGCGAAGCCGGCGCGGCGGCGCCGAACGCGCTCTGCGGCGCCGGTGGAGGCGAAGGAAATTCCGGCACCCGAGCAGATTGCGCTACCGCCCGCCACGGTGAAGCGCGCGCGCAAGAAATCGACCGCAAAGAAATCGAGCGCGAGCGGCTCGACGCGCCGCCCGCGCAAGAAGAGGGACGGGGTCTCTTAGCAGGCAGCCTGCTAGGAGTTTTCTGCGCTCAGCTGTGCGAGGCGGCTTTGGAGAAACTCGAGCGCGCGCTGCAACTGCACGTCGTGCGGCGGGTCTCCATAGCGCGGATGCGCGTTCTCCACTACCGTGATGTCGGGCGCGATCCCGAGATGATTGATGTCGCGGTTGTGAGGGGTCAGGTATCGCGCGGTCGTGATCTTGAGTGCTGAGCCGTCCCCAAGCGGATAGATCGTCTGCACGACGCCCTTGCCGAAGGTGCGCGTTCCGATGATCGTGCCGACGCCGCTGTCTTGAATGGCGCCCGAGGTGATCTCCGAGGCGGACGCCGTGTGACCGTTGACGAGCACCGCGAGAGGAAGTGGCGAGATCGCCGTGTTGTCCGCCTCCCACGTCGTCACGTCGGAGTGCCGCTCCTCAACCGAGACGATAGGCCCGCTCGAAATGAACTTCGAGCTGACCGCGATGGCCGCATCGAGATACCCGCCGCCGTTGTCGCGTAGGTCGAGCACTATCGCGCGCACGCCCTGCTGCTCCAAACGGCTCAGTGCGTCCGTGAGCTCGCTGCCCGTGTCGAGCCCGAAGACGGTCAACTCGACGTACCCGATCTTGTTCGAAAGCATCTTCTCGAAGACGCTGACGTCGTGAATCTTCGCGCGCGTGATGACGATCGGCTGCGGGAGTACTTTTCCAGCGCGTTGGATCGTCAGTGAGACGCGCGTCCCCTCACGGCCGCGCAGATGCGTGCTGGCCTGTTGCGACGTCATCGATTTGGTTGGCGCGCCGTCGATCGAGACGATGAGGTCGTCCTGCTCGACGCCGGCTTTGTCGGCCGGACCGTTTGGAATGACGTTCTCCACGGCGATGTAGTGCGTGCGGTCGTCCTGCTGGATGACGACGCCGATGCCGCCGAAGTTCCCTCCATCGAGCCCTTGGTTCAGCTCGGCGAACTCCTTGGGCGTCAAGAAGACGGTGTACCGGTCGTGCACCGAGCGCATCATTCCGTCGATCGCTGCGTAGGCGAGCTGGTGCGCCGAGACGCGACGCGCGCCGGCGCGCGCGGCGGAAGCGATCTCCGATTCGATTGCGTGGACGTTGCTCGCCTCGAGGCCGTTGGCGTGCAGTGCGGGAAGCGTTGCGCGCTTCAGACCGGCCGCCCGGAGCGTGGAGATCAGGTCGCCGCGAACGCTGTCGAGCACGGATTGCGGCGACACCTGCTGGTAGAAGTCCGTCGTCAAATGCGCGTAGCTGACCGCAATTTCGCTGCGGTCCGTGGCCGAGAGCGCCGACGTAGGAGCCGCGTGAACCGCGGATTCGCCGAGAAATGCGACGACGAGGGCGAGCGCGAGGAGAAGCGGATGGCGTTTCATGCGGTCTTTCTTGCTAAGCAGAACGGCGTTAGGGGTTCGAGAGTTGCCGGAGACGAGCCTTGGCGGCGGCAAGCTGCTTGTCTGCCGGGGTGTCGATGAGGCGCGGATCGGGACTCTGGTCGACGATGAGGTCCGGGCGGATGCCGCGATGGTCGATGTCGCGGCCTCTCGGCGTGACGTAGCGAGCGATCGTGATCTTGAGTGCGCCTTGATTGCCGGGCATGGCGTAGATGCTCTGCACGACGCCCTTCCCGAAGGTCTGCGTGCCGACGAGCGTCGCCAGGTGGTAGTCCTGCAGGGCGCCCGCGGTGATCTCCGACGCGCTAGCCGTGTACTTGTTGACCAGAATCACGAGCGGATGCAGTCCGGCGATCGTCGCGCCGTCGGCGTACTGGGGCGCGACGTGCCCCGCGCGATCCACTTCGGAAACGACCGTGGCTCCTCGCGGAACGAAGTAGCTCACGATCGCCACCGCGCTGTCGACGAGACCGCCGCCGTTGTCGCGCAAGTCGAGAATGTATCCTTTCGCTCCTCGAGCGCGACCGTCGAGCAACGCGGCGTGAATTTCTTGCGCGGACGTTTCGCCGAACTCTGAGAGTCGAATGTAGTCGAAGCCGTTCTCCATTTTCGCGTGGACGGTGGGGACGTGAATGATCTCGCGAACGATGTGGAACGTGCGCACGCTCTTGGGCGCCTGGATGAGGTGGGCTTGGATCGTGACGGTCGTGCCGGCGCTTCCGCGGATGAGTGCCTGAACGACGTCGGAGGAGAGGCCGCCCGTACGCGTCCCGTTCACGCTGTCCAGAATCAGCGGTACCTTCATCCCGGCGAGGTCGGCCGGCAGCCCTTCGATGGGCTGGAGCAATATCTCGTGGTTGCGCAGCGGGAAGATGTAGACGCCGATCCCGCCGAAGTTTCCGCCGTTTAGCGTCTCGGTCAACTGTTGGATCTCTCGCGGCGACAAGTACACGGTGTACGGATCGTCGACAGAGTTCATCATGCCCGCGAGCGCGTATTCGAGGATCTGGTCACGACCGGCAGCCGCACCGTAGTGCGATTGCGCGTACGCAACCTCGCGCTCCAAACGCGCCGCGTCCACGGTGGGATCTCCGGTTGCGCGCACGTCCGGAAGCTTCGCTGCGATGTGTTTGGCGTGCAGGTACGCGACGAGCGCGCTCGTGACGCCGTGGAACGGCGTCTGCGGATCGATCGGCTTGTAGTATGCGCGTTCCAGTTGCAGCAGGGCGATGCCGACGAGCTGATCGTCCGACGGTCCCCCGAAGAGATCGCTGATGCTGCCGTCGGCGACGCGAAGCGGCAGGCCGCTGCGCGTTCCGAGCGCGCCGCTCCGATTGCCGACGTACAATGCGCCCGCGGCGAGAAGGAGGGCGACGAGAAGTGCGACGACGATGGTGCGGACGTTCAATGGCTGAGCCTCGGAGCGGGGTCGATGGGCTTTCCGTTGTAGCGGATCTCGAAGTGCAGATGGGGACCGGTCGAATAGCCGGTATTCCCCGAGGCGGCGATTGCCTGCCCGCGCTGGACGACCTGTCCGGCGGAGACGTAGAAGGCCGAGAGATGGCCGTATCCCGTCGAGTAGTGATTTCCGTTATCGATCAAGATGTAGTTTCCGTACCCACCATACCACTGTGCCATGATGACCGTTCCCGCCGCCGCGGCGGTTACGGTGGTTCCGACCGGAACCGCGATGTCGAGTCCTTGATGAAACTCAGGTCCTCCACCAAAAGGATTCGATCGCCAGCCGAACGGCGAGGTGATGGGTCCCGTTACCGGCCAGGAGAAGCGGCCGTTTGAGCGGATGCGCGCGCCGGCGATGCCGGCCGCGCGCCGCCCCGATGCTTGCTCCATGTCTATCTCTCTCGCGCGCAGTTGAATCAGGGCTTCGAGTTGCGCTTCCTGAGCGGCCGAGAGATCCTCCATGCCCGCGACTTGCGTGGCGATGCGTCGCCGATCGCGATCCGCAAGGGAGACCAGGTTGCCGCGCTCGGCGGCGAGCGCTCCCAGCTGCGTGCGGGCTTGCGCTTGTTGCTGCTCTTCGTCTTGAAACGCGACTTGGTTCGCCTCGAGGGCGCGCTCGGTAATGAGAACGCGCTTGGCCGCCGCTTGCCGCTGGTGCACGACGCGCTGGTTGGCGGCGATCAGCAGGCGCAAATCGTCCCACGACTCGACGAAATCGCTGAACGATCTCGCAGCGAGCAGTACGCTCAGATAGTTCGGCGATCCGTACTCGTAGATGTCCACCAGCCTGCGGCGCAAGAGCCCGTCCTGGAGCTGCAGCGACCGCTCTGCGGCCGCAAGCTGCAGTGCGTACCAGTGCAGGCGCCGCTCCGTCTCGTGCTGCTCGACGCCGAGATGCGAGAGCGTGGCGTCGACGGTCGAGATCGCGGCGTTGGTCTGATCGAGCTGCGACTGGAGATCGTTGACCCGCGCTGCTGCCGCGTGGAGCTGCGCGCGCTTCAAATGCAGGCGCCGATGCATCTCTTCGGTGCGCAGCCGTTGCTCTCGTATGCGTTGCTCGAGCGTCATCAAGTGCCTCACGTGCTCTTGATGGTGGAGGCTCGCGCGGGACGCGGCCGCCGCACCGACGGGCATGGCCACGAGCAGCAGAGAGGCGAGCAGACGTCGCATCACGTCTGGAGATAGCGTCCGACGGCGAACCACGCAGCGGTCGCGCCGATGATGCCGCCCACGAGGAAGAGCTGCAGCACGAGTCTGGGCACGTCGACCGTCGTCACGTTGAATTGCACGAAGGGGAGCGCTTCGAGCATTCGCGGCCAGAGCGTTTCGCGCGCGGCGACGAGGAGCACCACCGCCGCCGCGGCTCCGATCAGGCCGACGACGAGACCTTCGCAGATGAACGGCATGCGAATGTAGATGTTCGTGGCGCCGACCAGCTGCATGATGCCGATCTCGCGCCGGCGCGCGTAGACGGCGATCCGCGTGGTGTTGGAGATGATGATTCCCGCGACGACGAGGAACAGGGCGATCAACGCCATGCCGACTCGTCGGAGAACATCACCTAGGCGAAGAAGGCGCTGCACGACTTGTTGTCCGTAGACGACGTTGCCGACACCCGTGAGGCGGCGAAGGTCCGCCGCCACCGCAGGGACGAGTGCGGGGTCGTGCACGCGAACGCGGAACTTGTCGGGCAGGGGATTCTCGGTGAGCAACGAGGTGTCGATGACGCCGCGCGTCCGATCTCGGAGCTCCTTCAGACCTTCGCTCTTCGGGATGAACGCGACCGACGCGATACGCGGATCCGCGCGAAACGATGCGCGCAGCGCGGCGATCTCGTGCGGTGTTGCGTTCGAGTCCACGTAGACGGAAATCTCGATCTGCTGCAGCATCCCGTTGCCGAGATCGGCGAGCGTCGTTCGAATGAAGAGAAACGCGCCGAGCAACATCAACGTCACCGCGACGGTGCCGATCGCGGTGAGTTGCATGAGTGAGTTGCGCGAAAAACTTCGCGCAACCTCACCCAGAAAGAACCTGACCCTGCCCCAGTCCAAGATAGTAGTAGCCTCGTTCCTTGTCGGTGACGATCTTGCCGTTCTCCAAACGCACGACGCGCCGCCGCATGCGGTCGACGACGGCTTGGTTGTGCGTCGCCACGACGACGGTCGTTCCTTTGAGGTTGATGCGCAGCAGAAGGTCGACGATCTCCGTCGTGTTTGCGGGATCGAGATTACCGGTCGGCTCGTCGCAGAGCAAGATCTTTGGATTGTTGACCAACGCGCGGGCGATCGCGGTGCGCTGCTGCTCTCCGCCGGAGAGCTCGTCGGGATACATGCGACTGCGGTGCGAGAGCCCGACGAGATCGAGCGCACGAGGAACCTGGCGCATGATCTCTTTCGTCGGAGCACCGGTGACTTGCATCGCGAACGCGACGTTCTCCCAGACCGTCTTGTCCGGCAAGAGCTTGAAGTCTTGAAAGACGACGCCGAGGTGGCGGCGCAGCGCGGGCACGCGCCGGCGCGGGAGCCGGTCGACGCGAATGCCGTCAACCGTGATCTCACCGGACGTGGGCGGCGCTTCGCGGTAGAGCAAGCGGAGGAGGCTCGACTTTCCGGTGCCCGAGTGGCCGACGAGAAAGACGAACTCACCCTTGGCGATCTCCAGACTCACCTGGTCCAGAGCGCGAACGCCGTTAGGATAGACTAGCGAGACGCCGCGCAGAGAGATCATCGTGGAAGAGAGGGTTTTGCGCAGGGCCCGGACCTATACCTTCGAGCCATGGACTTCGACCTAACGCAGGATCAGCTCGCAATTCAGCACCTCGCGCGCGAGTTCGCGCAAAACGAGGTCCGCCCGCGGGCCGAGGAGATGGATCGCGAGGAGCGCTTCCCCTACGATTTGGTGGCGAAAATGGGAGCGCTGGGATTTTTCGGCCTTCCGTTTCCCGAGGAGTTCGGCGGGGTCGGCGCCGACACGACGAGTTACGCGCTCGCCGTTATGGAGATCGCGCGCGCGGATGCATCGACGGCGATTACCCTCGCCGCCGCAGTCTCGCTTGGCGCGATGCCGTTTCACCTGTTCGGCACGAAGGCGCAGAAAGAGCGCTACCTCGTTGCGTTGACGCAAGGCAAGCAGCTTTGGGGATTTGGACTGACCGAGCCTGAGGCGGGAAGCGATGCGGCAAACTGCAAGACGCGCGCCGTGCTCGACGGCGGCTCGTGGAGAATCAACGGAACCAAAGCGTTCATCACCAACTCCGGCACCGACGTCACGGGCGGCACGACGATCACCGCCGTTACCGGAACGCGCGACGGCGGCAAGTCCGAGATATCGAACATCATCGTGCCGCAGGATACCGCCGGCTTCACGCGGAGCCGAAAGTATCGCAAGATGGGCTGGCGCGCCTCCGATACGCGCGAGCTGTCGTTCGCCGATGCGGTCGTGCCCGAAGATCATCTCTTGGGCCAGCGCGGAGAGGGCTTTCGTCAGTTTCTCACGATCCTCGACGGCGGCCGCATCTCCGTTGCCGCGCTCTCCGTCGGGCTCGCGATGGGCGCGTACGATGAGGCCGTGAAGTACGCGAAGGAGCGTCGCGCGTTCGGCCAGGCGATTGCGTCGTTCCAAGCGATACAGTTCAAGCTCGTCGACATGGTCGTGCAGATCGAGCACGCCAAGCTCATGATGCTCAAAGCCGCCTGGGAGAAGGACCACGGCCGCGATTACGCCTTCAGCGCGAGCCTCGCCAAGCTCTACGCCGGCGAAGTGTCGCATCGCGTGGTCAACGACGCCGTTCAAATTCACGGCGGCTACGGCTTTATCGACGAGTACCCCGTTTCGCGCATGTATCGCGACCAAAAGATCAACGAAATCGGTGAGGGAACGAACGAAGTCCAAAGAATGATCCTCGCCAAGCTCATCGGAATTTCGTAAGACCGCGCGAAATCCGTTCTCTACGCCGCTCGTAGCGCGTGAGACGCAGTACTGCCGACGCCGGAATGCCGGTCGCATGGTGTCCCGCGCCGTCGGTGCAGGAGGCGATGACGCCGTTGTCGTCCGCGGCCGTGACGCGCGCGTCGTCGTCGAGAATCGTTGTCGCTCAGGGCGGGGATGCAGCGGCTCTTCTCAAGCATAGGAAGGCGAGCGGGGGCGTGCAGTAGGTGCCCCTGAAGAAGGCATTAGGCGTCCCTGAAAAAAGAGAGAGGCCAGGAGGCGCATATGCTCGCACGACTCATTGCCGCCACGGTTCTGGCGGCGGCGGCAGCGATGGCCGTTGCTTCGGCCGCTCTGGGCGTCGGAACGAAGGCCCCCGATTTCACGCTGCAGGCGTCGCTCGGCGGCACCGTCTACACGTTCAACCTCGCCGACGCGCTCAGGAAGGGCCCGGTCGTCCTCTACTTTTATCCGGCGGCCTTCACGCCCGGGTGCACGATCGAAGCGCACGATTTCGCCGCGGCAATCGATCGGTTCAAGGCGCTCGGCGCGACCGTTATCGGCGTCTCTCACGACACCATTGCCACCCTCAATCGCTTTTCGGTGAGCGAGTGCCGCAAGAAGTTTCCCGTCGCCGCGGATCCGCAGCTGCAGGTCGCTCGCGCCTACGATGCCGTCCTTCCCGCGCATACCGCCTATGCGAACCGCACGTCGTACGTGATCGTACCGGATGGAACGATCGTCTACACGTATACGAACTTGGATCCGTCGCAGCACGTTGCGAACACGCTCGCCGCGCTGCGCGGCTGGGAGCTGGCACACCCGAGCCCTCGGCCCTAACGGGCTAAGCGACCAGCCCGCATGGGCGGATCCGCTAGAAGAGTCCCTGCGTTCGCGGGATGCGCGTCGGCTCGGGCGCGGCATCGAGCGCGGTGATCGGTCGAACGGCGTTGTCGATGGCGGCAATCTCGGGAAGGTCGTCGCCCGGCAGCGCAGCCTCGTCTTTGAGCTTGCGCCCTTGCGGCAAGAGGCGCGTTTCGTACGACCCGACGGTCGTGTTGAACGCGTCTACCGTGCTTTCTAGCCCCCTGCGCAGCTTGAGGAGATGCTCCGCGAAGCGCTGCGCGCGCTCGTACAGCTCTTTGCCGATCGCCGCGATGCGCTTCGCGTTCTCTTCCTGCCGTACGGCTTGCCAGCCAGTGGCGAACATGCGCAGGAGGCTGATCAGCTGCACGGGCCCCGTGACGATGACGCCTTTGTCGAGCGCGCGCTCCGTGAGCATCGGATCGTCGTTGCAGGCAGCGTTCAAGAACGACTCGCCCGGCACGAACATGATCACGAAATCTACGGAGCCTTTGGCGGCCTGGTAGCCACGGCGCGCGAGCGCGTCGACGTGGTCTTGCAACGCCTTCGCGTGCTTGTGCACCAGCTCGTGGCGCAGCGCGTCGTCGGGGGCGTCTAGTGCGGCTTGCATCGAATCGAGTGGCGCCTTCGCATCGACGAAGACGCATCGTCCGCCGGGAAGGTTCACCGTCAAATCGGGGCGCACGCGTACGCCTTCGATTGCGATCGTCTGCTGCTCGGAGAAATCGCAGTGATCGAGCATCCCTGCACGCTCGACGACGTTGCGCAGCTGCATCTCGCCCCACTTGCCGCGCGTCGTCGGATTGCGAAGCGCGCTGACGAGCGATGACGTCTGTGACGCGAGCGTCGTTGCGGCGGATTCGAGACGTTCGGTGCGCGCCAAGAGGCCGCCGACGAGCGCGTTGAACTGGGTCAACTGCTCGTTCATCGGTTTCACGAGGTCTCCGACCCGTTCGCCCGTCCGCGCGGCGGTAGCATCCCGTACCTCGTTCTTCGCGCGCTCGAGCAGCGCCGTCAGCGCGTGCTCTTGCGTCTGCGAGGTTGCTGCCAAGTGCGCGCGGCTCGCTGCGAGGTCTCGCTCGGCAGCTCCGGCGCGAGCGCGCAAACGCTCGATGCGCCGCTCGGAGGCGATCCACGCGGCCGCCCCGCCGCAGAGAAATCCCACCGCGAGGAGCAGGAGCATCGTCAGCGCCGAGACCACGCAAACAGACGTTTGACTTTCGTCGCAGCGCTCCTAGAGGTTCGGGGTGGGAAGGCGCGTCGTCGTGGAGAATCGGACCGCATGAACCGCAGCATGTTTCTCATGTCGTCGAGCGCGCTCGCCATCGGGGCAGGCACCGCGACGGCGGACGCGGCCGTGCCCGGCGGCACTGCCTTGGTGGAGCGGCGCGCCGATTTCGACGAGGCGGCCTTTTCGCGCATCGTCGGGCGCCCCGCGAAGATCCGCCAAGTCGTGGAGTCGATCGCATTCAACCCAACGACGCTCGGAAATATCAAGAACACCCTCAACGGCCTGCAGTTCGGCTTTGGCTATGCGCCGAGCGCGATCGCCGTTGCTATGGCGAACCACGGCGCGTCGACGGCGTACGTGCTTTCCGACGCGATGTGGAAGAAGTACCGCCTTGCGGAGTTCTACAAGATCCCCGCGCAGAACGGCGCGGCGCTGACGGCGAACGCCTACTATCCGGCAAAGAGCGGGTACGACCGGCAGGCGAGTCCGGACGACGAGCACGGCATGTACCAGGACACGTCCATCGAGATGCTGCAGCGACGCGGCCTGATCGTCCTGGCGTGTCACACGGCGATCGAAGAGCAATCGCGCAAACTCGTGGCGCAAGGCTTTGCTCCACCGGGGGCGACGCCGAAGGATGTCGCCGACGATCTGTTGACCCACCTGATTCGCGGCGCGCTCGTCGTGCCGTCGATGGTCGCGACGATCGCCGTTCTCCAGGCAGAGTACCACTACACGTACCTCACGCTGGCGTTTTAGAGACGGATGCGCGTCCTCGGTGCGTGCGCGCTTGCGCTTGCGGTCGCCGCGTGCGCGCATGCCGCGCCGCAGGTCGCGTACGACTCCGCGGCGTTGCCGCACGGAGCGCTCGGCGCAGAGATCGCGTACGGCCGGGAGATCGTCATGCAGACGCGGCGCGTTCTACCGGGCGACGTTCGCGCGAACATGGATTGCGCCGCCTGCCACGTCGACGGAGGGACGCGCGCGCGAGGTGGGAGCTTCGTCGGCACGTTCGCCACGTTTCCACAATGGAACAAACGCGCACGACGCGTCATCGCGCTTCAGGATCGTTTGGCAGAGTGCTTCCTCTACAGCATGAACGGCCGTCCGCCGGCGTACGCGAGCCGCGAAATGATCGCGCTCGTCGCGTACATCGCGTGGCTTTCGCGCGGGACGCCGACGGGTAGAGCCGAGGCGAGCTCGCAGCGCTTCGCGATCGCGTTGCCGAGCGGTTCACCGGATCGCGCGCGAGGAAGCGCGCTGTACGCGCAGCGCTGTGCCGCATGCCACGGAGCGGGCGGTGCGGGCGGCGGAGCGTTTCCGCCGCTGTGGGGAGCGACGTCGTTCAACGGCGGTGCCGGGATGGCGCGTATCGATCTCATGACCGGCTTCGTCTACTACAATATGCCGAAGAACGCGCCGGGGACGCTATCGCCTCAGGAGGCGTACGACGTCGCCGGTTTCGTGCTGTCGCACGAACGTCCGGCCTTTCGCCGGAACGCGATGGTGAGCTTCCCCGCTCTTCCCGCACGCTATTTTTAGCTTTCCTAGGTCGGCGGTAGAATCTCCGAGAAACCTGATCGCAAGAGCGTGATGCAAGCATCGGTCAAGGTAACGCTGCCCGAGATGGGCGAGTCCGTCACCGAAGGTTCTATCGTCGAGTGGCGCAAGAAGATCGGCGATTTCGTCGCCGAGGGAGACCCCCTCGTCGACGTGACGACCGATAAGGTCGACGTCGAGGTGCCCGCGACCGTCTCGGGCGTCATCACGCGCATCTTTGCGGACGAGGGAGCCACCGTGAAAGTCGGCTCCGATCTCGTCGAGATCGACACGACGAAGGCGTCGGGCAACGGCACCCCAGAGAAGGAGAAACCAAGAGCGCACGGTGCAGCTCCCGCGCCGTCGACTCCGCCGCCGATAGCGCCAGCCGGCGCGCGCGCCGCAGAATCCGTCGCGACGCCGCAGGCACAGCGCATCGCGCACAGACGCGACCTCGAGATCGCGCGCGTCCGCGGCTCCGGTCCGAACGGGCTGATTCTTCGCCAAGACGTGCTCGATCAAGCCGAAGACGCGAAACGCGCAGGTGCGCCGTCGCAGCCGCCTCTTCCACCGCATGCCCAGCTCACGCCAATCAAGGGGCCGGCTGCAGCGCTCGCCGGATATATGGAGCAGAGCCTTTCGGTTCCGACGGCGACGAGCTTGCGCGCCGTTTGCGTCGATGTACTCGACGCGCGTCGCCGCGAGATGAACGCTGCGCTGCGCGCCGCCGGCCGAAGCGAGAAGGTGTCGTTCACGCACGTCATCGCCTTCGCGCTCGTGCGCGCCGCTGCCGAGCTGCCGTTTATGACGTATTCCTTCCGACGCGACGAACGGGGAAGGCCGCAGCGCGTTCAGGCCGGCATTCACCTCGGGCTCGCCGTCGACACGGAGCGTAAGGACGGCACGCGCTTTCTCATCGTTCCGGTCATCAAGAACGCCGACGCGCTCGATTTTGCGGGCTTTCATGCCGCGTACGACGACCTCGTTGCCCGCGCGCGGACGAACGCGCTCGCTGCGGACGACGTTACCGGTGCGACGTTTACGCTGACCAACCCCGGCGGCATCGGAACGGTCGCTTCGGTGCCGCGCCTGATGGCGGGACAGGGCTCGATCATCGCAACGGGCGCGATCGGATTTCCGGTCGGGCTTGCGGGAGCGAACGAACAATCGCTGCGGTCTCTCGGCGTCGCGAAGGTCATGCAGATGACGTCGACCTACGACCATCGCGTCATCGCAGGTGCGCAATCCGGCGAGTATCTGCGTCGCGTCGACGAGTTGCTGCAAGGTCGCGCAGAGTTCTACGAGTCGATGTTCTCGTCGTTGGCGCTCGCGCCGCCGATCCCGCGCGAAACGCCCGTCGTGACGATCGAGCCGTCGCGCGAGAAGGGCCAGTCCGAGGAGATGCTGCGAGCGGTGGCCGCCGGGATGGCGATCGTTGCCGCGTATCGCACGCACGGGCATCTCGCCGCGCACTTAGATCCGCTCGGAAGCGAGCCTTCCGGCGATCCGTCGCTCGACCCGAAAACCTACGGCCTCACCCCCGCATTGCAGAGTGCGGTGCCTGCCGCCGTGCTCGAAGTCAAGGTTCCCGGCAACACGCTCGCCGAGATTCTTCCAGAGCTGCGCGCGACGTACAGCTCGACCATCGCATTCGAAATCGAGCACATCTCGAGCACCGAGCAGCGGCGCTGGCTGCGCGAGTACGTCGAATCCGGCAAACACCGGATCGCGTTCTCGCACGAGCGGCGGCGCGAGATCCTGCGCCGTCTCACGCGCGTCGAGTCGTTCGAACGCTATCTGCGCAAGACGTTCCTCGGCCAGAAGACGTTCTCGCTCGAGGGGCTCGACGCGCTCGTACCGATGCTCGAAGAGACGCTGGAGTTGCTCGCCGCGGACGGCGTCGAGCACGCGGTCATCGGTATGGCGCACCGCGGGCGTCTCAACACCATCGCCCACATTCTCAACCTTCCCTACGAGGAGATCCTCGCCGAGTTCGAAGCCGCGAACGAGCGCAGCGGCGTCGGTGACGCCGACGTGACCGGCGACGTGAAGTACCATCACGGGGAGCACGGTACGTATCGCGCTTCCGGCGCCGCGATCGAGGTCACGCTCGCGAACAATCCGAGCCATCTCGAAGCCGTGGACGCCGTCGTCGAGGGCGCGAGTCGCGCGTTGCAGACCGATCGCTCCTTACCCGTACCGGTCCAAGACCTGCGCAAGGCCGCGCCGATCCTCATTCACGGTGACGCCGCCTTTACCGGGCAAGGCGTCGTCTCCGAAGTACTCAACATGCAGGCGCTCGCGGGGTACGCGACCGGCGGCACGCTGCACGTCATCGCAAACAATCAAGTCGGCTTCACGACCGAGACTCAGGACGGCCGCTCGACGCGCTACGCGTCGGATCTCGCGAAGGGGTTCGATCTGCCGATCGTGCACGTCAACGCCGACGACCTCGATGCGTGCATCGCCGCCGTCCATCTTTGCGTCGCCTTCCGTCGCGCGTTCGCGCGCGACGTCCTCATCGATCTCATCGGCTACCGCCGCGTCGGGCACAACGAAACCGACGAGCCCGCGTACACGCAGCCGCGCATGTACGATGCGATCAAGTCGCATCCGACGGCGCGCGAGTTGTACGCGAACAAGCTCGCGGCACAAGCGATTCTCTCCACCGAAGAGGCAAACGAGCTCGCGGCGGAAGCGGCCGCGGCGCTGCAAGACGCGCACCGGCGCGTCAAGAGCAGCGGCGCGAGTCTCGCGGTCATCCTCGCCGATCTCGCCGGCGACTCGCCGCCGGCGGCTCCAACGCTCCCGGCGCCCGACGCGACGCAGCTGCTTGCGTGGAGCGACGCGCTCGTTGCCGTTCCCGCCGGCTTCGCGCTCGGCAAGAAACTGCACGCGCAGTTCGAACGGCGGCGCGGCGTCGTGCACGAGCGCGGCCTCGTCGATTGGGGAATGGCCGAAGCGCTGGCCTTCGCGTCGCTCGTCTGTGCGGGGGTACCGGTACGCCTTACCGGCCAGGACACGGAACGCGGCACGTTCAGCCATCGTCACGCGGTCTGGCACGACGTCGCGACCGGAGCGCAGTACGTTGCGTTGCAGCATCTCGAGGGCGCGCGTGCGGCGTTCGAGATCCATAACAGCCCGCTCTCGGAGTACGCGTGCATGGGCTTCGAGTACGGGTATAGTGCGATCGCGCAAGACGCGCTCGTGCTCTGGGAAGCGCAGTACGGCGACTTCTTCAACGGCGGGCAGATCGTCGTCGATCAGTTCGTTTCGGCCGGTCGTGCCAAATGGGGAGAGCAATCGCGACTCACGCTGTTGCTGCCGCACGGCTACGAGGGTGGCGGACCGGAACACTCGAGCGCGCGACTCGAGCGCTTCCTGCAGCTGAGCGCGGAGAACAATCTGCGGGTGGCGTATCCGTCGACGACGGACAATTACTTCCATATTCTTCGCGCGCAGGCGAGCGACGGGGTCCCCGCCCCGCTCGTGCTGATGACGCCGAAGTCGTTGCTTCGCCACGAAGCCTCGTACGGTACGATCGACGAGTTTGCGCACCGCGCGTTCCGACCCGTGATCGACGACCCGAACGTTAAGGACAAGAAGACGATCGAGCGCCTGATTCTGTGCGCCGGCAAGATCTACTACGATCTCATCGAGAGCGCGCAGTACGCGAATCTGCGCAAGACCGCGATCGTGCGCGTCGAGATGCTCGCCCCGCTACCGCACGAAGAGCTTCGCGCCGTCATCGACTCGTACGCCGGCGTGAAGACCCTCCTCTGGGTTCAGGAGGAGCCCAAGAACATGGGGGCGCGCGCGTACGTACGGCGGCGCCTGTTGGAGCGGCTCGGCAAATCGCTCGACATCGCGTACGTCGGGCGGCCCTATCGCGCGAGCCCGTCGGAAGGGTACGCCGGGCAGCACGCGGTAGAGCAAGAGCGCATCGTTGCAGAGGCGCTGAAAGAGTAGGCGTTTGCCTGTTAGGGTTTCCTTAGCAGGTTAGACGTGGGCGAAACCGGCGATGAAATACCCCAGGCCGACGAGCGTCAAACCGAAGCCGAGCCAGAGCAACGCTTTCGTGCCGTGCGTGAGAGCCGTAATCGAAACGAGCACGATGGAGACGTCGAAGAGCGTCGCCGCGACTTCGTAGCGCTCGTACGACCCGAGCGAACGTTCGGCGCCGGCGAGCTGAACCTGCGCCGAGGCTTCGTCGCTCCGCGCGACGCGCAGCGTGCCTGCCGACTTCCGCGCTTCCTTCACGATGCGCGCGTGCATCGCACCTAAGGCGGCGGGGCTTAGTACGAGGCCCGATTCGCTCATGACTTGGTTCACTTCGATCTTGAGGCGGCTCGATTCGTAGTAGCCGTACTGATCGGCGGCGCGGGTCTGCATGATGCCCGCGAGCGAGCGTTTCTCGAGGCCCGCGACGGAGCTGTGATTAGAGAAAAGCGTTGCAATCGCCGCCAGCACCGCAATGACGGCGGCGCAAATCGGAATGAGCTTGGAGCCGGATTCTAACTGCTCCGCCCGCTCGCTCGCCTCGTGCAACGCATCGGCAGCGCTGTGTTCAGCCATGCGTGCTTCTACGGTTCGGCGCGAACGTCTCCTGTAGGAAACAGCTTGCCCAGGAGCGATTCGATCGCATTCCCGGTGACGATCGAGGAGCGCGTCGCTGCCGGAAGCAGTCCTTCCTCGAACATGCGATCGAGCAGCGAGAACAGCGCGTCGTAGTAGCCGCCCGCGTTGAGGATGCCGACCGGCTTATCGTGGATTCCGAGCTGGCGCCACGTGAGCGCCTCGAAGAGCTCGTCCATCGTTCCGATGCCCCCTGGTAATGCGATAAAGGCGTCGCTGAGCTGCGTGAGCAGCGCCTTGCGCGCGTGCATCGAGTCGACGACGTGCAGCGTCGTGATACCGTGATGCGCGATCTCCTCGTCCGCGAGCGCGCGCGGAATCACGCCGACGACCTCGCCGCCGGCTTCCAAGGCCGCATCGGCGAGCGCCCCCATCATCCCGGCGCGCCCGCCGCCGTAGACGATGGAATCTCCACGCGCGACGATGGCGCGCGCTACGCCTCGTGCGATCGCGAGGTACGCGTCGCCGCGCCCCGATCGTGCCCCGCAGAAGACGCAGACGCGCACTTATGCGACGACGAAGGAGTCGTCGCCGGTGCCGGCGCGTCGCAAGGCCTCGTGGACCATCTCCTGCGCGACGGTTTCGTTCTGCCAGCGCTCGCGCGCGGCGGGCTCGAGTTGGTCGATCGGATCGAAGTAGACGAAGGCTCGACCCGGCTTTACCGACGGTGCCGCATACACCGCGATGCCGTTCTCGCGGTCGTAGTGCTCGTACGAGTGCACGTCGCGCTTTCCGCCGCCGCCCGGCGCGTCGCAAACGAACGTCGGCGTATTGAAGCCGGCCGTGCTCCCGCGCACGAATTTTTCGACGCCGATCGCGGCGCGAATGGTCGTACGCAAATCCTCGACCCCCTTGACCATGTCGTGCATGTAGACGTAATAGGGATGGACGTTCACGTATCCGAGCCGCTTGACGAGCCGCTGCATGCGTTCCGGTTCGTCGTTGACGCCGCGAATCAGAACCGATTGATTGCGTACGAAGATGCCGCGCTCGAAGAGCACGCGCATCGCCCGCTGCGTGATCTCGGTGATCTCTTCGGGCGCGTTGAAGTGCGTGTGCAGGACGACGTCCTTGCCCGCGCTGCGGCCGCGGTCGACGATCCGCGTGAGCGCGTCGACCCATGCGTGGTCGGTCAGCAGCTTCATCGGCATGACCGCCGGGCCTTTGGTTGCAAAACGCATGCGCCGCACGTGCGGGATGTCGAGCAGCGCGTTGCCGATGAGCTCGAGATTCTTCGGAGGAAGCTGGTACGCATCGCCGCCGGAGATGACGACGTCCTCGAGCTCCGGGCGGCTTGCAATGTACGCGAAGACGTCTTGCCACTGGCTGGGCGTCTTCGCGAGTTCCACTTTGTCGACGTTCTGCGTGTCGGGCCCGATTGCGTAGCTGCGCGTGCAGAACCGGCAATAGACCGGACAGACGTTCAGCGGAAGAAAGAGTGCCTTGTCGACGTAGCGGTGCACGAGTCCGGGAACCGGGGAATCGGCCTGTTCGTGCAGAGAGTCCAACGTCAGGCGTGGATGGTTGGGTAGCAATGCCGAGGCAACCGGGATGAACTGCCTGCGGATGGGATCGCGATACGGATCGTTCCAATCGACGAGGGCGATGGCGTACGGCGAAACGCGAACCGCCATCGGCGCGCGACGAAAGCCCAGCTCCGCGTCGGCAATGAACTCGGGCGACGCGAGCTCCCGCACGGTCGCGAGCAACTCCTCCGGCGTCTTGACGGAGTGGCGTTGCTGCCAGAGATGGTCGAGAAACTGCGTTTCGTCGACGTCCGCGTAGGCGGGCACGCGTCGCCAGAACTCGCCGCCGAGCAAGTCGCGATACGCGACGACGTCGTGCGGAGCGGGCGGCTTGAAGGGATGGAGCTCGATCATGGTGTTCGTCCGTAGATAGCAGTGAAGTGTGCGAGCACGGCCGGATGCGATCGCAGCGTCTCGAGCGCGATCTCGGCGTGGTTCGGGGAGAAGCCGCTGCCGACGATCATCGTCACGTCCTTGCCAAGACCCTCGGCGCCGAGCGCAGCTGCGGTGAACGACGTTGCCATCGAGAAGAAATAGACGCTGCCGCCATCTTTGGCGCAGAGGATCGTACCGGCCTCGGTGCCGGCGACGTTGACGCAGTTGACGACGAGATCCGCGCCGTGCGGCGCGGCCGTCTCGACGCCCCGGGCCATCTGCAAGGCATCGCGCGCGTCGGCTTCGACGAGCTCGTCGACGAAGCCGCCGTCGCGCAGGAGCTGCGCTCCGGGAGAGCGACCGTTCGGTGCGACGCCGATGACGATGCCGCTCGGCCCCGTGCGGCGCTTCGCTTCGACGCACGACAGAATGCCGCTCTTGCCGTCGGAGCCGATTACGACGACGGTATCGCCCGGACGGCACAGGCGGCGCATCTGCGCCGGAGCGCCGGCAACGTCGAAGACCGCGAGCGCGACGCGATCGTCGACGTCCGTCGGAAGCTTCGCCCAGGAGCCGCTTTCGAAGAGCACGGCCGTGCCGCGCACGCGCACGCGCGCCGTCGCACGATCGACGCCGAGCACCGCGTCCAGAGACAGCGGCGTGAGGGTGAGCGACACGAGCGAGGCGATGCGGTCGCCGGGCTGCAGCGTGACGCGCTCGCGCAGTGCCGCTCCGACCTCGCGAACCGAGCCGACGAACATGCCGCCCGAACCGGTCACGGGATTGTGCTGCTTGCCGCGGTCGCGAACGGTCGCGAGAATGCGCTCGCCGATCGCGTGTGCGTCGTCGCCGCACTCTTCGCGAAGCTGTGCGAACGACGCCGAATCGATGTTGAGCGCATCCACGTCGCAGAGGATCTCGTTCTCGTACGCAATAGGCGTTGCGTCGAGTCGCCACGCCGCCTGCGGAAGCGCGCCGCGCGGATCGAGCACGCGATGCGAGCCGAAGCGACAAGACTGCGCGCTGCGGACGGTCACGAGAATGCGATCCCGTCACGCTCGAAAGGCGTGGAAAGTACGATCGTCGTGCGCGTGCGCGCCATTCCGGGCATGGCCTTGAGCCGTGCGAGCAGATCGTCGAGGTGTTGCGTCGAGCGCGTGACGACCTTGCAGAGGTAGCTCTCCTCGCCGGCGACGGAGTGGACTTCGCACACCTCCGGAATCGCGCCCAGTCGCTGCATGAATGCGTCGTAGTCGCAATCCGGGGACGTGTAGCAGCTGACGAAGGCGGTCAATGCATAGCCCAGACGCCGGGCGTCGACGCGCGCTCCGTAGCTGCGGATGTGTCCGCGCTGCTCGAGCCGCTTGACGCGCTCGTGCACGGCGGGCGCGCGCAACCCGACGACGGCGCCCAAGTCGGCGAAGGTCGCACGGGCATTGCGTTGAAGGGCTTCGAGGAGACGAAGATCGAGGTCGTCTAACTCGGGTGAGAGCACAATCATATTCGTTAGAAGTCAATATAGGGCGGCGAAATATTTGGCATGCATAGCCTATCACAGGTAATTCGTTTGGCACAAGTCCCAGCGTTGCTTGCCTTGCTCGCCGCCTGCTCGGGCCCGCCCCCGATAGCTCCGGGGACCGTGCGTTTCAACCTCGCCGAAGACCCGACGACGCTGAATCCGCTCTTCATCCATCCCGATGCAGCCTCGGTCGAGCAGCAGGTCGACCGGCTGCTCTTCGAGCCCTTCGTCGATCTCGACAGCAAGGGTCGCATGATCCCGGAGTTGCTTGCTCAGATTCCGACTATCGCCAACGGCGGCATCTCACGCGACGGCCGGACGATCACCTACCATCTGCGCCCGAACGTGCTATGGAGCGACGGCGTCCCCCTCACGAGCGCGGACGTGCTCTTCACCCTGCGTGCGGTCCTGGATCCGAACAATCCGGTGCGATCGCACGAAGGATACGATCTCATCGAGCGTGCGTGGGCGCCGAACGCGCATACCGTCGTCTTTCGGCTTCGCCACGCGTGGGCGCCGGCCGTGACGACATACTTCTCCTACGGGACGTCGCCGCAGGCCGTGTTGCCCGCGCACGTGCTGCGCAACGAAACGCCGCTCGCACGAGCTCCGTTCAATGCGGCGCCGTCCGTCGTCGACGGGCCGTTTACCTTCGTCTCCTGGCGACGCGGCGACGCGATCAGGCTGATCCCGAACCCGCGGTACTGGCGCGGAAAACCGCACATCGTACGGCTCGATCTGAGCATCGTGCCCGACCCGCAGACGAACATGGTGCTGCTGCAGTCGGGCCAGGTGGATTGGAATCTCGTCGCGCCCGTCCAATGGTCGCTCCTGCGCGCGCAGAAGGGCATCGCGTTCGTTCGCGTTCCGACGGCGGTGGTCGCCGGCATCGCGATCAACGTGTCGCATCCGCCGCTCGACGACGTTCGCGTCCGCCGCGCGATCGCGATGTCGATCGACCGGGCCGGAATCACGCGGCGCATTACGCTAGGAAACTATCCCGTCACGAACATGTTGCAGCCGCAGTTCTCTTGGGCGTTCGATCCGAGCGTGCGCGAGCCGTCGTTCGACCCGGGCCGGGCCGACGAGCTCCTCGACCGTGCGGGCTGGACGCGCGGCCCCGACGCAATGCGCCGGAAAGACGGCAAACCGCTCCAGCTCGTGTACGTCGCATTTCCCGAAACGGCGAGCGGCGTTCGCATCGCGACCGAAGTTCAGGCTGAGTTGAAGTCGCGCGGTATCGCGGTCGAGATCAAGAGCATCAGCAACGCGCAGCTCTTCTTGCCGGTCACCGGAACGCTTGCCGCGGGTAACTTCGATCTCGCGTACGTTCCGTGGACGATGGGAGCTGACCCGGACGATTCGAGCGTGCTCGCGTGTGGCGCACCCTCGAACTACATGCGCTGGTGTAACGCAACGGTCGATGCGCTCGAGCGCCGGGCGCTCGCCGCGACGTCGCGCAGCGTCCGCAAGTCCCTCTACGGACGGATCGCGCGCATCGTGGCCGGGGAGGTTCCCATCGTGTACCTGTTCGATGCCGATTACATCTATGCGTATCGCCGCCGCTTACGCGGCTTTTCGCCGAACGCGTTTCTTCCGACGTGGAACGCCTACGCGTGGACGCTCTCGCGCTAGGCGCTCCCTGGATTCCCTAGCAGTCGCTCGGGAGGCGTCGCGCGACGGTTACAATTCCTTGACGGCGGCAGTGAGCGCGTCGACCGAGGCTTTCGCGTCGCCGAAGAGCATCGAACAGTTCGGGAGCTCGTACAGAGGATTCTCGATTCCGGCGAAGCCCGAGCGCATCGAGCGTTTGAGCACGACGACGTTCGCAGCCTTGTCGACGTCGAGAATCGGCATGCCGTAAATCGGCGAGCTCTTCACCGAGCGCGCGGCTGGATTGGTCACGTCGTTCGCACCGATGACGAGGGCGACGTCGGTCGTCGGGAACTCGGCGTTCGCTTCGTCGAGGTCGAGCAGCCCTTCGTACGGCACGTTCGCCTCGGCGAGCAGCACGTTCATGTGCCCCGGCATCCGTCCCGCAACCGGGTGGATCGCGTAGAGCACCTTGACGTTGCGCTTCTCGAGTTGATCGGCAAGCGCTTTGACGCTGTGCTGCGCTTGGGCGACGGCCATGCCGTAACCGGGAACGACCATGACCTTCGATGCGTAGGCGAGCATCGCGGCGACGTCGTCGACGGAGACGCTGCGGACGTTCTGCTGCTTGCCGGTGGCGGCCGGCTCGGCTCCGCCGGCCGCGCCGAACGCGCCGAAGAGCACGTTCGTGAGCGGGCGGTTCATCGCGCGGCTCATCGCAACGGTGAGAATCGTGCCGCTCGCGCCGACGAGCGCACCGCCGGTGATGAGCAGCGGGCTCGACAACTCGAAGCCGGTGACCGCGACCGCAACGCCGGTTGCCGAGTTCAAGAGCGAGATGACGACCGGCATGTCGGCTCCGCCGATCGGCAGTACGAAGAGCACGCCGAAGAGGAGTGCCGCGGCGACGAGACCGGGATAGACCCAGGCTGCGGCATCGCCGAGGCGCGCGATGAAGAGCGCGAGAAGGAGTGCGATCGCCAGCGCTACGATTGCGTTGACGATCTGTTGACCGCGATACGTTACGGGTCTGCCGGTCATCAGTTCTTGCAATTTTGCGAATGCGACGAGCGAGCCGGCGAAGCTGACCGCGCCGATGGTCGCGGAAAGGACGAGCGAAACGGCGACGACGGGATCCAACGTGACGCCGTGCGCCAGCTCGACCGCGGCAATCGCTCCGGCGGCGCCGCAGCCCATGCCGTTGTAGAGCGCCACCATCTGCGGCATCGCCGTCATCTTGACTTTTAGCGCGGCGACGATTCCGATCGCGGCGCCGATGACGATGCCGATCGCGATCGCCCACCAACCGATGCCCAGCGTTCCTACCAGGACGACGACGAGCGCGATCAGCATGCCGACCATCGCCAGCCGGTTGCCGAAGCGCGCCGTCGGCGGTGCGTTGAGATAATGCAGCCCGATGATGAAGAGCGAGATGGCCAGGAGATCGAGCAGCGCGAAGATCGTCTGCGTCGCGGTCATTTCCGGGGGCCCTCTTTGCGACGGAACATCTGCAGCATGCGCTCCGTGACGGCGAAGCCGCCGAAGACGTTGATGGCGCCGAGGGTTACGGCTGCGATCGCGATCGTCGTCAGCCACGCACCGTGCACCGGAGCGCCGAAGAGGGCCGCCACGACGACGATCGCGCCGACGAGCACGATGCCGTGGATGGCATTCGTCGCAGACATCAGCGGCGTGTGCAGCGTCGTCGGCACCTTCGAGATGACCTCGAAGCCGACGAAGACCGCGAGAACGAGCACCGTCACGAGCTGGAGCAGGTGCGAAACGTCCGTCATGCTGAGCTCCGCACAACCGCGCCATCGCGCACGACGCACGCGCCTTTGATCACGTCGTCGTTTGGATCGAGCGCGAGCGTACCGTCCTTCACGAACGGCGAAAGCAACGCGAAGAGGTTGCGCGAATACAATCGACTCGCGTCGTACGGCATCGTCGAGGCCAGGTTCGTCGTGCCGACGATGGTGACGCCGTTCTGGGTTACGATCGTTTCGTCGCGCTTGGTGAGCGCGCAGTTGCCTCCCGTTTCGGCCGCGAGGTCGACGATGACGGATCCGGGCTGCATTGCGGCGACCGCCGGCTCGGTGACGATGAGCGGCGCCGGCCGGCCGGGAACGGCTGCGGTAGTGATGACGACGTCGTTCTTTGCGATTGTCTGTGCCATCGCGCGTTGCTGCTGCTCGAGCTGCTCGGCCGTCAGCTCGCGCGCGTAGCCTCCGGTGCCCTCGGCATTGCCGACGTCGAACTCGACGAACGTCGCGCCGAGCGACTGCACTTGCTCTTTCACGACGGCGCGCGCGTCGTACCCGCTGACGACGGCGCCGAGGCGCCGCGCCGTTGCAATGGCCTGTAGCCCGGCGACGCCGGCGCCGATGACGAAGACCTTTGCGGGCGGGATCGTGCCCGCGGCCGTGGTGAGCATCGGAAAGAAACGCGGTAGCGCGACGGCTGCCAACAAGACGGCCTTGTACCCCGCGATGTTGCTCTGCGAAGAGAGCGCGTCCATCGGCTGAGCGCGCGTGATGCGCGGTATCGACTCGACGGCGAGAGCCGTCAAGCCGCGCCCTGCGAGCTGCTGCAGGTACGCCGGATCGCCGAGCGGGTTGAAGAAGCCGACGATCGTCGTGCCCTTGCGCAGCAGCGCGAGCAGTTCCTCGCTCGGGCGAGAGACGCACGCGAGAAGATCGGCATCGCGCGCCAGCGTCGTTGCGTCACCGACGATTGTCGCTCCGGCTCTTTCGTAGAGTTCGTCCGGGAATGCCGCGCGCGTTCCGGCATCCTTTTGGACGTGCACCGTGGCCCCGAGCTTGACGAAGCGAGCGACGCTCTCCGGCACGAGCGCTACCCGCCGCTCCTGAGAAGCAGCTTCGCGTGGAACTGCGACGATCATGAGATGTGAATATGGTTGCGCAGGCTGCCGATTCCTTCGATCTCGACCGTCATCTCGTCACCGTCTTGCAAAAACTCCGGCGGTTGCCGCGCAAAGCCGACGCCCTCCGGCGTTCCCGTCGCGATCACGTCGCCGGGTTCGAGCGTCATCCCACGGCTCAACTCGGCGATCAGGCGCGCGATCGGGAAGATCATGCGTGCCGTAGTGCTGCGTTGCTTCTCGATGCCGTTGCGCCTGAACGCGATTTCCAGTCGCTGGGGATCCGCGACCTCGCCGGAGGGGACGATCCAGGGACCCAGCGGACACGCGTCGTCGAGGCTCTTACCTTTGAACCATTGCCCGTGCTCGCGCTGGAGATCGCGCGCGGTGACGTCGTTGAGACACGTGTATCCGAAGACGACGTCGCGCCACGCCGTCTCCGCCACGTCTTTACAGCGCGCTCCGACCACCACGGCCAGCTCGGCTTCGTAATCGTACTCGTTTGAGATCGCCGCCTCAAAGCGCAGCGTCGTATCCGGGGCGGCGATCGCCGTCGGGGCCTTCGTGAAGAACGTCGGACGCTCGGGCAGCTTCGTCTCGCGGCCGAAGACGAGCGCTCCTTCCTTGATATGCTCGAGGTAGTTGCGGCCGACGCAGAAGACGTTGCGAGCGGGTCTCACCGGCGCGTCGAGACGCACCCGTGCGAGCGCGACGTACTCGTCCGTCACGCGTCCCGGGCGCTGCGCGGGAGGGAGCGCGATGAACTCGCGCATCGTCGCGCACGCAATCGTCCGAATGCGGTCGCCTTCGAGTACTCCCGGTCGCACGCCGGCGTCGGGTGAAAAGAAGCTTACGTAGCGCAACGCTGCGTTAGTGGGGGTGGGGCGTCGGCGTGCTGCCGATGATGTTCTGCAGTGGCGGGAGGTTTCTCCCCGACGCGGACTCGGCTTCGCGGCGAGCCGTATCGAGCATCTCGTTGGCCGCGCCCTGCGCGTTTGCCCAGTTGCCGCCGCGGCGAATCAGCGCGATGCGGCGAGTCACGCTGCGGGCGCGCGGGTCGTAATCATACGATACGCGATAGAGGCCGACATCGGCCGTCCCATTTGGGTGGCGGATCCAAATTTGCAGGACGTTCCCGTACGTCTGCGCGTTGAACGTCGGGTTTGGACATCCCCGGGCGCTCTTCACGCGTACGACTTGTCCCCTGCGGTTGACCTCGACGACGAACTCCGTATGAAGCCGAACGAGCGGCTCGTGTATTATCGGGATACGCGGAGCGGGAGCGTGCGCGGACGGACGCGGAGCCGGCGTGTGGTGCGCGCTGGGATTCGTAGCGGCCAGAAGCGGCGCCGCACCGAGCAGCACCAAAAGCGGTATCTTAATTGCGCGAAAGAGTCGTGAAAGCGTGTCCGCAGGATCCGCACGCAACGACGACTTGGATGTGCGCTTTCTCGCGCATCTCTTTGGCGAACTGGTCGCCGTCGTCGCAGCCGCAAAAGCGGCAGCGCGTCGACGTTGAACCTTCGGCACCGTGTTCGTCCACCGGGCGAACGTTACGCGCAGCCGCCTCGCGGCCCTGCCCCGCAGGCCCGTAATCGGGCCGCCGTCGAAGGGCGAACCATTGATGTCTGCCGCTCGAACCCTTGCCGCGGTGCTGCTTGCGTCGCTCTTCGTCGCTCCCGCTTCCGCCGCCAGGCCCATCGTCGATCTGCATAAGCTCGATGCGTATTTTGCCCTATTCGCCGCGGACTCAAACGTCCCGTGGAAAGCGACGACCGTGCGCCTCGATACGTATTCGAGCGCACCCGTAGACTTCTCCGTGTATCGCGTCGATCCGGCGGACGTGCTTACGGCCGGATCGAACGCGCGCCCACGCGCAATCGATACGCGGCGGCTGCGTCCGCTGATACGCTTTCGGTTTACGCCGCCCGGAGGATATCAGTTTCAGCCCAATGCGGTCGACGTTCCGCTCGGTACGCGCGAAGGTTTCTTCATTATCGAAGCGCGGCGCGGTGCGGTCGGCGAACAAGTGTGGATCAATCGCTCGCGCATCGGCTTGATCGCCAAACAGACGCCCGAGCAGCTCTTTCTGTACGGAACCGATCTCGGGTCCGGAGAGGCGATCGCGAGAATGCGCGTGCAGCTCCTCGTCGGCGACCGCTTCGTCACGCGATACACGGACCGCGAGGGCGCCATCTCTTGGCTTTCGCCCGATCGTCCGATCTTCGCGCTGGCGCAGTGGGGTGCGAGCTTCGCATTTCTGAGCCTCTTGCCGCAGGCGCCGCTTCCTTCGACGGTCGTCGGCGTGCGTACCGCATCGGCGGTCGTCCACGCCGGCGGCACGGTGCGCGTGGTGGGATTCGCGCGCGTACGGCGCGGCAACGTCTTGATCCCGGCGAGCGGAGACGTGACGATTTCACTGCGCGACGGTGCGAGGCTGCTCGCGGAGCAGCGAGCGGCGGTCGATCGGTCCGGTGCGTTTACGGCCGATCTTCCCGTGCCGGCGAACGCCGCGGCCGGCGACGATGCGATTCTCGCTCAAACGGCGGGCGGAGTCGGTGGTGCGAGCGTGCACGTCGATGCCGATGCGGGCGATCTCGTTCTCGACGTCGCTTCGGCGTGCGGCGACGAGTGCAGCCCGTCTACAGACGTTCCGGTCGTCATTCGCTCGTCGCGACCCGACACTCCCATCCACGTCACGGTCATTCGCTCGCCACACGTTTACGTCGACTATTCTCCGCGCTCGACGCCGTGGGGAACGACGGCGTGGCTCGACGAGCGCATCACGACCGATGGCGCCGGTCGCGCCGAGATTCGGATTGCCCGTCCGACGGACGGCCTCGGGTCGACCTACGGCGTGCGCGTCGAATCGGGAGGCGCGACGGCCGATACGCGCATCATCGTGGCGACCGCGCCGGTCGCTTTGCGTCTCCAACTCGATCGCGACCAAGAAACGCTCGGCACGCCGATTGGTTTTGACGTGTACGCGACGAACGTTCGCAGCGGCAGGCCCGCCGGTGGAGGACAGGTCGTGGTGACGCTGGCCCACGGCGGATCGGTGCAGCAGCAGACGCTGACGCTCGATGCCGCGGGGCGCGCGCGCGGCGCATTCACGTCGGCATATCTCGGCACGAACCTCGTCATGGCGACGCTCGATCGCGACGGCCTGCAGGCGCAAGACGCGACGCAGGTGGAAGTCGACGCTCAGGCATCGCTCGCAACGGCGCAGGGCGACAGCGCCGACGTCGTACTCACGCTCGACCGCGACCGCTACGCGCCCGGCGATGCGGTCCGCGTCGAAGCCGTCGCACCGGGTGTTCAAGGCGATGCCCTGTTCTCGCTGGACGGGGCCTTCGGCGTGCAAGCCGTCGTCGCGCACGTCCGAGACGGACGCGCGTCGGCGGTGCTGCGCGCGACCGATGCAGCCGGCGCACTGCACGTCTCAGCGTCGTTCGTTCGCGACGGCGCAATCGAGTCGAGCACCGCGTCGCTCGACGTCGACGGCCAAGGCAGAGCGGACACCGCCACGCTGAGCATCGATCCACCGCCGCAGCCCGGCTCGGACGTCGCCGTCTCGTTGCGCGGCGTGAGCGCGATCGCCGGAACCATTGTGGTTCGCGTGAGCAGCGGCGATCCCAGCGGAAGCGCGCTCTTCACTTCTGTGCCGGACGCGCTCGCTTTTGACGTGAGCACGACGCAGACGAGTGCCCCGCAGAGCACGACGTGGCATCCGTGGGTCGATTCCACCGGGGCGCATCCGCTCGTGCTGGAGTTCGTGCGCCATACCGAACCTCCGCCCGATTTGATGCTCGCGCAAGCAGACACGCGACCGGTCTCGTGGAGCGTCGAACGCAGTGACGGAGCTCCCACCCACGTGCAGCTCCCGTCGGCGCGGGGGCGCTACCCGATCTCCGTTCTCGCCATCACCGACGACGGGCGCGTTATCGCGGCGTCGTCGACGATCGACATCCGCTAACGGCGGACCGCATGGAACACGAATGCGACACGGTGATGCTGATCGACACCTACGGTTTGGTGTATCGGGCGTTCTTCGCGCTTCCGCCGCTCTCGACCGTCAAAGGCATGCCGATCAACGCCGTCTACGGCTTCACGATGATGTTGAACAAAGTCGTCGCCGAAGAGAAGCCGACGCACGTCGTCGCGGCGTTCGACAAAGGCATGCCCGCGCATCGCGTGGCGCTCTATGCCGACTACAAAGCGCAGCGTCAAGCCATGCCCGAGGATCTGCGCGGACAGTTTGCGCTCGTGCGGCGCGTACTCGACGCGTACGGCATTCCCATCGCCGAAATCGAAGGGCAGGAAGCCGACGACGTCATCGCAACCCTCGCCGCCCAGTCGGAGGCGCACGGTGCGCGTAGCCTGATCCTCACGGGCGACTTGGACCTGCTGCAGGTCGTCGACGACAAGACGACCGTTCTCGCAACGCGGCGCGGCATCACCGATCTCGCGCGTTACGACGTCGCAGCGGTGCGCGAGCGCTTCGGTCTCGCTCCGGCGCAGCTGCCGGATTACCGCGGGCTCAAGGGCGATCCCTCGGACAACCTTCCCGGCATCCCCGGCGTCGGCGAGAAGACCGCCTCGAAGCTGCTGCAGTCCGCAGGATCGCTCGACGCGCTCGTTGCGAATCCATCGCTCGCCGGATCTCCCAAGCTCCAGCGTCTGGTCGAGGAGTACGCAAAGCAAGCGCAGCTCTGCCGCGACGTCTCCCTCGCCGACCGCGGGCTGCCGATCGGGCTCGATTGGTCGCGCAGCCGCTACGAGAAACCTACGGATGCGAGACTCTATCCGCTCTTCGCGGAGCTCGAATTCAAGACGCTTCTCGCGCGCATGAAGCCTCCGGAGGATCTGCCGCTCGCGCCCGGAGCCGAGCAGCTCATCGGCTCGTACCGCGACTACGTCGCCTCGGTGGATCCGCCGGAGTTCGCGCGCCTTGCCAAAGAGCTCGAGGGTATGGCCGGCGCGCCGCTCGTCGCCGTCGCGTTTCACGAAGGCGCGATCGGCGCGAGCGTACGAGCGGGGGAGGGCGTCGCGTTCGCGATCGACGCGCTCGCGCACGTGCCCGTGCGCGCCGCCTTTGCAGCGTTGCTCTCCGGAGCCGGACGGCGCGCCGTTCACGACGCAAAGCGCGCGACCCACGCGTTGCACGCGCACGGGATCCAGCTGCAGTTCGACGACGACACGATGCTCGGCGCGCACGTGCTCAACCCGGGGCGCGCGTTCTCCGCCGTCGACGATGCGGTCGCAGAGATACTCGTAGCGGGCGTCGCCACGAACGCCGCGGCTCGTGCCGATGCGACGCTGCGGCTCGTCGATCCTATTCGCGACGCGCTCGCGCAGCGCGACCAGCTTCGTCTCTACGACGAGGTCGAGGTGCCGCTCGCCCCAATCCTCGCCGGCATGGAGCGCGCGGGCGTCGCCGTCGAACCGAGCGAACTGCATCGCATCGGCGCGGAGATCGACCGCGCGGTCGAGCAGCTGCAACGGCGTATCTACGATTTCGCCGGCGAAACGTTCAACATCGGATCGCCGCAGCAGCTCGGCGCGATCCTGTTCGGAAAACTGCAGATACCCGGCGCCAAAAAGACGAAGACGGGATGGGCGACGGGCGTCGACGTGCTGCTCGGCCTGGCTCGCGATTACCCTATCTGCGCGCTCGTGCTCGACTGGCGCGAGATGACGAAGCTCAAGAATACGTACGTCGGCGTCATCCCGCAGCTGATCGATCCCCGCGACGGGCGGCTGCACACGGTCTTCAATCAAACCGCGACGGCGACCGGTCGTCTGTCGTCCACGAACCCGAATCTCCAGAACGTTCCCGTCCGCGGCGAGCTTGGGCGGCGCATTCGCCGCGCCTTCGTGGCGAAGGCCGGCGGCTACGTGCTGCTCGCAGCGGATTACAGCCAGGTCGAGCTGCGATTGATGGCCCATCTCTCCGGCGACGAAGCGATGCGCCGCGCCTTCGAGCAAGGGCAGGACATCCACGACTTCACCGCCCGCCGTCTCTTTACGATACCCGAGGACGAGCACGTCGATCCGAATCAGCGACGCATGGCGAAGAGCGTCAATTTCGGTCTGCTCTACGGTATGTCCGAGTTCGGTCTTGCGCAGCGCCTCGAAATTTCGCGCGCGCAAGCCAAGGAGATCACGGCCGCATACTTTGCGCGCTTCCCGTCGGTGCGGGAGTTCATCGAGAAGAGCCTCGCGCAAGGGCGCCGCGACGGCTACGTGAGCACGATCCTGGGCCGCCGGCGGTACATGCCGGCGCTCGCTTCGTCGAATTTCGCGATTCGCAGCGCTGCGGAACGAGAGGCGACGAACGCGCCGTTACAAGGGAGTGCGGCCGACCTCATGAAGCTCGCAATGGTGCGGGTCGAGCGCGGACTGCACGAGGCGGGACTGGATGCGACGATGCTCTTGCAAATACACGACGAGCTCATCTTTGAAGTGCGAGAAGCGCATCTGCACGAGGCGGCGCATCTCGTGCGAGGCCTCATGGAGGGCGCGATGGCGTTGAGCGTTCCCCTCGAGACGACGCTCAAAACCGGTCCCAATTGGTACGACGTGAAAGCGCTGACCGGTGTTTAGCGCGCTCGCGATCGTCGCAGCTCTGCAGCTTCCGTCGCCGAATCCGACGCTGCCGCCGACGCGCGTCGCCGCGCCGCGTGCCGAGCTCACGCTCGAAACGGCGACGACGCCCGCACAACGCGAGCGCGGCCTGATGAGCCGCACGTGGCTTGCGCCGCACGCCGGGATGCTCTTCGTCTTCGATTCCGACGGCCCCGTGTCGTTCTGGATGAAGGATACGCTGCTACCGCTGGACATGATCTTCGTCGCCACGGACGGTACGGTGCGCGAGGTTTTCACGGACGTGCAGCCGGCTCCGCGCGACGCTCCCGACGCCGCGATTCCGCTGGAATCGGGTAACGCCCGTTACGTTATCGAGCTTGCGGCGGGCGAAGCCGCTCGCGACGGCATCGTGCCCGGCGTTCGATTGCGCTTTGCCCGAGCTCCCTGAGGCCGAGACGATCGCGCGCGGTCTCGACCGTGCGATCGCGGGAGCGACGATCCTTTCGGTCGATGTGCGCTCGCGCAAGAATGTGGTTGCGCCTACGAACGTCGATTTTGCGTCGGCGCTGCGCGGCGAGCGAATCGAGCGCGTGGGGCGGCGCGGAAAGTATGTCGTGCTCGAACTGCAAAGCGGACGCAGGCTGGTCGTCGGTTTACGGATGACGGGGCGGCTTATCGCCGCAGCTCCGGGCGAGCCCGCCGTGCCGGGAGCGCACGTCGTCCTACGACTCTCAGGCGAACGCCTCCTCACCTTTGCGGACGTGCGCACGTTCGGGCGTATGACGCTGGTCGAAACGGGCCGGGTCTGGGATCACGCGCTCGGCGTCGAACCCCTCGGTTCGGGCTTTACACGTGAGGCCTTTATCGGTATGCTGTCGGGGCGGAAAACACCGGTCAAGGTCCTTCTGCTCGACCAGCACCGCATCGCCGGCATCGGAAACATCTACGCCTGCGAAGCGTTATGGCAAGCGGGAATTCGCCCGAGTCGCCCTTCGAAATCGTTAACCAGGGCGGCTGCAAGCCGGCTGCACGACGCCGTCGTCGACGTTCTCTTGCGGGCCATCGGGCTGCGCGGATCCAGCATCGACGACTACGTGGATGCGGCGGGGGCGCGGGGCAGCTTTCAGGACGTTCTCTCGGTTTACGGGCGGCTCGGAGCGCCGTGTCCGCGTTGCGGCAAGTCGATCGTACGGACGGTGCTTGGCCAGCGTGGAACATGGTGGTGCCGGGGTTGTCAGCATTGAACACGGTAAAGAAAAAGAAGAAAGGGGACCCGCGCGGCAACGTCCGCGTGGGGGCGCGAAGCGAAGTTAGCGCCAGGTGAAGCGCGAAAGTGCTTCACTTTCAAAGGTACGCGGACACCATCACAACCACGCAAATCGCTCCCACCATAGTCGAGGAGGATCAACTCGCACTGGAACAGCGCCTCTACGAAGAGTCGCTGAAGGTACTCGACGAAGGCCAAGTACTCACCGGCACCATCGTCCAGAAAGATAAGGATTCGCTGCTCGTCGACGTCGGCGGCAAATCGGAGGGCGTGCTTCCTTTCAAGGAGCTCTCGCTCGCCGTCGACGCGAAGACCCTGCGCGTCGGAGACACGCTCGAGGTCATGGTTCATCGGATCGACGAGCTCGACGGCACGCTCTTCCTCTCCGAACGTCGCGCGCGCGCGCTGAAGACCTGGGAGCAGGTCATCGAAGCGCACGAGCGCGACCACGTGATCGAAGCGACCGTCACGCACGTCGTCAAGGGTGGCGTCCTCGTCGACCTCGGCATGCGCGGCTTCGTTCCGGCCTCGCAGATTCGGCGTCAGCCGGTCGGCGATCTCGACGAGCTGCTCGGACAGCGTCTCCGACTCAAGGTCATCGATCTCGACCACAAGCGTCACCGCGTCGTGCTCTCGCAACGACAGGTTCTCGAAGAAGAGCTGCAAGCGAAGAAGCAGGAGTTGCTCGGAACGCTCGAAGTCGGTCAGATTCGCGAAGGCATCGTCGTACGGCTTGCCGATTTTGGCGCGTTCGTCGATCTCGGAGGCGTCGACGGCCTGATTCACAACAGCGAGCTCTCCTACGCACGCATCAAGCACCCGTCGGAAGTCGTGAAGATCGGCGATGCGGTACAGGTCGAGATCATGAAGTTCGACCCCGAAGCGAAGAAGGTGAGTCTCTCGCTCAAACACACGCTACCCGATCCGTGGGACGAGCACGCGGACAAACTCTACGAGACGAACCGCCTCACGGCGCAGGTCGTTAAGGTCACGCCGAACTATCTGCTCGTCGAGCTCGTTCCCGGCATCCTCGCGATGGTGCCGAGCGGCGAATTCGATGCGAGTACGCAGTACGCGGCGGGGCAAGAGGTCGAGGTGACGCTGCTGACGCTCAATCACGCGACGCGGCGTATCACGGCGTCGATTCAACACGTTGCCGACGTGCCCGAGGAGCAGATCGAGGTGCTCGCTGCAGAGGACGAGGGCGCGGCGCAAGCCTAGGAGCCTGTCGGACGTGCGCGTAGGTTTGACGGGCGGCATCGGCAGCGGGAAAAGCGAAGTCGCCAGAATCTTCGAAGAACTCGGCGCGTTCGTCATCGACACGGACGCTCTCGCACGCGAGGCCGTCGCTCCCTATAGCGACGGTCTCATGCAAATTGCGCGCCTCTGGCCCAGCGTCATTCGAAAAGATGCGTTGGATCGCGCGGCGCTTGCGGAGATCGTTTTCAGCGATGCGGACGCGCGCGCGCGATTGAACGCGATCGTTCACCCGCACGTCCGGCGCCTCGCGCGCGAGCGGGCGCGCTTCGCAAAGCCAGGACAGATGATCGTGGAAGCCGTTCCTCTGCTCTTCGAAACGGAGTACGCTCGCGACGTCGACAAGGTCGTCGTCGTCGTCGCGCCGGAAGCCCAACGCATCGCTCGCATCGTGGCGCGCGACCATATGGACGAAGCGCAGGTGCGTGCCAGGATGGCGGCCCAGATCGCGCCGGAAGAAGCGATGCGGCGCGCGGACGCCGTGATCGAGAACGATCGCGATCTCGCACTGCTGCGTCGCCGCACGACGGACGTCTTTGAGAAACTTTTGAGCGCGGCGGGCTAGCGGCGCCCAGTTCCGGGCGCTGCGCGAGTGCCCGAGCCTCAGCTGTTCTCCAGACTGCACGCGTACGATGGATCGAAAGCCCCCTTACCTTGGTTTAGCGAGCGCTCGTATGGGTAAACGAGGCTGAGTACCCCTTTCTTTCGAGGTGAAGCAGTCACGATGCAAAACGAGATTCACGGCGGCGGCATGAGTGTCCGCGAAGCCGGGCGCCGCGGTGGCGAACGCGTCAAGGCAAAATACGGTACCGAGTTCTACGAAGAGATCGGCCGCAAAGGCGGCGAGGCCACGAAGAGCAAGTACGGCCCGTCGTTCTACGAAGCCATCGGACAAAAAGGCGGTCAAAAGCCGAAGCGCAAGTCGACGCCGTAGCGCTAGCACGGCAGAGTTGAGAATCGGTCATGGCGTCTAAGAGACCCGCCGGCAACGCGGATCGAGAAATGTCGGTCCGCGAAGCCGGAAAGAAGGGCGGCGATACCGTGCGCGACCGGTATGGGCCCGGTTTCTACGAAGAGATCGGGCGCAAGGGCGGGAAGGCGACGCGCGATCGTCACGGCGTAGAGTTCTACGAGGCGATCGGCCAAAAAGGCGGCAAGATCGTCAAAGAAAAGTACGGCCCCGACTTCTACGAAGAGATCGGGCACAAGGGCGGTCAGAAGGTCAAGAAGTTGATCGCCGAAGCGAAGAAGCGCATCGCCGAAGAAGCCGAGCGCGAAAGCAAGACGTAGCGCCGGCGCGACGCGTCAGCGCACGGGAATGCCGACGGAGCCGTCGAGTGCTCCCAAGCGCACTTCGTTCTTGTCGAAGTCGATCGTGATGGTGCGGATGCGCAATGGCTGGCCGCCGACGTGCAAGAAGCTCGGATGCGCCATCGACAAGAGCTTCGCGTCGTTCGTCCAGGCGACGTAGTCGGTGTCGAACGAGCGATGGTACGGGTCGTCGAGCATGCGGATGTGCACGCGGCCGATCGCGGTGAAGTCGAGGGTTTGCGTGTTGAGTGCGACGTGCCGCGCGTCGATTGCGATGTAGGGCTTCCCTTTGCGGTACACGATACCGTCGTGGACGCCGTCGAGCGTCCCTGTGACGCCATCCGACGAGAATTCACCGCGATCGTAGGAAAGGCTCCACGAATGCGTTGCAACGGTGTGGCTTCCGCCTTGCACCTGCCCGCCCTGAAGGACGATCGGCGCGTTTGCGGGAGGAACCGGCGACGTATCGCGACCGGCAAGGACGATCTCGACGATCGCGTAGAGGAGGAGCGCGCAGCCCGCAGCGATCAGCGCCCAGCGCAGGCGTTTCTTACGCATCACGGCGGCGACTCGGGCGGCCTACGTTTGCGTGCGACGAGCGCGAGATAGAGCAGCGCGAATGCGCCGATCACCGGCGCCGGGCCGACGCGTGCGAAGAACGATCCGGAGGGCGGCCCGATCGCGCCCGTTACCGCCGTTTGTACGTCCATCGGCGCGCGTTGCGTCCAATGGCCGTCCGGGGCGATGATGCCGCTGACGCCGGTTGCGGCGGCGCGCACGACCCACATGCCGTTTTCTACCGCGCGCAGTTGCGAGATTTGCGCGTGTTGGTACGGGCCGGACGTCGTGCCGAACCACGCATCGTCGGTGCTCACGATCAGCAACTGCGCCCCGTTCGCGACTTGCGCGTGCACGCGATCTGCAAAGGCGGACTCCCAGCAGATGAGGGGCGCGGCGAGGAGGCCCGTCGCGGTCGGATAGACGCCGTCGACGCTTCCGGCCGCGAATCCGCCGTTCAGCGTTCCTACGTACGGCAGCCACGACAGGAACTGCGACGCCGGAAAATCTTCGGCAAACGGTACGAGCTGACGCTTGTCGTAGACTGCCGTGCGCGTTCCGCCCGTATAGAAGAAGAGCGCGTTGTAGAAGTTGTCGTCATGCTGATCGATCGATCCGACGACGAGCGTCGTTCCAAGCTGCTTCGAGAGCGACGCGAACGCACTTTCGAGGGCGGGGTCCAGATCCAGACCGTTGCCGCGGATTGCGATGACGGTCTCCGGCCACACGACGAGGCGAGGATGCGTGCGTGCGATGCTGCGCGTCATAGCAATGTAGCGATGCACCGCAAGGGCGAGCGAGCCGGGCTGCCACTTCAGCGTCTGCACGATGTTGCCCTGAATCGCCGCGACCGCAATGGTCGGCGGCGCGATGCGGCGCGCGGGCCATGCAAGCCAGCACACCGCCCACACGACGGCGATCGCCGCCACGGCCGCTGCAAACGGGCGTACGCTCCGGCGGCGCACGGCGTATGCTGCGTATGCGCCGATCGCGCACAGCACGAACGTTACGCCGTACGTGCCGCCGTACGCTGCGAAGATCCGCAGCGGCGTGTCGGCCTGCGTGTACCCGAGCTGAGCGAACGGAATGCCGACAGGCCCGATCGATCGCACGAACTCCAGTACCGCGAATCCCGCCGCACCCGCGAGCGGAGCTAGGAAGCTCTGCGCGCGCCGCTGCGCGACCGCGTAGAGAGCGGCGCTCGCTCCCCAGGCGAGCGCATCGTACGCGGAGCAGACGAAGACCGCGGCACCGGCCCAGAAGGGGCCCACAGCGTGTCCGATCGTGTAGGTCCACCACGCATAGTTGATGCAAAAGAACACGGTTCCGGCAAGCCAGCCGAGGAAGAACGCTCGTTTCCAGGAGGTCGTGTAGAGCGCCCAGAACAGCGCCGCGGTCCCAACAGGAACCAGCCACGCCGCGCCCAGTTTGGGAAAACCAGCGCAGAGGAGCAAAGCGGCAGCGATCGCGACGAGCGGTTCGCGAGCCCGCAGCGAGGAGAGCATGATACGCAGAGTCGGCCTAGCGGTCCTAGTGGTGGCGCTCATGATAGCGGGCTGCGGCCGTCAGGTGACGTTTCCCACGTATGCACGGAATGGCGGGCTCTCGAGTGGTTTCATGTCGGTGAGATTCACTGTAGCCTCGCCTTTCGCTTTCAGCACGTACGATTACATCATCGTGTTCAATACCACGGGGAACGGCATCACGCCGCTGCCCAACGGAGGGGCCCAGTCGAACTATGCCGCGTTCAGCGATGCAATCGTCGTCTCGGGGAACGCGTCGGGCGCGGTGGAAGCCGTTCCGGTACAGTTCGTTTCGAACGGAACGACGCTGCCTCCGACCGTCTATCCCCTGACCGTTCCAGGACAGGACCTGCAACTCAACAGCAACTCCAACGGGCAGAGCACGCAGTTCCAAGTGCAGTTCCTGCGTGCCATCTTCAGCAGCCTCGTCACGTCGCCGTCTCCGAGCCCGACACCGACGCCCGTCGGCGCCACGCCGAGCCCGATCCCGTCCACCACGCCGACGCCGGTCGTCTCGTCGACCTGGAAATTCAATTGTTTCGTGACTTCGCCGGGAACGACGGGCGGAGCTTTCGGCGGCGGCAGCAACACGAACTACGCACCGGTCGACTCGCTCGGTATCGGTGGAGGGACGGACACGTCCTTCTCGTCGCCGAGCCTCGTCACGACGACGGCGTTCGACATTACTGCCAACGCGCTCGCGCAAAACGCGCCGTCTCCGAGCGCGGTGATCCAAGCCTGCGAGTTTCAGAACACTCCTTAGAAGTTAAAGTTGCTCGGAATGATCGCGCCGCCCTGACCGAGGCCGAAGCCGGCCGCGTGCGACGGGAACGCGAGCAAGCTCAACGAGACGTTGACGAGCTTGGAATCCTGGTTGTAGAGCACCTGGATCTGATAGCATTGGCCGATCGTCTTCGTGAGGTAGACGATCTTATCGCTGATGCGGCGGTGCAAATCCCAATTCACGTTGCCCGCGAACTCAAGCTGCGTGTTGGGGCCGAAGGGCGTCGAGAACTGCACGTTGGTCTGCTGGAAGCCGAGTCCCGGTCCGGGAATGAATGCGCCGCCCAGCAAGAGCACCGAGTTCGAAGAGGGGCTGAGTTGGAATTGATAGCTGACCGGCTGCGCTCTCGCGTTGAAGAGCGTCGAGAACCCGAGTGAGAGATTGTAGACCGACCCGTTGAAGAAGCGTAGCAAGTCTTGCGCGCCCTTCGCGTTCTGCGTCGGAAGCTGATCGAGGTACTGAAACGGCACCGCGGGTGGGCCGTTGTAGTTCGATTCGTTGTACGTGATCATGTTGACGACGTGATTCGTGACCGGCGTCGTGAGCGACATCAGCTGGGTGATCGACGCCTTGAGATCGCCCGTACCGTATGCGTACTGATTGACGTCGACCGTCGCCTGGAAATCGCTCCCGAAGACGCGGTAGATCGCCGGCCCGAGAACGAAGGCCAGGTCGGCGCGTTGCGAGTGGAACGCGTTCGACGGCTCGCTGTACTGGCCGATCGTAAACTGCGCGGAGACCGGGAAGATGAAGTGCGGGAAGAACGCGTACGGCCGTATCTGGAGTTGGGGAAGCTCGTTGTCGCCGTAGGGAACGCGCGAGTACGACCGGTCCCACGTGAGCTGATAGTCCGCGCCCTTCGTACTCCAGTGCAGCACCGAGTCGAGTGACGCCGACGCGTTCGAAGAGGAGAACCCGCCGTAGTTCGACGAGCTGTTGGTCAAGCTGAAGTTGAGCGCTTCGCTCAGCGTCGGCGAGAACTGGATCGTGTCGGCGAAGCTCACGTCGTTCGACTGGGACTGCGTGCCGACCGCCGTGTGCGTGAACGTGTAGTTCTGCGAGTCCTTCTGCGTTTGATGGGCGAGGTCGAACGTCAACGCGGTGTTGGCCGGAAGGTTCGTCAACGGCCCGTAGTTCGACTGATACGAATAGTTGAGATTCGAGCGCAGCGTCGGCGAGTAGTTTTCGGTTTCTTGCGCCTGAATGTTCAACTGCGTCTGGTCGACGCGCCGATCGTGAATGCGGTAGATGTTCACGCTGCCGGTCCGGCGGCCGTTGCGACGTGCGAAGAAGGCGACGTAGCCGAGCCCGAGCCCGACCTTCGTGTAGTAGTTTATTTGGTAATATCCGTAGTAGTAGCGGTTGCGGCCGAAGCCGAGTTTCGTCTGAACCCAATAGCCCTCGTACGCGTCGTATCCGACGTTGGGGAAGTACTGCGGGCGCACGCGCTGATCTTCGACCTGGCGCAGCGGAATGACGACCTTCGGCAGGAAGAATACCGCGGCGGCTCCGAGCCAAAGAATCGCGCTGTAGATCACGATGCGATCCCCGGGAATCACGTCTATGTTGCGGCCGGTGATGTGATAGCCGCTGCGCGCGTTCTCGCAGGTCGTGACGAAGGGATGCAGCCCGTGCCCGGTGCCGTTCGCATCGGTGTGAAAATCCGTAGCGCGGTAGTGGATGAGCCCCCGTTCGACGCCCTGCGAGCTCTCGCCGTTGCCGCGCACGAGCTTGGCGGTCTGGGCAATCGTGTCGAAGGAGATCTCGTTTGCGTTCAGGATCGAGTCGTGCGCCTGGTCGACGATGAACGGATGTCCGCTGATCGTGACGGTGCGGTCGCCGTCGTAATGCGCGCGCTCGCCGACGATCTCGTCCTGGCCGTAGTAGATGTGAACGTTCCCAACGGCGTCACCGGGCTGCCCGGGCCGCGTATTGCCGGTGACGCGGTCGGCGATGATGGCGACGTATCCCGGCGCGAGCGTCGGGACGCCGGTCGGCTGCGGCGTCGGTCCCGCGCGGCCCTGCCCCGCAGGCGTGATCGGCGGCGGCGTAACCCCGCCGCGCTGCAAGAAGACCGGTCCCGTTGCCGGGGTCGGCGTCACCGCAACGGGCAGCGGCGGCGGCGACGGACTCGCCGATCCGTTCGGCCGAGGCGTTTGGAAGAACTGAAGCGTGCCGTTCGTCGCGTGCGGTAAGTACGGCGCTTGTACGGGAGTGGGCGTCGGTGACGGCGCCCCCGACGCCTGCGCTTGGGCAACGGTGCGCCGCATGCGCGCCGCGTCGGCCGCGCAGGGCACGCCGTTGAGCAGCGCGATCGCGCGCTGATCCTCGAGCGAGGAGCTCTGCGCCGCGGCTACGGCGGCGGCAAGGTTCCCGCTGAGGATCGCATACAAGCATGCGGCTGCAGCGAGTGCTGGACGATTGCGCGGTGCACGCACGTGGGGATTAACGTTCTTCGAGCCAGAGCAACGCTCCACCCGCGAGTCCCATGACGACGTTCGGCAGCCATGCAGCGAGGTACGGATTCATCGCACCGTTCCGTCCGAATGCCGACGCGGTCGACGTCAACACGAAGTAGACGAAGAAGGCGATGATGGAGAGCGCGATGCCGAGCATTCTGCCGCGGCGGCCGAAGCGAATCGCGAGCGGCAGCGAGATGAGCACGGCGATGAAGCACGCGAAGGGCCAAGCGAGCTTGTTTGCGAGCGTGATCTGCAAGTTTCCCAGCGCCGTGCCGCCGATGCCTTGCTCCTGCAGGGAGCGCACTTGGAGCGCGAGCTGTTTGCTGCTCATCGTCCACGGGTCGGTGCCGGAGGAGCTCAAAAACTGTGCTGCCGTCTCTTGCAGCGGAAGGCCGATCGAGACCGAGCTCACGTGCTGCTGCCCGACGACGTATCCTTGTGCGTTGAACCGCGTGTCGATGACGTCCTTGAGCACGAGCGTGCTGCCCTTGACCACCGCGCTACGCGCCTGCAGCGTTTCGTTCCACGGTCCGTCGCGCGCCGGCTTGAAGATCTGCACGCCGTACATCGTCTTTGCGTCTGGTGAGACCTGCGTCACGAAGAACGTGTTTCCCGTATCGGCGTCTCTGCGGAAGAACTGGGTCTCGAACGGCAGCGCGTCCGTATGATAGACCATTTGATAGAACGTGCGCGTGGAGAGATCGACCGATGCGGGCGCAACCCACTCGTTCATGGCGTACGCGAGCAAGAACATCGCGAAGCCGAACGCCAGCGGCGTCGCTGCGATGCGCAGGATGTGGATGCCCGACGTGCGCATGGCCGTGATCTCGTTGTCGCCCATCAGACGCCCGACGGCGAGCAGCGACGCGACGAGCGCCGCAAACGGGAACGCCATCGGAATCGATTGCGGAACGCGCAGTACGACGAAGCGTACCACGAGGAAGAACGGCGCGTGCTCGTTGACGATGTAATCAGCCGAGAGAATGAAGATGTTGAGCGCCCAAAAAATGAAAAACGCGAAGAACCCGCCGAGAAACGGCCACACCATCTCGCGTAACAAGTATGCGTCGAGAATGGGAAGTGCGTGCTCGCGAAAATGCGCGTAGGGCAAGAACCGGCGCAACGTCAGCGTCGCCATGTGGCACGCGAGCCCCTCGGGCTCGCTAGTAACTCCGGTATGTCGAGAGAACGCGCTCCACGTACGCGCGCGTCTCCGCATACGGTGGAACGCCGTGATAGGCGTCGACGGCCCCGGGCCCGGCGTTGTATGCGGCGACCGCGAGGGTGACGTTCCCGCGGTAGCGCGTCAAAAGCGCTTTCAGGTACGCGCTGCCGCAATCGACGTTGGAGACCGGCTCGAAGGGATCGATTCCGCAGCTCGCGGCCGTTCCGGGCATGAGTTGCATCAGCCCCTCGGCGCCTGCGACGGAGATTGCCGACGGGTCGCCGCCGGACTCGGCCATAAGGACGGCGGTGAGCAGACCCGGTGGCAGAGCGTGCTCCGCCGAGGCTTGCGCGACGAGCGAGTGGATCTCGAGCGAGCTCAAGGCATGGGGGGCGTAGGGCATGTAGCCACCGCCGCTGCAGCCGTAGAGCAGACATAAGGTAGACGCAATCGAGGCGAGGCGCGTCATCGGCATCGTCCCTTCGTTTTCCCCGTGGAGGCCGCCTTGTACGGCCCGACGCTCGCCCGGCCTTGCGGAGGGCGGCCCACGTGCGTATAGTGGGTGAAAGTGGCGCCTCGTGGAGGCAAAGGGAGGATCGTTGCCCGAGTCACCGCGCCTGTCTGGCCTGGTGGAGCATGCTCTCGATGAGAAGGGCCGGCTCGTCGTGCCCGCGCGCTTCCGGGAGCGTCTCGGCGCCGGCTTCGTCCTGACGATTGCCCGTCCCGATCCCTGTCTTGCCCTCTACCCCAGCAACGTGTGGGCGGAGTTTTGCGCTCGGCTCGAAGCCGCGCCTCGCAAAGACGACGGCTTCCGCCGCATGGTGCGCTCGATCTTCGCCCACAGCGAGGACGTCGGCTGCGACGCTCAGGGTAGAATCCTGATTGCGGCTTCACTGCGCGCCTATGCGGGGATCGATCGCGAGGTCGTCTCGGTCGGCGCGTTGACGCGCGTAGAAATCTGGGCGAAAGAGCGCTTTGCCGAGCACGCCGAGCCGCAGGGCGCAAGCCTTGACCTCTTCGGCGAGCTGGGGCTGTCGTGATGCGTGGACGAGCCGCTGCGCCACGTTCCCGTGCTCGCCTCGTCGGTGCTCGCCTATCTCGCCGTCCGGCCGGACGGCACGTACGTGGATGCGACGTTCGGCGGCGGCGGTCACAGCCGCTCGATTCTCGAGCGCTTGCGGGGCGGCACGCTCATCGCACTCGATGCGGATCCGCAGGCGCAGGAGCGCGCGCGAGCGATCCCCGATCCGTCGCTCCATTTCGTCCGCGCGAACTTTCGCAACCTTACATCTATTCTCGCTCAGTGTGGCGTCGCCCGGGTGGACGGCGTGCTCTTCGACTTGGGAGTCTCTTCCATGCAGCTTGACGATGCGCGCCGCGGTTTTTCCATGGTGAAGGACGCTCCGCTCGACATGCGGATGAATCAGTACGCTGGCCGAAGCGCGTACGACGTGCTCGCACACGCGAGCGAGCGCGAGCTGGCCGACATCTTCTTCGACTTCGGCGAGGAACGAGCCGCGCGCCGCGTCGCGCGCGCGATCGTTGCCCGCCGTCGTGAGGGTACGCTGCCGAAGACGACGACGGACTTCGCCAGCCTCGTCGCCGGCATCGTGCACAAAGCCGGCCGGCGCGAACGCATTCACCCGGCGACGCGCATCTTCCAAGCGCTACGCATCGCCGTCAACGAAGAGCTCGATGCGTTGCACGAAGGCTTGAGCGCCGCGATCGATTCGCTCCGCGTGGGAGGACGCGTCGTCGCGATCAGCTTTCAATCGCTCGAAGACCGCGTCGTCAAGCACGTCTTGCGCGGCGACGAGCGCATCGACGTGCTCACGAAGAAACCGGTGACGCCGTCGCGCGAAGAGGTCGCGGAGAATCCGCGCGCTCGCAGCGCGAAGCTGCGCGCCGGGGAGCGCAGAGCGTTATGACGGCACTGCGACTCGAGGCTCCCGCGCGCATTCGCAACGTGCGCACCGCGCGCTCGGCGACGCAACGTCGAATGGTGCGAAATCAGCGCAGCCGGTACGCGGCGATCACGTGGATCACGCTCGGCGTGACCCTGGCCTTGGCCATCCTTCTCCTGTACGTGCGGTTGACGTCGAGCATCACGGCGCTGTCGTACGCCGTGGACCGGGCGCACCTACAGCGCACCGACTTGCAGATGCAGGACGCGCGCTTCGACGACGAGATCGCGTCGCTCACCTCGGACGACCGCCTCGCCTCCGTCGCCGCACGCCTGGGCATGGTGCAGCCGACGCAGTTTCTGCGCATCAGTCTCCTTCCCAGCCCGTCCGCGCAAAACCATCCGCTGGCATTTCTGTCGCGGTAAGCGATAGAAGCGTCGCGCGATGCATAAGAGAGCGTTCTCCCGCGTCGCACCGCTGCGCGCAAAGCTGTTCTTCTATTTTTGTTTCGTCGTCGGGCTCTATCTCGTCTGGCGGCTTTACGACGTGCAAGTCTTGCGCGGTCCCGTCTACGCGAGGGATGCGCTCAATCAGCGGACGCGGCTGATCACGATTGCCGGCCATCGCGGTTCGATTTTAGACCGCGACGGAAGCGAGCTCGTGCGTTCGTTGCCATCGGAATCGATTTACGTCGATCCGCACGACGTGGGCGGCGTCGCCCAGACGATCGCGCGTCTGAGTGCCGTCGTCGGGCCGCTCGATACGCAGACGCTCGCGTTGCTGCACGACCCACGCGCGCAGTTCGTCTACATCGCGCGCAAAGTGCCGCACGAGACGGCTGTGCGCGTGGCGGGGCTCAATCTTCCGGGCGTCGGCATCGAGCAGGAAGTGACGGGCAGACGCATCGACACGGTCGGGCGGCTTGCCTCGACCGTCCTCGGGTACGTCGGCATCGACGAGAATGGACTCGCGGGCGTCGAGTACGCGTACGACGACGTTCTGCGCGGCGTCTTCGGCAAAGTGCTGGTGCAGGAAGACGACTTGGGGCGGCCGATTCCGGTGGCGCGAGAGGACGTCGTAAAGGCGCCGAAGGACGGGCTCTCGGTCGAGCTGACGCTCGACTCGTACCTGCAGTTCGTCGCGCAGGAGGCGCTGACGCAGCAAGTGCAGCGCTTTCACGCCGCCGACGCAACGGCAATCGTCATGAATCCGTGGACCGGCGAGGTGCTCGCGATGGTGAACGTGCCGGACTACGATCCGAACCACTGGGAGCGCTTTCCCGTGCGCGACCAGCGCGACCGTGCGGTGATGGACGCGTACGAGCCCGGCTCGACCTACAAGCTCGTGACCGCGGCAGCGGCGCTCTCGTCGGGAAAGGTCACGCTGCGGTCTCGCTTTCCCGCACACGACGAGATCGCGGTAGGCGGCTGGACGATCCACAACGCCGAGGACGGCTTCATGCCCAACCAAGGCGGGAGCGAGACGCTCGAACAGATCGTGGAGTACTCGCACAACGTCGGCGCAGCCGAAGTGGGGATGAGGATCGGGGCAGATACGTTTTACGCTATGGAGCAGCGAGCGGGTTTCGGGCAGCCTACCGGCGTCGGCTTGGCGGGCGAGAACCCGGGAATCGTTCCGCCGCCCGCGCAGTGGAGTGCGCCGTCGCTGGCGACGATGTCGTTCGGCCAGGGGGTGGCGGTGACGCCGCTGGCGCTAACGCGGTACTACTGCGCGATTGCCAACGGCGGGGAGTTGATGCGGCCGCTCTTAGTGCGGGCGTACGTGAACGGCGGGGGAGGCGTGGTGCGGCGGTTCGAGCCGCAGGTGGTGCGCCGGGTCTTCTCACCGGAGGTTGCGGCGGAGCTGCGGGCCTTCTTGCGGCAAGTGGTGCTGCACGGGACGGGCGACCCATCGGCGCAGATTCCCGGCTACGCGACGGCCGGCAAGACCGGAACCGCGCAGATCGTCGAGAACGGCACGTACGAACCGGGAGCGTACTCGGCCTCGTTCATCGGCATGATTCCTTACGACCATCCGCGTTACGTCATCTTCGTCAAAGTCGACAGACCGCAAGGTTCGTACTACGGCAGCGTGGTGGCGGCGCCGGTCTTCGTGCGCATCGCCCGCGCAGCCATGCTGCGTGACGGGATCGCGCCGGCGCCTTCAACGCTCGCGCGACCGTGAGCATGCCGGGCAGGAGCGTCGCGCTCGCGACACTGCTGCAGCGCCTTCCGCGCGCAACGCTCACCGGGGACCCGCAGACGCGCGTCGACGCGGTCGTCGTCGATTCCCGACTCGTTCGTCCGGGCGCGCTCTTCGTCGCGCTGCGCGGCGAGCATGTTGACGGACACGACTTCATTCCCCAAGCAATTAACGCGGGCGCCGCCGCCGTCGTGGTGGAAGGCGAACTGCGGATGCCGCCGCACGCCGTCGTTCGCGTCGAGAGCACGCGTCGCGCGCTCTCGGCGATCGCGGCCGCGTTCTACGGCGATCCGTCGCAGAGGCTCGCGGTCGTTGGCGTTACGGGAACCAACGGAAAGACGACGACGACCCGCATGCTCGCGGCGATCGCGAACGCAGCGGGCATGCCGTGCGGGGTCGTCGGAACGATCGGCGCCGACTTGCGCGAGCGCTCTTGGCCGCTCGCGCACACGACGCCGTTTCCCCAGGAGCTGCACGCGGTGCTCGCCGAGATGGGAGATGCCGGCGCGCGCGCGATCGCCATGGAGGTCAGCAGCCACGCGCTCGCGCTCGAGCGCGTCGAAGACGTGCGATTCGCGTGCGGCGTTCTCACCAACGTGACGCGCGATCACCTCGACTTTCACGGCACGCAGGAAGCGTACGCGGAGGCGAAGCGTCGCCTCTTCGCCTTGGCGAGCGCCGCAGCGCTCAACGCCGACGACGCGTACGGCGCGCGTTGGGCCTACGAGCTGCGCGGATCGCTTCCACTGCTCACCTACTCGCTGCGCGGCGAGGCGGATCTCGTCGCGCGC
>DAHXOK010000006.1:8547-10397 GCA_027364935.1 Vulcanimicrobiota bacterium | reverse complement strand
GTCGAGGTGCGCGCGGAGGGCAGCAGCTTCACCCTCGACGGCGCGCGCGTCGTCCTGGCGCTGCCGGCGCGCTTCAACGTCGCGAACGCGCTCGCAGCGATCGCTGCCGCGCGGCTCCTGCGCATCGACGATGCGACGAGCGCGGCGGCGCTGCGAACGCTCGTGCGCGTTCCCGGGCGCATGGAGCGCGTCGGTGCGGGCGACGTCGAGGTCGTCGTCGATTACGCGCATACCCCGGACGCTCTCGAGCAAGCGCTCTGCGCGCTGCGGGAGATCGCGCGCGGGCGTCTAGCGCTCGTCTTCGGCTGCGGCGGCGACCGCGATCGAGGAAAGCGACCGCAAATGGGCGAGGTCGCGGCACGCTATGCCGACCGCATCTACGTGACGAGCGACAACCCGCGCAGCGAGGATCCGGCGGCGATCGCACGTGAGGTCCTCGCGGGCATCGGCGCGCATCCGTACGTGCTGGAGCTCGATCGGCGAGCCGCGATCGAGCGCGCCGTGCTCGAGGCGCAACGCGGCGACACGGTGCTCGTCGCGGGAAAAGGACACGAAGCGTATCAGATCCTGGGCGACCGTGTCGTGCCGCTCGACGATGCCGCAATCGCGCGCGAAGCGCTGGAGAAGCGAGCGCCGTGAAATTGCCATTCGACGTTGCCGTGCGCGCGACCGGAGCTCGCGTATTCGATGCGGAGCGCGCGCCGCACGCGGTGCGGATCTCGACCGACACGCGAGCGTTGAATCCGGGAGACGTCTTTCTCGCATTGCGTGGCGAGCGCTACGACGGTCACGCGTACACGGCTCACGCCGTCGCATCCGGAGCGGCGGCGCTCGTCGTCGATCGCGAGAGCGCGCGCGTTGCGGGCGTGACGACGCTGCTCGTCGCAGATACGCTCGCCGCGTACATGGCGCTCGGAGCGGCAGCGCGCGAGCGCTTCTTGGGGCGCGTGACCGCGATCACGGGCAGTACGGGAAAGACGACGACCAAGGTGCTGCTCGCGCAGCTTCTCGAACGTCGCTATGCGGCTCGCGTGCTTGCCGCGCCGGCGAACGAAAACAACGAAATCGGCGTTGCGAAGCTGCTCCTCGCGGCGTCGAACGAGGCGCACGACGTTCTGGTCGTCGAGATGGGGGCGCGCAAGTATGGCGACGTAGCGGCACTCGTGGCGATCGCCCGACCGCACCTCGGCATATTGACGAACGTCGGCGACGCGCACCTCGAGATCATGGGGTCGCGAGAACGGCTCGAGGAGACGAAGTGGGGGCTCTTTTCCGGTGGTGCGAGCGCGGTTCTCAACCTTTCGGATGAAGCGTCACGGCGGCGCGCTCCGTCGCTCGCAGCTCCGGCGCGCTGGTTCTTCGCCGGCGAGAGCGTGCCCGAGCTTGCGAGCGGAGATCTCTGCGCCGTTATCGGCCGGGAGCGCCTGCTGGTCGCGCAAGCAGCCGCGGCGCCGGTGACGCGCGCGCTCGACGTGCGGCTTCCGGGAGCGCATAACCGCGCGAATTTGGCGGCGGCGATCGCTGCCGGTCTCGAGCTCGGCATCGCGCTCGACGCGATCGTCGCCGCGGTGCCGGGCCTTACCCTTCCACAGGGGCGCTTCGAGCGTATCGCGCTGGCGCGCGGTCCGCAGCTCGTGTACGACGCGTACAACGCCAGTGCGGCGGGAACGATCGCCGCCCTCGACGCCTTTGCCGACGAGCCCGCGTCGCGTCGGATCGCCGTGCTCGGAGGCATGGCCGAACTCGGCGACGAGGCCGCCACGCTGCACGAGCGCGTCGGAGCGCACGCCGCGGGTATCGTCGATTGGCTCTTAGCCGGCGGAGAGCGCGCCCGCGCGCGAGCGAGCGAG
>DAHXOK010000006.1:0-8537 GCA_027364935.1 Vulcanimicrobiota bacterium | reverse complement strand
ACGATGCGGCGGCGTGGCTGCGAGAGCACGCGCGGCACGACGCCCTCGTGCTGCTCAAGGGCTCTCGCAGATATCAATTGGAAGAGATCGTTGAGGAGCTTCGTAATTCGTGATACGACCGCTCGCCGTTGCGCGGCCCGAGCTGCCCGCCGGAATCGTCGCGATTCCGATCCGAACCGCACTCGTCCGGCCCGGCGACGATCTGGCGGCCATCGTGGCACAGGCCGTGCGTAACATCGCGCGCCCCGGCGACGTCGTGGCCGTCTCGGAGACGGCGGTCGCCATCGCGCAAGGGGAGTTCGTTGCGGCCGAGCACGTGCGCCCGTCGCGCATCGCCTACGCGTTGTCGCGCCGCGCGGGCGCGCTTGCCACGGTGAATCAGCCGGAGTCACTGCAACTCGTCATCGACCGCGCCGGTGCGCGTAAGGTTCTCTACGCTGCGGCGATGCACGTCATCGGGCGTCTGCGCGGCCGGCGGGGGGTCTTCTACGAGATCATGGGCGAGGCGATCACCGCAATCGACGGCTACACGGGCACGCTACCGCCGTACGAGCGGGCCATCGTACTCGCGCCGCGCGAACCCGATCGCGTCTCCGAAGAGATGGCGCAGCGCTGCGGCGTCGCTTGCGCCGTCGTCGATGCGAACGACTTGGAAAAGGCAAAGGTACTCGGCGCGAGTGCGCGGGTCGAGCGCGGTATCGTGGAACGCGCGCTGCTCGGTAACCCGCACGGGAACGGTGACGAGCAGACGCCGATCGTCGTGCTCAAGTGGCGCGGTGTCGCGGCCAATCCGTTGCTCGTGGCGGCTTCATGAGCGCGGCGGCGTTCTCGGAGCTTGCGTGGGAGTGCGCGGCCGGCTTCTTGGCCACGCTCGTCGTCGGCTGGTTGCTCTTGCGTCTGCTGCCGAGGTTCTCGCTGCGACAGACCGCCTACGAAGACGCACCGCAAAGCCATCGCGATAAGACCGGAACGCCGACGATGGGAGGCTTGGCCATCCTCGCCGCCGTTGCGGTTTCGGCATTCTGGGGTTCCGACGCGTTCGTCCGGGCGCTCTTCGTGCTCGTCTTCGGCTGCGCGCTCGTCGGCTTCATCGACGACCTCGTCGGGGTTCGCAGCGGATCGAACGCTGGGCTGCGCGCGCGAACGAAGCTCCTCGCGACCGCACTCGTCGCGGCGGTCTTCATGCGTATGGTGCCCGCGAACGATGCCCTCTTCCACGCAGGGCCCGTGCTGCTCGTCGTACCGTACTGGCTCTGGTTCGTTCTGGGCATCCTCGCAATCACCGGCGCCGTGCACGCGGTGAATCTCACCGACGGTCTGGACGGCCTGGCCGCGGGCGCCATCGTGCCGCCGCTCTACGTTTTTTGGGCGCTTGCGATCGTCGCGGGAGCGGGCCCGCGCGAGTGGCCGGCCGTTCTCGGCTTCGCGATCGGCGGCGCGCTCGGTTTTCTCGTCTACAATCGCCATCCGGCGCGCATGTTCATGGGGGACACCGGATCGCTCGCGCTCGGTGCGCTGCTCGCCGGAGCGGCAATTCTGGACGGCGAGATGCTCTTGCTCGTCATCGTCGGCGGACTCTTCGTTGCGGAAGCGCTCTCCGTGATGCTGCAGGTCGCGTACTTCAAGATCAGCGGCGGCCGCCGTATCTTTCTCATGAGCCCGCTGCACCATCACTTCGAGCTTGCGGGATGGCCCGAGCGTACGGTCACGCTCTCCTTCTGGCTCGCATCTACCGTCTGTTCCGTGGTAGGATGGGTCATCGCAAGCTTGTGAAGGAGTCGATGCTGGAATGTTTCGAGCGCGAAACCGCGCTCGTCATCGGACTTGGCAGGAGCGGTCTCGCAAGTACGGCGGCGTTGCGCGAACGCGGCGCAGCCGTCGTCGCCGTCGACGAAAAGTCTCCCGACGCATTGCGTGACGCGATTGCCGCGATCGAAGGTCGCGGCGCGCGGTTCGTCACGCCGGACGAGCTGCCGCCCCTGCTGGCCGGCATCACGCTGGCCATTCTCTCTCCGGGCGTTCCACCGACGTCGCGCGTGGCGCGGCTCGTTCGCGACGCCGGCATTCCGGCAATCGGCGAAATCGAGCTTGCGGCACGACTCTGTACTGCGCCCATCGTCGCGATCACCGGGACCAAAGGCAAATCGACGACGACCGCGCTCGTCACCCACCTGCTTCGAGCGTGCGGCTTCACTGCCGTAGCCGGAGGGAACATCGGCGAGCCGCTGGTCGATGCTGTTGCGCGCGCGACGCAGCGGTCGTGGGTCGTGGCCGAGCTCTCCTCCTTTCAGCTCGAGAGCATCGCGACGTTGCGGCCGCGCATCTCCGTGCTACTCAACGTTACGGCCGATCACCTCGACCGGTACGCGTCGATCGAGGAATACGCCGAAGCGAAGTTTCGAATATTCCTGAACCAACGCGACGGCGACACGATCGTTCTCGACCGCGACGATCCGCGCTTGCGCGCGTTGGAGGACCGCTTCGAGCGCGATGGATGCGCGGCGCGCCGGATGTGGTATACGCTCGAGCGCGACGCCGCTGCGGAGATGTCGCTGCACGGCGAGCAGATCGTCTACGCTCCCGCCGGTGGTGCGGCGGTCGCCGTCGCCGACTGCAGCGACGTCCCGCTGCCGGGCGAGCACAACGTGCGCAATGCGATGGCGGCGCTTCTTGCGGCGATTGCCGCAGGGTGCGCGCCGGCATCGCTGCGAGCCGGGCTGCGCACGTTCGCGGCGCTCGCGCATCGTCTGCAGCCGGTTGCCGAGATCGACGGCGTGCTGTACGTGGACGACTCCAAGGCAACGAATCCCGCTGCGGCGATCGCGGCGCTGCGCGCGTACGATCGCCCGGTCGTGCTCCTGGCCGGCGGACGCGAGAAGGGAACCGACTTCGCGGAGCTCGGAGCCGTCATGCGCGCGCGCGCGAAGGCGCTCGTCGCCATCGGCGAAGCGGCGAAGACGATTGCGCGAGCCGCAGGCGATCTTCCGGTCACGTTCGCGGCGTCGATGGAGGAGGCGGTCGAACAGGCGCGCCGCGTGGCGGCTGCGGGCGACGTCGTGCTGCTTTCGCCGGCGTGCGCGTCCTTCGATATGTTCGCGTCCGCGGAGAACCGCGGCGAACGCTTCGCGCGCGCCGTACTGCTCGCCGCGCGGGGCGCGCATGCGTAACTCCGCATCGTTACGGCGATCGCCGCGCGAGATCGCCGTGCGGCGCGCGTATGTCGCCGCGCCGCCGGATCCGTGGCTCTTCGGTGCGGTCGCGCTCCTCGTAGCGGTCGGCTTGGTGATGGTGTACTCCGCATCGAGCGTTACCGCGTATGCCCAACACCTGGACACCGCGTACTACGTGAAACGGCAGTTTCTCTGGCTGCTCGTCGGCGGCGCGCTCGCCTACGGCGCGTACCGGATGGATTACCTGCAGCTCCGCCGCTTCGCGCCGTACGTGCTGCTCGCGGGGACGATCGGGCTGCTGCTCGTCTTCGTTCCGCACGTCGGCGTGCGCGTCAACGGCGTGCACCGGTGGATCGGCGTCGGGTCGATGACGCTCCAGCCGTCTGAGTTCGCCAAGCTCAGCATCGTGATCTTTCTGGCCGCGTGGCTCTCGGGGCGCGAGCCGCGCATCGACATCACGAAGTTCACGTCGGGGCTCTTTCTTGCGTGCACGCCGGTGTTGCTGATAACCGGGCTCGTGCTCAAAGAGCCGGATCTCGGAACCGCGACCATCATCGTGATGACCGCATTCGTGTTGCTCTTCGCCGGGGGCGCGCGCATCGCGCACTTGCTTGCGGTCTGCATCGCGCTCGTTCCGGCGGTCGTGGTCGAGTTCGTTCACAACGTCATGTGGCGGTCTCGCATCTTCGCATTTCTCGATCCGTGGCGGGACCCGCAGAACACGGGTTTCCACATCATTCAATCGCTCTACGCCTTGGGCACGGGAGGCTTGAGAGGCGTCGGTCTCGGCGCTTCGCGCGAAAAGTTCTTCTATCTCCCGGAGCAGTACACCGATTTCATCTTCTCGGTGCTCGGCGAGGAGGCGGGATTGATCGGCGCGCTCGCCGTCGTCGTCCTCTTCGTGGTCGTGGCTTTTCGCGCCGTGCGCATCGCGCTCGCGGCGCGCGAGCCGTTCGGCTTTCTGCTGACGATCGGCTGTGCGGCGATGATCGTGCTGCAGGCGTTCGTCAACATCGGCGTCGTCACGTCGTCATGGCCCATCACCGGCGTGCCGCTGCCGTTCATCTCCTTCGGCGGCAGCGCGCTGGTCGTCGATTTAATCGCGGTCGCGCTGATCCTCAACGTCGGCCGCCATCGCCGAATCCGCGGCTGACGCGTGACCGTGCTCTTTGCCGCCGGCGGGACGGGCGGTCATCTCTACCCGGCCTTCGCGATCGCCGACGCGCTGCGAGCGCGCGGCGACGACGTGCTCTTCGTCGGAACGCGCGATCGCCTCGAAGCGCGCCTGGTTCCCGCTGCGGGGTATCGGCTCGAGACGATTGCAGCGCACCCGCTGCGACGGCGTCTCTCGATCGATCTCGTACGAACCGTCGCGGCGAACGCCGCCGGCTTCTTCCAAGCGTTGCGCGTGCTCGAGCGCCTGCGCCCGAGCTTCGTCGTCGCAACGGGCGGCTACGTCTGCGTGCCGCTGGTGCTGGCGGCGCGCGCCAACCGCACGCTGCGGCGCCGGCGGATGCCCATTGCGCTGCTCGAGCCCAACGCGGTTGCCGGCGTCGCGAACCGAATCCTCGCGCCGTTGGTCGACGAAACCTGGAATACGGCAACGACCGGCGTCCCCGTGCGCGCCTCGCTGCTCCATCTGCCACAGCGTAGCGAGGCCATCGCAGCGCTCGGGCTCGATCCCGAGCGCAAGACGATTCTCGCGTTCGGCGGCAGCCTGGGTGCGCGTTCGATCAACGATGCCGTCGCAGCGCTCGCGCTCGGCGACGGCGTTCCCTCGGGGTGGCAACTCCTCCTCATCACGGGAGAGGGCGATTACGAGCGCGTACGCGCCGCGATCGGGAAGGCCGCGGTCGTTCGCCCGTACCTGGACGATCCTGCCCAGGCATACGCCGCCGCCGATCTCGTCGTCGCGCGTGCCGGTGCGTCGACGCTCGCAGAGCTGCGCGCGCTGCGCCTCCCCGCGGTTCTCGTACCGTACCCGCATGCGGCGGAGGCGCATCAGCGCGCGAACGCGGTAGCTGCGGCCGCGACCGGCGCGGCGGTCGTCATCGACGACGCGGCGCTAGCCGGCGGCCTGCGCGGCCTGCTGGAGGGGATTACGAGTCCGGAGCGCCTCGCCGGGATGCGTGCCGCCGCGGGCCGGCCGGGGGACCCGACGGCGACGATTCTCGCACGGATTGATGCCCTGACGCAACGAACGTAGGCGAGGCTTCCCCATGGCAAAGCAGCTCTATCACTTCATCGGTATCGGCGGTATCGGTATGAGCGCGCTCGCGCGCTTGCTGCTTGCGCGCGGGCAGAGCGTGCGCGGGTCCGACATACAGCAAACACCGTTGCTCGAACGCTTGCGCGAAGAAGGCGCGGACGTACGCATCGGGCACGCCGCGGAGCACGTCGAAGGCGCGCAGCGCGTCGTCTTCAGCTCCGCGATCGCGTCGCACAACCCCGAGTTGAGCGAAGCGCGCCGGCTCGGGCTGCCGTTGCTGCATCGCGGCGAGCTGCTTGCCGAGATCGAGCGCGAAGCTCGCGGCATCGCTATCTGCGGTACGCACGGAAAGACGACGACCACGGCGATGATTCACGCGGTGTTGCGAGGGGCGGGAATCGACGCGAGCTTGGCACTCGGCGGGATCGACGCCGCGCTCGACACGAACGCGCACCTCGGAAGCGATCCGTGGTTCGTCACCGAGGCAGACGAATCCGACGGCTCGTTCGCGCTACTCGATCCGGTAATCGCGGTCGTGACGAACGTCGAGAACGACCATCTGGCAAGCGACGACGATCTGCCCCACCTCGTCGACGCCTTTGCCGAGTTTCTCGGCAACCTGCCGGCGAACGGGCTCGCCGTCGTCGGCGCGGACGACGCGCGCGCGGCATCGTTGCTGTCGCGGGATCTGCGCGCCGCGGCAATCGGCACCGGGCTGTGCGAGACGGCGGAGCTTCGCGCGGTGAACCCGCAACCGCGCGGCCTCACGACCGCGTTCGACGTCGTCGCGGGCGACGCGTTCCTCGGCACGGTCGAGTTGGGCGTGCCGGGCGCGATGAACGTGCGCAATGCGGTCGCGGCGATTGCCGTAGGCAGGCACCTGGGGATTCCGTTCCCGCAAATCGCAGACGCACTGCGCGCGTTTCGCGGCGTGCGCCGCCGATTCGACGTGCTCTGCGCGAACCGCCGCATGATCGTCGTCGACGATTACGGCCATCATCCCACCGCCATTCGCGAGACGATCGCGACGGCGCGCGCCTATCACCGCGGCCCCGTCATCGCCGCATTTCAGCCGCACCGGTATTCGCGCACGGCGCTGCTCGCGCGCGAGTTCGCACAGGCGCTCTGCGCCGCGGACCGCGTCTATCTCGCTCCGGTCTACGCCGCCTCCGAGCCTCCCATACCTGGCGTCAGCTCCGCCTCGATCGGCGAGCCGCTCGCAAAAATGGGCGCCGACGTGACCTGCGTCGCCTCGGTCGGCGATTTGGAGACGCGCATCTCCTCCGACGCGCCGAGCGGCACGCTCGTGCTCATGCTGGGAGCGGGCGACATTACCGAGGTTGCCGCACGCCTCGCTCGCCGTGTCGAGATGCAGACGCCGGCATGAGCCTTACGACCGCACGAGGGTTACGCACGCTGCTCGACGAGCGCGATCGTGCGGCGCTGGAGCGCGTTGCCGGCGATCGCGCGCGATTCGACGAGCCTCTCGCGCCGCATACGTCGTGGCGCATCGGCGGTCCGGCGGATGCGCTCGTCGTGGTCGAGAGCGAAGACGAGCTGGCGCAGCTCATGCGCTGGTGCTTCAAGCGCCATTTGCCCTGGCTCGTTCTCGGCAGCGGAAGCAACGTGCTCGTCGGCGACGGCGGCGTTCGCGGCATCGTGTTGCGGCTCGCCGGCGCTTTCACCGAGATCGCCGTGCGCGGCGAGGATGCGTGCGTCGTCGTGGATGCCGGCGCGTCGGCTGCGATGGCGGCGTTAACGGCCAAGGCGGCCTCCGCGGGAGCGCGCTCGATCGGATCGCTGGCGGGAATTCCCGGGACGGTCGGCGGCTCGTTGCGTATGAATGCCGGCACCGACCGCGAGATCGGCGATTTCGTGCGCGACGTGTGGGTGCAGTCGCCGGGCAAGCCCGACCCACACGCGGTGACGCTCCACTACTACTATCGCCACACGACGCTCGCGCGCGACGCCGTCGTGTCGCGCGTCACGCTCGTCTTCGAGCAGGGCGATCCGGTTGCCGTCCGCGCGGAGATGCAGGAGCGCTTGGTGCGGCGTAAGCGAACTCAGCCGATCGCGTTGCCCAATGCGGGCTCGTGCTTTCGCAATCCGCAAGGCGACAAGGCTGCGCGGCTCATCGAATCGATCGGAGCGAAGGGTTGGCGCGAAGGTGACGCGGAAGTATCCTCCTTGCACGCAAATTTCGTAACCAATCTCGGCGAGGCGACCGCAAAGGACGTAGCGACGCTGCTCGCTCGCGTTCGGCGTGCGGTCGCCGAACGCTGCAGCGTCGACCTGCAGCTCGAAGTACATCTCGTCGGCGTCTTCGTCGATGCCTAAGCCGGTGTCGAAGCGGCGCATTGCCGTGGTCATGGGCGGCCCGGGTTCCGAGCGTGAGATCTCGATTCAATCCGGGACGCTTGCGAAGAAGGCGCTCGACGCACTCGGATACGAGACGCACTCGCTCGACTACGACCGGCGCTTCGTCGACGCGCTGCGCGACATCACGCCGGACGCGGTCTTCAACGCGCTCCACGGTACCGGCGGCGAGGATGGCGAGATTCAAGGCGTGCTCGAGCACTTGCGCGTTCCCTACACGGGCAGCGGGGTCGAGGCGTGCGCGCTCTCCATGGACAAGCATCTCACGAAGAAACTCCTCGCCGCAGAAGGCCTTCCGACGGCAGTCTGGGACGTCTTCGATCTCGCGGGCGGCGCGCTCCCGCTGCTGCCCGGGTCGCTCGATCTTCCGCTGGTCGTCAAGCCGCGCTATGAAGGCTCGTCCGTCGGCGTGAGCATCGTGCGCACGCACGAGCAGTGGAGCAACGCGATGCTCGCTATCGCGAAGAGCTACCCGGAAGCGCTCGCGGAAGAGTATATCGAAGGACGCGAATTCCATTGCGGGATTCTCGGCGACGAGGCGCTTCCAGTGGTCGAAGTCATCGCGAACGTCGACGAGTTCTATTCATACGCCGCAAAGTACGAGCCCGGCGGCAGCACGCACGTAACGCCGGCCCCGATCGACGACGGCCTCGCCGCGCGCCTGCAGACGCTCGCGCTCTCCGTCCACCGCTTGCTCGGCTTGCGCGACTACTCACGCGCCGATTTTATCGTGAGCACGGAGGCCCGGCAACGGGTTCACCTCGAGAATGTACGGCCGGCCC
>DAHXOK010000069.1 GCA_027364935.1 Vulcanimicrobiota bacterium | reverse complement strand
TCTCGGGCTTGAGGTCCCGATGGACGATGTTGGCGGCATGCGCCTTCGTGAGGCCCTTCGCAACCTGGGCCATGATCCGCGCGGTCGCCTGCACGTCGATGAGGCGAACGCGCGCCATGCGGTCGTAGAGGGACTCGCCCTCGATCCGCTCCCGGCCGAGGCCGCCCACGTACTCGAAGCCGTCGGCTTCGCCCAGCGCAGCACGGGCTACCGTTCCCATTCGCCCGCGCGCCCCCGCAACGGCAACGCTAATCATGACGGCATGGGCCGAATCGGAGCTCTCTTATATTTTTTCCAACGGAGCGTACTTGAGCATCAACATCTTCTGCCCCACGTTTGGAAAGTCGATCGTCACGAGTCCGTCCCCGCCCGCGCCGACCACGCTCGCGATCTTGCCCTCGCCCCACTTGGGATGGCGAACGCGATCGCCAGCACCGAGCTGCATGTGCATCCCCGCTCCCGCCGACTCGTGAATCGCAACCTCGCGCCAGCGTCCGCCCGTCGGTCGCGGCAACGCGACGCTCTCGCTTTCGAGGAACTGTAGGCCGGGGATCTCGTCAACGAAACGCGAGCGCGGATACGCATAGCTATTGCCGTAGATGGCTCGCCGCTGCGCGAACGTCAGATGGAGGTGCTCCATCGCCCGCGTGATGCCGACGTACGCGAGGCGCCGTTCTTCTTCCATCTCGTGCTCGTCGTTCTGCGTGCGCGCGTGTGGGAAGACGCCCTCCTCGAGCCCCGTCAAGAACACGCTGGGGAACTCCAACCCCTTAGCGCTGTGCAGCGTCATGAGCGTCACGTACGAGGCACGTTCGTCGAGGGCATCCACGTCGCTGACGAGCGCGATGTTCGAGAGGAAGCCCGCAAGCGTCGGCTCCGCCTCGGCGGCGTGATATTCCCGAGCGACGCCGACGAGCTCTTGAAGGTTCTCCAAGCGGGCACGCGCCTCGTTCGTCTCCTCCGACTGCAGCTCGCGGACGTACCCCGAGCGCTCCATGACCGCAACGAGCAAATCGGGAACCGACATCTCGCCGATGCAGGACCGTAGATCCGCGATCAGCTCGGCAAAGCGCTCCAGCTCTTTGAGCTTCTTTGGGACGGCCGTGCGTAGCACCGCGCTGTCGAAGATCGCCTCGCCGACGGAGATCGAGGCGCCGTTTGCGGCTTGGACGAGCGCGCCTAGCGTCTGCTGACCGATGCCACGCCGCGGCACGTTCACGATGCGCTTGAACGCGATCGCGTCGGCGGCGTTGAGCACGTAGCGCAAGTAGGCGATGACGTCTTTGATTTCGGACCGCGCGTAGAAGCCGACGCCGCCGATGACGCGATACGGGATACCGTCCGAAAGCATCGCCTCTTCGAAGACGCGGGACTGGGCGTTCGTGCGATAGAGCACGAGAAAATCTTGATACGCCGCGCCGTCGCGAACCGCACTCTTGATCTGCTCGACGACGTATCGTGCTTCGTCGCGCTCGGTCGCCGCCGGATAGACGATGATCGGATCGCCCTCGCCGCGCTCGGTGTAGAGTCGCTTCGGCGCGCGCGAGCGATTGTTCGCAACCAAAGCGTTCGCCGCGTCGAGAATACGCTGCGTGCTGCGGTAGTTTTGCTCGAGCTTGAAAACCGTCGCTCCTGGGAAGTCCTGTTCGAAGCGAAGGATCATCCGATGGTCGCTGCCGCGCCACGAATAGATCGACTGATCGTCGTCTCCGACGACGGTGACGTTACGATGGAGCTCGCCGAGAATCGAGATGAGCCGGTACTGCGGCAAGTTCACGTCCTGGTATTCGTCGACGAGGATGTACTGGAACTTGCGCTGATAGCGCTCGCGCACTGCTTCGTCGACCTCGAGCACGTCGATCGCGCGCAAGATGAGGTCGTCGAAATCGAGGCTGTTGGACGCGGCAAGCCGCCGCTGATACTCCTTGTAGACTTCGCCGAATCGCTCGCCGAGCGACGTCGTCTGCTTCTCCAGGTACGTCTCCGGCGAGAGCATCGCGGTCTTCGCATTACCGATCTCGTGCAGGCACGCGCCGGGAGAGAGCTGGCGATCGTCGTACTCGAGATCGTCGACGATCTCTTTGAGAACCTGGCGCTGGTCGGTATCGTCGATGATCCCGAAGCCCGGCGAAATTCCGATGCGGGGACCCTCGCGTCGCAGCAAGCGCACGCACATCGCGTGAAACGTTCCAGCCCAAATCCCACGCGCTTCGCCGCCAACCATCGTCTCGAGACGCGATTTCAGCTCCCCGGCGGCCTTGTTCGTAAACGTCAACGCGAGAATACGATCCGGAGCGACGCCGAGCTCTCGCAGAAGATACGCGATGCGATACGTGATGACGCGCGTCTTCCCGCTGCCCGCACCGGCGAACACCAAGCACGGGCCGTCCGTATGCCGAACCGCGGCGGCTTGTACGTCGTTGAGAGCTTCGGTCTCGAGGATCATTCGCACTCTCTTCGACAGAGTGCGAGGTATTTCATCCCCTAGCGCGCGACGGCAATGTCGGATTTTCGCCGCGCCGCAAGCGCATACGCTGCAGAGAGTGCTGCCAACGTCGATTCCGCTCCCATGTTGCGGTTCGCAGAGCCCGCGCCGAGGCCGTCGTAGCAGCCTCCGGCGTGCTCCATCACGATTCCCTCGGAGTTTTCGCCCTCGAACAACGCCATTGCCAGCCTTGCGGCGTCGCGATGCTTCTTTTCGCCGGTGGCGTCGAGCGCCGCGAGTTCCGCATCGACCATCGCCGCCGCTTCGAGCGGTTGCTGGTCGTACCGCGCCCGCTCCCCGCCGCGCCGATACCATCCTCGGTTGCCGATCGGCACGAAGATGCCGCCCTCGAGCGCAATCGACTCGTAGAATGCGAGCGCCAAGAGACCGCCTTCGGTATACTGCCGTTCGCCCAAGACGGCGCCCGCGCGCAGCAGCGCTTCGGGCAGCCGTGCCACGTCGTAGGTCATCTCGTCTCCGAACCACGTCCATGTCGCATCGCTCGCAGCGGCGAGCCGGTCGAGCGAACGCCCCGCGAGCGTTCGGAGTGCCGCCGCATAGGCCACATGCGCCCCGGCTTCGTGCGCGTGCGCGAGGCCTAGCATGGCGTATGCCTCGGCGAGAGGATAGACGAGCCAGTCGACGCACGCGAGCCCGCGCCGAAACGCCCGCTGCGCGACTCTACGCCAGCGCGCGTCGGGCGCGTAACGCAGCGCGTAGCCCAGGCCCCGGAGCGCTCGTCCGTTACTGTCCTGCGTTCCGAGCTCGTCGAGCCAGCGCCGGTCGTAGCTCATGAAGTTGTGAAAGCGTCCGTCCTCGCGCTGCGCGTCGACGAGGAACGCGAGATACGTCGAGCCGAGCGCTCGCGCTCGCTCGTCCCCGGCATCGATGCGCAGACGTGCCACCGCGACCATGAGCGCGCGCGCCACGTCGTCCGTGCAATAGCCGGTCGAACGATTCGGAACGTTCTCGTGCGCGTGCTGAATGACGCCGACGTCATCGCTCAAAATGGCGAGATAGTCAAGCGGGGGTACCCGCTGGGCCACTAGGCGGTTCCCACGAGCTCGATCGGCGCGGCCGGAAGCAACTCAGCGAACAACCGTCCGTATGCCTCCGCAACGTGCGGCCACGTCATCTGCCGGCCGAAACGATATGCGCGCCGTTCGGTAGCGCGCCGCAGCGACGGGTCGTCGAGCAACTCGACGACCCGCGCCGCAATGGCGCCGGCGTCTTTGAAGGGCACGACGAAGCCGCGGCCATATGCCAGCAGCTCTTGCGCGTACAGGTACGGCGTCGAGACGATCGCCTTGCCGCAGCCGACGGCATACGCAAGCGTGCCGCTCACGATCTGCGTCGGATTCAAGTAGGGCGTCAAATAGATGTCGGTTGCGCCGAGATAGCTGATGATCTCGTCGTAGTCGAGATACTTGTCGACAAGTTGCACGTTGTATTGCAGTCCACAGCCATGGACCATCGCTTGCAGCGACTCGCGATACGATTCGCCCTCGTAACGACGCACGACGGGGTGCGTCTCGCCGAGGATAAGATACAGCGTCTCGGGATGGCGCGCGACGACCGCGCGCATCGCTTCGATCGCGTACTCGAGACCCTTACCGCGATTGATGAGCCCAAAGGTCGAGATCACCGACCGTTCGCCGATGCCGAACGAGGCCTTCGCGGGTTGCGTCCCCTGGAACGGCACGTCGGGAACGCCGTGATGGATGAGACGCAGCTTCGCCGGATCGATGCGATAGACACGCTCGAGAAGCTCGCGACCCGTTTCGGAGAGCGCCACGACCCTCGAGGCGTAGCGGCAGAGCCGGCGCGTGACGTCGAGCATTTCCTCGTCCGGCTCGGGCAGCACCGTATGGAGCGTCAACACCGAAGGCTTGGTGAGTGCGCAGAGCAGATCGACGAGCCACTCGCCGCGCTCACCCCCGAATAGGCCGTACTCGTGCTGGATGTTCAGGAGCTGCGCGCCATGCGAGTTAATGAAGTCTGCAGCGCGAACGTGGCTGCAGCGGTCCGCCTGGCTGATGCGTGCGACGACCTCCGGACCGTAGCGGCGTACGTCGCCGCCGGGTTCGTCGATGGCGACGACCTGGCTTCGCGTGCCGAACTGCCGGTCGAAAGCCTCGACCATATCGCGCGTGAACGTGGCAATTCCACATTCGCGCGGCGGGTAGGACCCCAGAAAAAGAACACCTGGTACGCCGGCGTTTCGGAGCGGCTGCAGCGATCCGGGCATACTTTGATTCTACCCCGGAAATCCTACCATTAACTAGCGGGAAAGGCTCCGCCAGGCAATTAGCGGTCGCTCAGCCGGCTTCCCGGAGGCACCTGGACGCCGTCCGGCACGACGTATCCGTGGCCAACCACGCTTCCCGCACCGATCGTCGCCCCCGTTCCGATCCGCACGCCCGAAGCCAGGATCGCCTCGTCGACGGCGGCGTGGGGGCCTACGCGCACGTCGTCCCAGAGCACCGAATCACGAACGACGGCACCTGCGCCCACCCAGCAACTGCGGCCGAGCACGACGTTGGGACCGACGGTCGCCGTCGGGTCGATCGAGGTTCCTGCGTCGAGGTGCACCGGTTCGACGATCGACCGCTTGTCCCTGAGCTCCGCCGCTCCGCTTCCCGTGATTCCCGGCTCGACGAGCAACGGCATTACGCCCGCGAGCACGTCGCGGTGCGCGGCGAGATAGTTTTCGGGGCGTCCGAGATCGATCCAATAATCGTTCGTGACGTGCGCGTAGAGGCGCTTGCCACCGGCGATACACTGCGGAAACGTCTCGCGCTCGATCGAAACCGGGCGTCCGGCTGGAATCGCGTCGAGAACCTCGCGCTCGAGCAGATACGTTCCCGCGTTGATGTCATTGCACGGTGCCGTTCCCGGTGCCGGCTTCTCGATGAACGCCGAAATGCGGCCGTCGTCGTCGTGCGCGACGCAGCCGAATGCCGACGGATCCGCCACCTGAATCAGGTGCAGCGTTCCCGCGCCGCCCTTCTTTCGATGCACGTCGAGCATGGCGCGCAAATCGAGGCTCGTGAGGACGTCGCCATTGAAAACGAAGAACGGGCCGGTGATGTACTCCTCGACGTTCTTCAGCGCGCCCGCGGTGCCCAGCGGCGTCTCTTCGATCGCATACGTGACGTGCATGCCGAAACTTGCGCCGTCGCCAAAGTATTCGCTAATTGCCAACGGCATGTACCCCGCAGCGAGAATGACGTCGTCGATGCCAGCTTCGTGAAGGCGCTCCATCGTGCGGGCGAGGAACGGCACGCCCGCGATGGGGATCATCGGCTTGGGCGTCCCGTACGTCAGCGGACGAAGGCGCGTTCCCTCACCGCCCACCAGAATCACCGCTTGCACCTGCGCCACAGGAAATAGGAAGTCGCGCGCGTTTCCGTATTTTCCTGCCCGCCAGTTGGCACGGTGCTTGCTTACGCTCGTATAGATGCGAACGAAATACGATTGGCAAGCCGCTCGTCGTTATTACGCGAGCGGTCATACCGTAAGAGAATGTTGCGGGAAATTCGATTTCACCGTCGCTGCCTGGTCAGGATAGGTGCGGCGAGTGGGGCTTTACGGAGTGGCAAGGCAGAACGTTGTCGATCCAGATCGACCACGTCAACGGGATACATAACGATAATCGACTCGAAAATCTGCGCATGTTGTGCCCGAACTGTCATAGCCAAACCGATACCTTCGGGGCTCGCACTATCGCAAGGCGAAATCGCAACCCGACGCCCGACCCGCCGATTGCAAGGGAACGATAGAGGCGTGTAGTATAAGCACGAGCCGCTCTCGTCCCGGGTGGTGTAATTGGCAACACGCCTGACTCTGAATCAGGAGACTCGAGGTTCGAAGCCTTGCCCGGGAGCCACGGCCCTATCGTCTAGAGGCCTAGGACGCCGGGTTCTCAACCCGGTAACGCGGGTTCGAATCCCGCTGGGGCTACGAACTTTTAGCTCGGCTGCGCGGTCTCGCCGTCGACGTGAAGGTTCGGCTGTTGGCACGCATTGTAGCTGCGCCACTCGCGCCGCCGGTGGTCCATAAACGTCACGCGTATATCCTCGGCGCAGCCTCCCGTTATCGAGAACGTGCGGCTGCTGCCCGGTTCGATGACGTCCGATGGCCCAAGCCAGTCGTCGCCCCAGTCCTCATCCGTCGTAGGCGAGATCTGAACGTACTCGATTGCGCCCGACGCCGCGTTGGAAACGGTGAGATTATGCGGCGGAGCCGACGCTGCAGGCAGTACGACGCTGAGCGTCGGCTGTTGACAGCTGTCGTAGCCGGACCATTCTTGCTGCCGATGCGAAGCGAACGTTACGCGAACGTCCTCCGTGCAACCGAGCGTCATCGCAAAGGTGTGGCTCTGGCCAGCCGCGATAACCTCGTTCTGGCCGAGCCAGTTCTCACCCCAGTTGTCGCTTGCCGGCGGCGAGATCTCGACGCTACGAATCGCAACGGAGCTCGCATTGGAAATCACGAGATTATGGGACGGCCCGGATACCGGCGCGGACGCAACGCTGAGCCTCGGATTCTGGCACGTGTCGTACCCATGCCATTCGTGCACCTCATGATCCACAAACGTGATGCGTATGTCTTCGCTACAGCCCAGCGTGATGGAGAACGTGCGGCTGCGACCGGCGCCGATCAGGTCGCTCTCACCAAGCCAGTTATCGCCCCACTCGTCGTCCGCCGGCGGAGAGATGTTGACGGACGAAATTGCGGCCGAGCCCGCTGCGTTGTCGACGATCAGATCGTGCGGCTCCGCCGATGCGGGCAATGGTACGACCGCACTCAATAGAGCTGTGGTCAGCAGCACGTGAAGCAACCGTAGCATAGGCCTTTGGTTCTTCGAAACCGCATCGGCCACCCGCCGATTCCCCAGACCACGAATGCGACGAGAACGACGGTCGGTACTGCACGAGGGCGTTACGGGGTCGGGGGTTCGGCACGAGCGGGCCTCCACGAAGCGATGACCGCCTCAGGATCCGCGGCGAGATCCTCCTTTAGACGCTCGACCCACACCTCCGTATAGAGATAGTCGCGGTGCGCGCGATCGTAGAGCGCGTATCGGGTGTCCGTCCGCGCGGGATCCGCCGCACTGCTCGATGGACGGATTCCGTAGTGTCTCCACGCGAGCGTATGAAGGTATATCGAAAAGCCCGGGAAGACCGCCTGCATGCGCGCGACGACTTCGCTCGCCTTCAGACGGTTGACGTTAATTGCTTCGACCTGGCGATCGCGGATGATGACGCGAGCATTTTCGACGGCCTCGGCTTCTTCTGCCGAGAGCTTCGACAGGTCGACGAACTCCACGGGAAGATCGCGAGCCACAGGCGACGCCTTCGGCATCAGATAGATGCGAAAATCGTACGCCTCGCTGACGCGAACCGAAGGATCGAGGCGCGTCTCGTACGACTCGATGAAGCGCGCGAGCGAGCTCGGCATGCCATCGTACGCCTCCTCCAGAAGGCACGCCGATTCGGTCGTGAGCGACGAAAGAAAGACGGGGAAGCGTAGGGCGTCGGCAAGCGACGCCCGCTCGCCGAACTCCGCTACCAGCGTCCTTTCGAAGTTCAGGAGCAACGCGTTGATCTTTCCTGAAACCAGCGTCTCGACGAATCGCAGCCGCTTGCGGCTGAAGCGATGTGCTATGCGTTCGTTCAGCGCGATGAAGAACTCGAGGTTCGCACGCGCGGGGCTCGCTGCGTTCGGAAGATACCGGCGCAAGTGCGTCACGAGGCTCCATCCGCCCGTCTCTTTGCTTGCGCCCTCCTTCGCGGCAATCGCTCGCAGCACGTGAAGCCAGGCAGCGAGCATGTGCGCCAGAAATCCGTCTAGATTTCGCTCGTGACGATCGTTGAACAGATCGCACGCGAGCAACGCCTCTTCTCGCGCGGCTCGTAGATCGTGCACCGGCTCATCCCGCGCTTACTGGAAAATAGTATACATCGTGCGAGCGAAGCGGCCGTTGTCGTCGAACGCAGCAACTCATAGCATAGGCCTGCCTCTTACGCGCGGGCATCTCGCCTCCTGCGCTCTTCGCTGCCGGTTACCGCGTTCGAACGACGAAGCGCTTGCGACGGCTGCGCCGCCCGTGAACGAGCTCGACCGCGCTCGCAGCAACGCCGTAGGCTTCGCAAAGGGCGCGGATGCATGCCGCATTCGCGGCCCCTTCGATGGCACGTTCGCGAACGCGCACGATGACGACCCCGTCCTCCGTCGAAATGCCTGGTTGCTTCGAGCCCGGCTTGACGAGAACGTCGATGGTCACGACCACGCGGCTTCCACCATTCTCCATCGCTTCTTTCAGAGGCGGCGACGTGCGCCCTTGACACAAACTTAACCGCGGAGAATGCGCCGGCGGATAGAGCGCCGGCGCCGAAACTCGCTATAGGGAGTGATTTTCAGTTTGCATCTCAAGGGCATTGCGTCCCTGACGTTCGCGAGCGCAACCGTCACGCAGGGGCAGCGGCGTATTGCGGTCCGCATCGCGGTCGCGATGGCGGCGGTCGCGCTCGCGGCCTCGCTCCTGGGCAGGACGCCCGGCAGCGTCGACCCGGGCGTGCGCGCGGCGCTCGTCGGCGTCGTTACGGTCACGGAACTTCTCTCGGCGTTGCTTCTCTTCCATC
>DAHXOK010000068.1 GCA_027364935.1 Vulcanimicrobiota bacterium | reverse complement strand
TCTTCGCGGCGCCGCCATTGCTCGCACTCGGCTTGAGCAGTACGCTGCGCACCAGATCGGCGATCTGATCCGGGACGACGCTCAACTGGTTCTTCGCTTCGAAGACCCCGCCCAAGCGCTCGTTGAAGAGCGCGATCAGTTCCTTCGAGGTGAGCCCGACCTCTTTGGCGAGCTCGAAGATTCGTACTTTTCCGGTAGCCAAGTCTCACACTTCGATGCGCGGTGCACATCGAAGGCCCCAAGTCGTTGGAAGGCGCAGAGCCTTCCAGCGCCCTGGCTCGGCTCCGCGTCTATATCATGAGCACGCGCTCGCGCGCGCGTTCGCGCTAATCATGGACGTTCATACATCATTCGAACCATTCCAGGACCCGTATTCTGCGGCGGAGGATGCAAGCCCCGGGTAGCGCCGATTTCTTGCCGACCGCTCGCCGCAAGCCTGCGAGCAGAGGTAGACGCCCCGCCCTGGCCGCCGGTGCCTCGCTCCGGCCGCCTCCGCGCACCAGCCTTCTCTCTCGCGTACGAAACGCACGAGGCTAGCCTGCGGCAAGCGGCGCCGGCAACCGACGCATTGGCGGAAGGGAATGTGGCCGCGGCTACTCGCTTCCGAGTCGCTCGCGGCGGAACTCCTCGAGCTTGCGGATGAGATCCGCATCGGCCGCAGCGGCGACCTCCTCCTCTGACGGCTCTTCCTGCACGGCCTCGTGCTCGGACGGCGCGGCGATCGCCTCCGCTGCCGGTGAGGCGCGCTCTGCGAGATACCGCTCGCGCGCTGCATCGGCTTCGGTCTCGCTCGTGATGTCGAGGCGCCAACCCGTGAGCCGCGAAGCGAGCCGCACGTTCTGGCCGTCGCGCCCGATCGCAAGCGACAACTGATAATCCGGCACGATGACGAGTGCGACGCCGTCCTCCTCGAACAGCTCCACGGCGATCACCTTCGCGGGCGCGAGCGAGTTCATGATGAAGGTCGCGTAATCCGCCGTCCACGGAATGATATCGATTTTCTCGCCGCGCAAGTTATCGGAGACGTTGGCGATGCGGCTCGACTTCGGCCCGAGGCACGCGCCGATCGGGTCGACTTCGGCGCGGTGGCTGCGCACTGCGACCTTGGCGCGCACGCCCGCCTCACGGGCGAGCGCCATGATCTCGATGGTTCCGTTCGCGAGCTCGGGAACTTCCAGCTCGAGCAACCGCTGCACGAGCCCCTCGGCGACGCGCGAGAGCACGACCTGCGGCCCTTTGGGAGACTTGCGTACGTCCACGACGTACGCGCGAATGAAGTCGCCGATGCGGAAGATCTCGCCCATCACCTGCTCGCCGATCGGAAGGATCGCTTCGTCGCGTCCTTCGAGGAGCACGTACATGTTTCGCTGTTCGTACCGCTGCACGGTTCCGGTGACGAGATCGTTCAGCTTGCGCGTGTACTTGTTGAAGACGGTGTCGCGCTCCGCTTCGCGGATGCGCTGCACGATGACTTGCTTGGCAGTCTGCGCGGCGATTCGCCCGAAGTCTTTGGGCTTGACCTCCTCGTCGTAGAAGTCGCCGACCTGGTACGGCGCGCCGGCGCTCTTCACCGAGATATCGAGCTTCGGATCGGTGACCTCTTCGACAACCGTGCGTCGATGGTAGACTTTGTAGTCGCCGGTCTGCCGGTCGACGATGACGATGGCGTTCGCCTCGCTGCCGTAGTGGCGCTTGTACGCGGTGAGCAGCGCCGCCTCAAGACCTTCGAGCAGCATCTCGAACGAGATGTTGCGCTCGTTCGCAATCGATTGCAGAACGTCGATGAGACGTTCGCTAGTTGCCGTTTCTACCATGTGTACCTTTCCGTTGTCTCTTCTCTCGCTGGAGATCGGCGCGCGTGTCGTATTCGAGATTTGCGGACTTAATCGTCGCGATCGGTAGCGGAAGCTCGCCCGATCGCGTCTCGAGCAGGACGCTCTCTCCGCGTAGACCGCGCAGAATGCCGCGATGGGTCTTCGCACCGTCGACGAGCAGCGACGTGACGATTCGCGCGCGCATTCCCTTGAATCGTTCGTAATCTGCCGGCTTGATCAGCGGCCGGTCGAGGCCGGCGGATTCCACTTGCAGCGCGTACGGAGCGTCGAGTTCCTCGAGACCCGCGTTGATGCGCGCGGCGACTCGCTCGCACAGCACGAGATCGGCACCTCCGGGACGATCGATCGTTACCGTGAACGCGATCGATCCGTGTTTCGGCTGCGCGGTGTGCTGAAGAATTTCGAGCTTTGCGAATGCGCCATCGTGCGCGATCGCGTCCAGCGCGCGCTCGAATGCACTCTCGAGCTCTTGTCTCATCGTCGTCTCCGTTTGAGCGGCCCCTGAGAACAGCGAAGCGCGGGACGTGCCCACGCTTTTTTGACCTACCGCCTAGTAGCATACACGAAGGTACGAAGGGCCGCAACCCCAGGGGGACGGCCAGGTAGTGGTCCCTTTTGGGGCCGTCGAAGGTCCAAAGGGTGAGGCGCCTTGCTTTGGTCCTAGCCCTGCTTCTCTTGCTCGGGGCCGCTTATCAACTATTCTTCCGGTACGAGTACGTCACGGGACCGCTAAACACGACCCTGCGGATCGACCGGATCACCGGGCAGACCTGCCTGGTCCGCTCAGGACAAGTTCTCTGCAATGGCCACGGCGGCGTAGAAGTTTACACGCCGCTACCGCGCTGATAGTCTAGGCGGCGGCCTCTCCGCGCATGAGGTCCGGCAGGTTTGCAAGATCATGGAGCGTCCAGATGCGATCCGTAAGACCAGCCGCGATTGCCGGCGTCGTCTTTATCGTCGAGTGCTTGCGGCAGAAGTTGTAGTAGGCGAAGTTCAACGCGATTGCGCGCTGTAGGGTTAGGGCCTTCTTCGAGAACGCATTGGTTAGCCGCGTAAAGCGCCGCATCGACATTCGCATCGTGAGATTCTGCCGCTCGACCTCTTTCACGACTAACGGGCTATACTTACGGTCGGGCTCGTCTGTCTCTTGGATTCCATATACTTTGACCTCGGAGCCATCCGGTTTAGGTCCGGACAGGGGCGATCCTGAAAGCGCCGCTCCCCGTGGGTCCGAATCCCACCCCCTCCGACATCTTTACTGCATTTTACTCTACGGGAAAGATCGGCGTCTCCCACCAGGCGCGCCAAGTGTTATAGGCCGCCTGAACAACGCCGAGAACGATTATACTTGCCGCGTCCGGCCATGATCGGTGAATTCCCAAGACGAGAGTAATGAGTAACGCTCCGCCCAGCCATGGTTCAAGCTCGATAAGGAATCGCTTCAAATATACCATCGGACGAATCGCGGTGACTGCTTTCTGGACTTTGAGCCCCATCGCGCCTCAGCGGCTTTTTTCGCGCTCTCTTTCCGTTGGGCGGCGGTTAGTTTTTTCGCCCTCGCGTGGCCGCCCTTTAAGCCGCCTCGACGCCCTAGCTCGACCGCTGCGGCATTCTTCTCTCGCGCGACGTTCTCTGATTCGCCCGTAACCTGATCGAGTGTGAATCGGGCCGCTAGGTTCGGATCGAGTGGGGGCTTGCGAGACCGCTTAGACGTATCCAGAGCGTATCACAAGCCGCTAGGGGCAGTCGAGAACGTGATAGGCGCTGTCGACATACACTCCAAATAGCGCCGCCAGCACGATTAGGACAATCGCGGCTAAGGCGACGGCTTCCGGTGCGCGCGGCTTTCGCATGGCTTGACCCTAGACCGAGCGGAAATAAGTATTCCTGCCACTCGGCGGATTCAAAAGGGACTACTGCCGGACGGCCGGCTACCGGGACCGTTCTTACGGCGACGCGGGAGGCGCGAACGGAACGAGCGCGCGCTCGCTGCACTCCGCCGTGCCGATTCCCACCACGATCGGCGCCATTCCCGCCGCAAGTCCGCTATATACGGGATGCGAGATGCCGATCTGCGCGCCGTTTACCGGACCGACCGGAACGTTTGGCGCGGTAAGCGTTCCCTGTGCGATCGTCCTAGGGAAATGCAATATCCAGCCGGAGCAGAGCAGCACCGGCCCGTGACGCGCGACGCTCGTGACCCACATTCTCAAGGTCCCGTCGCCGCCGCCGAAGGGTCCCTCGAAGATGTAGCGCGTGCGCGCGAGGACATCCGGAGGCGGCGTTGGCACGAGGCGCCCTGCGAGCGAGAGAGTCCCAACATAGTGACCTTCGTGCGGATTCACCGGACCGCGCGGTATGAGCGCGTTCAGACGCTCGTTGAGGCCGGAGTACGGGTTGCGCGTCGCCGCGGGACGAGGCCGCTGCGTCGGAGCGGGCGACGGCGTGGGCGCGACGGAGATCGGACGGGGCGCGACGTGCGCGCGGCCGAGGCTCGTGCTCGGCGGCCCGGGTGCCGCGCGTCCGGTTGCGGGGTGTTGCGCAACTATCCTATGCGGGCTCGGAACGCCGGCGGCATTGCTCGGTGGCAGATTCGGCCGTGCCACCGGTGAGGGTGCCGGGTGTGGCTTCGCAGCAGCGGTCGGCTGCGGCGCGGTCGTTCTTGCTACCACTGGGGCAGGCGCCTGCGTGGGAGCGTGTGTCGGCGCAACGCTCGGGAGCGGATGGGCCGTCGGAGCCGGCTTCGCCGTCGGCGCCGCCGTGGGGACCGGCTTTGCCGTCGGCTGGGGCCGAGCGGTTGGTGCGGGTTTCGGGCTCGGCTCGGCAGTAGGTTTGGGCGAAGGCGCGACCGTCGGCTGGACGACCGCAACGGCTTGCGTTGGAACCGGCAACGGCTGAGGCGTCGTCTGCGGAACCGGCGTCGGGTTCGGGGAGGCCGACGGCACGACGTGCGTCAGCTCGTGCAACACTGGCTGCGGCTTGCGAAACGGATGCATCGCTGCGAGCTGCGCGGGAACGACGCGATGCACGCTCTGGCGAGGCGGCACCGGATGCGGCGTCGTGAGCTGCACTGCCGCTGGGAGCTGCTGCGAGATCGTAAAGAGTTGGCCCCCGAGGGTCGTTTCGCTCGCGCTCTCTTGCGAGCTCGCGGCCGCAATCGAAACGAGAAACGCGGCTGCAAGCAGATGCAACAAGAACGACGCCAGGGTGCTCCCTGCGAGTCGCTCGTCGCGGCGCTCGTCGTTTGGGTCGCGCCGATACATCCAAGCCCTCCTTCGCGAGAGCCCCTTCTTGTCATCTTTCACGCCTCGACCCGGTGGCAGTCCCTACCGAACGGCGTTGACGCGCACGCGTCGCCAGGGAAGAAAGGCCCTGAGGTGTCGTGCTCGTTCCCTGAGGTGTCATCCTGAGCTTGTCGAAGGATGCGCAAGGAACATGCATCGCCAGAATACGTTGGAGAACAAGCGTACGAAGATCGTTGCAACGATCGGTCCCGCCTCGCGCGACGCCGACGTTATGCGTTCCCTCGTACGTTCCGGTGTGAACGTCTTTCGCCTAAACTTCTCGCACGCAACGCCGCAGGAGCACGCATCGGTCATTACGGCGGCACGACGCATTGCTGCGGAGCTCGGCGTGTACGTCGCGATCGTACAAGACCTCCCCGGGCCGAAGATTCGCACTGGACCGCTTGCCGGCAACGCATCCTGCGTTCACCTCGTGCGCCGAGCGAAGCTCACGCTGACGACGCAGAGCGTTGCGGGCAGCGCCGAGCGCATCTCGGTCTCCTACCCGGAGCTTCCGATGGACGTCACCGTCGGCAAGCGCATCTATCTTCAAGACGGGCAGATCACGTTGCGCATCGTCGACAAGACGCCAACCGAGGTGCTGACGACGGTCGAGTTCGGCGGCGAGTTGCGGCCCGTGCAGGGCATCAACTATCCCGACGGATCGCTCAACCTGCGCGCACCGACGGAACGCGACCTCGAGTATCTCGCGTTCGGACTCGAGCACGACGTCGATTACGTCGCGATCTCTTTCGTGCGCAGCGCGGAAGACGTGCGCAAGGTGAAAGCCTTCATCGCCGAGCGTAACAAAGACGTTCCCGTCCTTGCGAAGATCGAGAAGCACGAGGCGCTCGACGACATCGAAGCCATCGTCGCCGAAGCCGACGGCATCATGGTGGCGCGCGGCGATCTCGGTATCGAAATGCCGCTGCAGACCGTGCCGATGATCCAGAAAGACTTGATCGCGCGCTGCAATCGCGCCGGCAAGCCCGTCATCACGGCCACGCAGATGCTTGAGTCGATGATCGCTTCCTCGCGTCCGACGCGCGCCGAGGCCGCGGACGTCGCGAACGCAATCCTTGACGGAACCGACGCGCTCATGCTCTCGGGCGAAACCGCCATCGGCACGTATCCAATCGAGGCCGTTCGAACGATGACCGAGATCGCCGAAGAGGTGGAACGCAGTTATCCCCACGCCGCGCTGCATCGGCGCTCCCTCGAAGGGCTCGAACGCTCGATCGCGCGCTCCATCGCAGAGGCTGCAACCCGCGCGAGCGACGAGCTGGAGATGCCGTTCGTCGTTACGGGCACAACGACCGGTCATACGGCGCACCACATTGCGGCCTTTCGGCCGCGCGCGCGCATCGTCGCATTGACGCCAAACGAGCGCGTCGCACGGCGCCTCGCGCTGTTATGGGGAACGCAGTCGCTCTTGATCGAGCCATACGACACGTTCGACGCGCTGCTCTCCATCACCGAGCGCCGAATGCTTGCCGAAGGCTACGTGCGCAGCGGCGATCGCATCGCCTTCACCACCGGCATGCCCGTCGGCTCCGGCCGCACCAACCTGCTCAAGATCCACCAAATCCCCTAAAGCTCTGTGTAGCGAAGCGACTCTGTCATCCCGAGCGTAGCGAAGCGGCTCTGTCATCCCGAGCGTCGCGAGGCGGCTCTGTCATCCCGAGCGTAGCGAAGCGAAGTCGAGGGACAGCCGTTGTCATCCCGAGCGTAGCGAAGCGGCTCTGTCATCCCGAGCGTAGCGAAGCGAAGCGAAGTCGAGGGACGAGGGACGAGTGACGGCTCGACGCCTTGCTGATGCGACATTTCTGCGGTAGGTCACGTGCGTGAGAGAATATTTCGTCTACATGCTACGATGCTTCGACGGAAGCTTCTACATAGGCGTCACGAACGACGTGGATCGTCGCTTCGGCGAACACGTAACCGGCATCGATTCTAGCTCCTACACGTATTCGAGGCGACCGCTGCGACTCGTTTACGTCGCCGCCTTCACGTGGGTCGATGAAGCGATCGCTTTCGAAAAGAAGCTCAAGTGCTGGAGCCATCGTAAGAAGCGCGCGCTGGCAGACGGAGATTGGAACAGCCTAAAGCGCTACGCCCGCGGCAAAGATGCATCCCTCGACTTCGCTTCGCTACGCTCGGGATGACAGAGCCGCCTCGCGACGCTCGGGATGACAGAGCCGCTTCGCTACGCTCGGGATGACAGAGCCGCTTCGCTACGCTCGGGATGACAAAGCGGGCGCTGCGCCATCGTTCGCATGAACGTAGCGATCTGCGGCTGCGATTATCGCGCTCGCGCGAGAAGTTCGCGCGCGTGCCGGAGGGCCGTATCGTGCGGCTCACCCGAGAGCATGCGCGCGATTTCGTTCGCACGCTCGGTCGCGCCCGCGATCTCGCGCACGCCGATCGTCGTCGCTCCGCGGTGCTCGCGCTTCTCCAACACGTAGTGGCACGACGCCCACGTCGCGAGTTGCGCGAGATGCGTAATGCAAATCACCTGCCCGCTCTTCGCCAACCGGCCGATGCGCGCGCCGACGGCCACGGCCGTGGCGCCGCCGATCCCCGCATCGATCTCGTCGAAGACCAGCGCCGTACGCTCCCGCACTTCGGCAAGCGCGACGACGAGCGCGAGCAACACGCGCGAAAGCTCCCCGCCGGAGACGATCTTGGCAAGCGGCCGCGCGGCCTCGCCGGCGTTCGCCGAAAACGCAAACTCGACGCGCTCTGCACCGCTGCGTCCGATCGCGTCCAGTGGCTCGACGACGGCCTCAAAGGTTCCCGACGCGAGCGCGAGGTCCGCAAACTCTCGGCGCACGCGCTCCGCAAGCCGCTTCGCCGCGGCACGCCGCAACGCGCCGAGGCGATCCGCGCTCGCAACGAGCTCGCGTTCGGCGGCTGCGAGCGCAGCCGTCATCTCGGCGGTGCGCTCGTCCTTTCGCTCGTGCTCGTCGACGACGCGCTCCGCTTCGCGCGCGTGTTCCAAGACGGCGTCGATTGCGCCGCCGTACCTGCGTTTGAGCCGGTCAAGGAGGTCGAGCCGCGCGTTGATCCGTTCCAGCTCCATCGGATCGTATTCGGTTGCGTCGATCTCGCGCGCAATCGTCGCTGCGAGGTCATTAGCTTCGCTCTGCAACGCGCAAAGCTGCTGGCCGATCTGCTCGAGCGCCGGTGCGACGCCGTGGAGGCTCGAGACGGCGGCGCCTGCCGAGCCGAGCGCACTGACCGCGCTGCGCTCGTCGCCCGCGAGCGCTTCGTGTGCGCCGCGCAGCGCCACCGCGATGCGCTCGACGTTGTCGAGGTACCGCCGACGCGCGGTGAGACGTTCGTCTTCGCCCAGCTCGGGCGCCGCCGCCGCGATCTCCTCACGGGCGTGGCGCGCGTCGTCCGAACGCTGCAGGGCGTTCCGCTCGTTTGCCTCCGATTGCGCGAGCGCGTCGCGCAACTCGCTCGCCCGCACGTAGGCGTTCGCAGTTTGCGACCGCGCATCGAGTGCCTCGTCGCCGGCAAACCGATCCACCATCTCGAGGTGATACGCCGCAACGAGCAAGCGCTGGGCTTCGTGCTGGCCGACGATCTCGGCAACCGCCGGCGCGAGCTCGCGCACGTAGCTCGCCGTCGCCGAGCGTCCGCACAGGCGCAGGTTCGACTTGCCGGCCGGCGTCAGTTCGCGCAGGATCGCAGCCTCTTCACCGGCTTCCAGCGCAAAGCCGTCGTCGTTCAGGCGTTGCAGGAGCGCCGGATCCGGCTCGAAGACGAGCTCGACCGTCGCCCTCGCCGCGCCCGCGCGCACCATCGCAAGATCGGCTCGCGCGCCGAGTGCGAACGAGAGCGCGCCGACGAGCATCGTCTTTCCCGATCCGGTCTCTCCGGTGAAGATCGTGGCGCCCTCCGAGAACGCCACGTCGGCTCGCTCGATCAGGCCGTAGTTCTCGACGCTCAGGCGTTTCAGCACGTTAGCGCAGGCGGTCTTTGATCGAGACGCCCCACCGTAGCTTCTCTTCTAATCGCTCGAAGAAGCGCAGCGGTGCCGTGCGCGCGAAGAGCACGGGCTTGGGGTGTCGCCGCACGACGACGGTCTCGCCCGGCTCGATCTCCGCGACCGCGGCGCCGTCGCACTCCAGATGCGCGTGCGCCGGCTCGACGTCGCAACGAATCTCGATCCGCGACGCAGCCGGCACGATGATCGGCCGCGAGAAAAGCGTGTGCGGAAGGAGCGGGACGATGCCGAACGCGTCG
>DAHXOK010000067.1 GCA_027364935.1 Vulcanimicrobiota bacterium | reverse complement strand
CCTGGCCGTCATATCTAAATCGGCGCGCTGTCTTTGGAGCCAATTTGAGCAGGGCCCGGATCGCGCCGCCCGTCTGCTCGCGCGCTCGCAGTTCGAGGACCTGCCCGAGCAGCACCAACACCGTGATGACGGCGGCAGCCTCGAAGTATACGGCGACGGCGCCATCCATGCCGCGAAAGCCGGCCGGGAAGACGCCAGGCGCGATCGTCGCAACCACGCTGTAGAGATACGCGGCCCCGGTGCCGAGCGCAATCAGGCTGAACATGTTGAGACTGCTGTTGACAACTGAAGCCCACGCGCGCTCGAAGAACGGCCAGCCCGCCCACAGCACGATCGGCGTCGACAGCACGAACTCGAGCCACGTCGTGACCACCCGGTACAAACCCAGCGCCAGCACGTGCCCGCCCATCTCGAGCACAAGAACCGGAGCCGTTAGGGCCGCGCCGATCCAGAGGCGCCGGGTCATGTCGATCAGCTCGTGATTCGGACCTTGGTCCGCCGTCGCGACGAGCGGCTCGAGCGCCATGCCACAAATTGGACAGCTGCCGGGAGCGTCGCGGCGAATTTCGGGATGCATCGGACAGGTGTAAATCGCGCCTGCGCGAGGCGCTGGAACCTCAACGGTTTGCTCATCACCGGAATAGCGCTCCGGGTCCGCGGCAAACTTCGCACGGCATCCGTTGCTGCAGAAGTGGATAATGACGCCGTTCCAGTCTACGTGGTGTTCGGAGGTCGCCGCGTCGACCTCCATTCCGCAGACCGGGTCGATGTCGGGGGCGAGCGTGGGTGCCATCAGACGGGTTCCCGATGAAAGTTCAGTCTTTCCATCAGCTCGGCGACCGCCGCGTCAGAATCTCCCTTCCTGATCGCGTCGACGAAGCAATGCGCGAAGTGGTTTTCGAGCATAATGCGTGCGACGCGATCGAGACTCGCCCGCGTCGCCGGATCTGCTTAAGCACGTCGACGCAATAGACGTCCTTTTTAGTCCCATCGGTCACGCCGCGCACGGTCTTAAGACGGTTGATCACGTCGGCCTTCCGCCCGATGTCGAGACTGGAGATCTTCCCACGGGCTACGAGTCTTTTCGGTTTGCTGCCCATCATATCACACCCCACCCCGGTATCCCGATGTTCTCCGACTACCACCCACACTGCTCGCATGCTTATTCGAGGGGCCTCCTTAGAACATGATGAAGACCTTGTTCGGCTCTTCCAACTGCACGATGTGCAGAAATTTCGAGTTTTTCGGGCCGTCCATACCAGGCGAACTGCCAGGCACCCCGGCCAACGCGTGCCGTGCGTCTTCAATCGCGAGGTCAGCAGCCGCTGGATATCGCCTCCCGTGGCACGTGACCTTCGATGACATATCCGTCGATCACGGCCGTGTAGCACGACTCCAAAGAAGCCGAGATGCCGAAGCGTTTCTTTATCGGCGCCATAACGTCTTCGTTGCGAACGTCGATCGAAAAACCACCGGATTCCCAATAGGAGAGGGTCTCGCAGCAACCGCGATTCGTGGGCTTAATCGCTCCGGTTGGCAATTCCATCGGACCCGTAAAAGTCGCGGTCTCTACGACTTCACACGCCACGCGATCGCCTTCGGCCACAATGCTGACGACCTCTTCGCGCAGATTTGGAAGGGCTTTATCAAACATGCTATCCCTTCGCAATCATATCTTTTACTAGCGGGGCGGCGGTTGCTAAGGGAACTTCGATAGACAAAGTCCCGCGCAAGCAGGCGGAGCAGACCGTCGCGGTCGTGCTCCGTCCAGGCGAGCCAATAGGCGTTTACCGTTTCTTCGGCCGTCATTTGAGACCATATGAATCTTTCCCGCGGGATTGATTCGATAAATGAAGAGGCAGCAACGGAGTAGTCTCGTCCGATCAGCGTCGTAGGGTCTTCGGCAAGCTTAAAATCGCTGTCGATGGCGGCTAAGGCGCTTAGACCCTTTGCGATGGTCCCACGATTCATGTATTCAAAAACACCCCGCTCCGGGGTTGCAACATCGTAGAGAATCTCCGATGTCTGAGGCGAGTTTGCCTTTCGTGCAAAACTCAACGCATGCTGCTTTGCCTTTGAAGGTCTGCATGTTTGGCATAAGCACCCATTCACAGTCGTCGGCGATCGTGTCTGCCATGGCCTCGAAATCGTTGGCCCTACCGGACTCGAACAGGGCGTGAAAGACCGGAAAGGCAGAGGTGGGAGTCGGAGCCGTCATTTCAATCATCCTTCAAGAAGCTCTGTCTGTACTAGGAGTAGAGATGGTGCGGTACGTCAGGATCGACGATCGACCACATATCGAGATACTCCCTGACCTTGGTGATCTTGTCGTCGCGGATCTCGCAGCTGAGGAGGATGGGCATGTCGATCTTTGTGCCCGGCGCCGGCCTGTGGGTTGATGAGGGCCACTTGTCGGTGACTACCGCGGTGTGCACGTACTCCCAGCAAAGCCTCGTTCGCTCGGCATTGGTGAAAATGTTGAAGGGCTTAATTTTAAACCTCCGGTTGAAGCGGCCTGACCGCTCGAAAGCCTGAGTTTCCAATGGTGGGGATGGGGGAATGATCTCTACTGCAGGCGAGGGAGCGTTAGCGCGCGATCCGTTACGTCATGCGCTCGGAGCAGTGAGGCAGAGATTCTTTGAAAAATTTGGTTGGGACGGCGACGCTCGCTTTGGTTTTCATTGTATCGGACTGGTTGGTCGGCACACGACCCGCGCTGGCGATTCCCGTGTTTGCCAACGGGCAAGGCGGCGTAGCCTGCGGCCTCTGCCACACGGCGGTGCCTCATCTCAATAGTTATGGCCGGTACGTCTTAATGGTCAATTTTTCCAGAGGTTTCAACAAGCATCTGCAAATGATGCAAAATCGCAGTCTGCCCGTAGCGTTGGAAGTGACCGCCAATGCATCGAATCCCCCCGTCCCGATGCTTCCGGGCATCTATAGCGGGCTCGTGCAGTTCCTATCCGGTGGTTTCATCGGGCCCAAAGTTTCGTATTTTGCATCGATCCCGGTTGCGAGCGGCGGTTTTCCTGCGGATTCAATCGATCAGTTGTGGGCCGCTTATAACGGCTTTTCCCATGGAAATGGCAGCCTGCAGATCGGAAAGTTTCCAACCCCGATCTTCGCGCCATGGACGAGCCAATCGCTTTCGCTCTCCGGCTACGGTCCCGCCCGCCTGCAGGTTGGATTAAATGGTTCCACGCTTGCAGACAACCGCTGGGGAGCTTCGTACACGCAGGTTGGCCGTAGTGGACTGATTGGCAACGTGTCATATGTAGGCGGCTCCGGACCGATCGAGCGAGCTTTTCACACTGCGGGTGAGGGTGTGGCCTGGACTGGTTCGGTCCAGTATCTGTCTCCCGAAGCGCGATGGTCGGGCGGCATCGCCGGGCTCACCGGTTCGTATCCCCTTCCATCCGGTGCGAAAGATCGCTACGCACGTGAGGCCGCGCTTGTATCCTATAGCGGTGATCGATACGAACTGATGGCGATGGGGATCGCGGGTCGGGACAACAATCCTAACGATGGCGCATCGCCTTCGGCAAGCAGCCATGGAGTTTCCCTCGAAACGATCTACAGTCCGCTGTCCTGGATGCATGTCGATCTGCGGTACGAACATACCAACGACGGGCTCGGCAGCTCGACGGTTAACTATGTGACCGATGCGGCATTCAATCTAAGGCCGAACATCGTTTTGACGGTCGAGAATGTTGCAAGCCTCGGCAAGACCCCTATGATGAGCTATCAAGTGCTTTGGGCCGGCCCGTGGTATCGCGATCGCTTCCCGCCCGGCACCGTCCCGAACGCAACGCCGATGTCTATGCCGACGCCGACATCCACGATCGCCGATGCAGCAGCGATTGCAAACGGACGATCGATATTTTTTATCGGTAAGGACATGAGCGGGGAACGCATCAGGACGGCTACGCCGTCGCGGTATTACCAGAGCTGTGCAGTGTGCCACAATCCCGACGGCGCCGGCGGCGTGCAGCTTGCGGACGGAGCAGTAAGTGCGAATATTGGCCCCCACGCGCATATGCTAGACCAGATGGCCCCTATGGGCGCGATGAAGGGGAAAATGACGCCTTGGACAGTCGCGCTTTTGGAGCGGGCAATTTCGACTGGATTGGACGAAAACGGTGAAAAACTGAATCCGGTGATGCCGCGATGGAAAATGTCTCAACGTGACCTCCACGATATTTCCTTATATGTATTCACCCAACTCCACTAATCGAACGCGGGCACCGTGAGCAGTTGGCCACGAGCACGCGGCAGGAACGGGCCTCATCGTGTTAGGGCCTCGCGCGCGATCCCGATCACGTCTTATCGAGCCCCAAAGGATTACTATCATGATTAAAGCGCCCGATCTTCGTCTTCATCCACCCCGACGCGGACGCGAATTACTCGGCGGGTATGCGTTCTTAGGCCGAATGACTGACAAGATTCGTGCCATGCACGCCGGAACGATCGGTGACTACGTCGGCTACTGCGAGATGAGTCTCGCCTTCCTTCAAAAAACGGCAATAACGAAAGACTCGTTTGATGCCCTCATTGCGAGCGGTGCAACCGACGAGGAAGTCGTGAGTTTTTTTGATGCGCGCGTCACGGCGGTGCAGAAATCCGCTGTCAACGCTCACGTTTTGGTACACTTTTCCGACAATCTCGACGAGCAAGAAGCCGATGAAAGGAGCGCCTAATGCGGCGGCACGAGCTAGCTGTGCCCGTAGAATACCCAATAGGCGAGAGTGTTTGCGCTCGCGTGCGCGATGGGCGCGGTAGGAACGAACGCCAGCGCAAGCAGGGCAAGCGCCATGATCGCCACCAGCGCGAGCGGTGCAATGGCGTAGCGATTCACGAGACCGTCATTGATCCAAACATGTGCGCGTTCTCCTCCGTTTACGCTCGTACAACGAGCGCCCCGTTCGAGCGTGTGACATCGGCCGTTCCACCTGCGATCAGCTCGCCCTTGAGCAGTGCGGTTGAGAGCGGGGTCGAGACGTGCCTCGAAACGATGCGCTGCACGAAGCGCGCCCCGCTGCCTGCGGCCATGGCTTCCTGCGCCAAGAACGCCTTGGCGTCGTCGGTAAGCCGGAGCTTCACATCGCGGGCCCCGAGCCGCGCGGCAAGCGCATCGACGTGAATGGTCACGATCGCCTCGATCTGCGCCGCCCCTAGTTCCTCGAAGGCGATCGTGTCGTCGATGCGGTTGAGCAATTCCGGCCGAATCGCATTAATGCCAAGACCATCGGCGTGGTCCCGTGTCACGACAGAGCGTCGCCAGCTGCTTGATTTTCTCAAGGCTGCGGAACGTCTCACCAGTGCCCATGATTGTCCACTCGGCATCGGGATCAATCAGCTCGTAAAAACTTTCGACGTCGTCGGTGGTAAAGGCAGCCGTGAATGCCTGGACGAGGTCCGCATCTGAACTCGCAATCATTTTAGAACCTCTTCCTTTAGTAGTTTTAGTGGAGTCGGTACTGTAGTTCCGTTGGTGGGCGGCGGCACTGCATATTTATTGAGGATATCCAAGAATGGTTTGACGGTATCGAGTGGCGTCAGGACCACGACGGTTGAGTTGTGTTCGCCGCCAAGTTCCGCCAGCGTCTGCAAATAGCGCAGGCTGTATGAGGGAACCAGCGTGATGGGAGCGGGGCTACGCATGTGGGAGAAAGACCGAGCGTGAAGACGACGGCCTGCTCGTATTCGCGCAGGCTGTTCATACGACCACATGTAGTATGTACAAGTGAAGGCCTTATGAAGCGTCGGCGAAGAGTCGCATCCGAGCGACGGACCGGACCGCACGGCGTCAACTTACCTTGGTCGTCCCCGACATTGCGTCGAGGATGATGGTGTATAGCGCGCTGGCCACATAGCCCACCGTCAACGACGCGTAGCCTTGCGGCCGGCCGAAGAAAAGGGAGCACAGGACGTAGAGAGCACCGAACGTCAGCCCAAGCGTGCTACCGAGACGGTTGGCATTCTTCATGAAATGAGATCCCCCGCGGCCTAGAAGCGCATGGAGAATACTTCATTACAGCCCGGCGCCCGACGTCTTCGCCCAGCCGCTTCGCTGAGGGTTCACTTCGACCTCAGGAAACCAACACCAGCCCAAGCGGAATCGCCAGCCGAGGCGGGTTCATTACATAGACCGCCCTCTGCCATTGCCAAGTTGACTCGCTTTCCGGGCGTCTATGATGGGCCCGAGAAAACACGCCGGCGATCATTTATTTCGGCTTCACATATCGGTCGGGATTTGCTCGAAACTTGTCGCGACAAGAAGCGGAACAGAAATAAAGTCTTTGGTCCCCGGCGCCCTCCGTCGCCGTGGCCGTGGTGCTTTCGATTTGCATACCGCAAACAGGATCGATAACTTGCATGGCTCTTTCTCCTCGTAGGACAAAATCTGCAGGTCTTCTTGACCTATTCAATTCTTCAATCTCGCGCAGAACTGAAATCGCTCCCTGCACCCGCATTCGACGCACGAACGGAGCGGGCCATTACAGGGAGGAGTCCCGCGTCACCACCCCACGCGCGCCGCTCGTCGCTAACAGTCCCGCGCCGACGAGAAGGAGCGCGGCTGCGAGCCAAAACGGTGCGGCCGGCGAGATGCTGAACGTCGTGGCGACGGCTGCCGATCCCAGTGCTTGACCGAGACTTGAGGCCGCCGTCTGCGTGCCCAACGCTGCGCCTTGCGCCAAGCCGGCACCGATCGATGCCCAATAGGTGATCATCGGCGCAACGACGCTCGCCCCCGCGGAGGTGAGAACGACGAGCAGCAATATCTGGTCGAAGTTTGCCGTGACCGGCATGAGCATGAGGCCGAGCACCATCGCGCCGAGTCCCGGCGCCAAGAGCCAAATGCCTGGCACGTGCTTGATCAGTGCCGAGAACAGGAACCCTTGGATGACGATCATGACAACGCTGCACTCGGCGAACAAGAAACCAATTTGTCCAGGAGTCCACCCAAGTCGTTGCTGGCCGCGCAACGTGATCGCCACTTCAAACGAGGCCAGTGCGAACATGACGATGAGGACGAGTAACGCAGGCGCAGTCCTCTGTGCGAACGACATGCGGGTTTCCTTGTCGCAGCCGACGTCGGCGGACGAGGCGCGGCAAGCCGGCAACCACACGAAGACGGAGACGGCCGTAAGGCCGCTCACTGCGGCTGCGACGAGAACCGGCACGTACGCGCTGGCGTCGCCCCTCGCGTCATGGCCGAACCAAGGATTTCCCGTGAGCCAGCCGCTGAGGGCGGGGCCCACGAGGAATCCTAGAAGTGACGCAGAGGTGAGCAGTGCGAATCGGTGTGCGCGCGAAGTGCCGGTGCTAATGTCCCCGACCGCCGCGGTCGCGACTGGAATCACGGCAGCAACGAACAGCCCAGTGAGCCCTCGCGCGACATAGGCAATGTCTAGCGTGCGAAACACAGCGAAGCCCAGCAGTGCGATCGCCGTTCCGACCAGACCGAATATGAGAACCGGACGACGGCCGAATCGATCGGACACTCGCCCCCAAAGGGGAGCGAAGAGAAACACGGCGAGCATGTAGATTCCCGTCAGCATACCCGTGTTCCATGTCACCGCGCCCGCCGAAAGACCTGAACGTTGAAGCATCAGCGGTAAGACCGGAAGGACCGCGCTGAAGGCCAGCGCGCTCGTGAACAACGCGAGCATGAGCAGAGCGACTGTTGGTCGCGTGGCCCGATCGTCGAGCGACGGCATGGGATTCAGGTCTTCGCGGGTGCGCTGGCCGCACGCTCGATGTGCATGCTTGCTTCTGCGCGCCAGGTCAAGTGCTCGTACAATCCGGCCCAGTAGACGCCGAACGCGATCGCGAAGAGTAGCTCTTCGATCGGCATGCCTACGACGTTGATACCGCTGAGCGCTCGGAGATTCCAGACGCTTTCGATGTATCCAGGTGAGAACGCGCGCAGCAACTGGAGCGAGATGGCATAGAAGGCGAGGAAGAGCACGCCGCCGATCCACATGCGCGCCTTCAGATCCGGGCGGCAGAGACTCGTCGCAAACGCTCCGCCCAGTGTTGCGACGATGGCAGGATAGATCGGGTTCCACGGCAGCCACGCGATCGCGGGAAATATGATGAGGGGACTGGCGAGCGCGAGAACGTGAAGTTGGTGCGAGCGCGAATGTCTTTGCGATTCGCCCAGGCGCACGGAGCTGCGGCGGGACGCCAGATCGTAGAGCACCGCGCAGATGCCCGCCAGCGCAAAGCAAAAGATCAGGCTTTCGATGTCGAATCCGGTCCGTCGGGCGAGGTCGAAGAGACTCGGCGGATCCCAATATCGTGGCACAAAGAGCGGCTCTGTGAGACCGAAGGGCATGGTCAGGAGGCTGATCTTCCACATTTTCTCGCGAGCGCTCTGGACGCAGACGAAGATGATCGCCCAAAGCACGAGTAGTACGACTGACCACGCCAGCCACACATAATGACGCGGAATCATTGCTCCCCCATCTTGCGTCGACGCGGTCGCCCGACTGGGACCGCGTGATTCACTTACTTGGGGAGGCGCTCGCGGCCTCCTCGGGTGCCTTAAGGCGGAGGCGTTTAAGCATCAACGCGTTGACCGCGACGAGCGCCGAGCTACCCGACATCGAAAGCGCGGCGATCGCCGGATTGAGCACGAACGGGTAGAACACGCCGGCCGCGAGCGGGAAGGCGATCACGTTGTATCCGACGGCCCACCAGAGATTCTCGTGCATCTTCCGTAAGGTCGCGCGCGAGATGTCCACCGCACGGACGACGTCAAACGGATCGCTCTTCATCAGCACGACGTCGGCACTCTCGATCGCGACGTCCGTTCCCGCTCCGATGGCGAAGCCTACTTCCGCTTGCGTGAGCGCGGGGGCGTCGTTCACGCCATCGCCGACCATCCCGACCTTGTGACCGTCCTTCTGGAGGCCCTTGATCTTCTCGACCTTCTGCGCGGGCAAGACGTCCGCAAAGACGAGATCGACGCCGAGTTCCTTGGCGATACGGTTAGCGGTGCTCTGGTTGTCGCCGGTGAGCATTGCGACGGTGATTTTACGCTCTCGAAGAACGCGAATCGCAGCAGCCGCAGTCGGACGAGCGGCGTCGGCGATGGCAATCAAGCCAAGGAGCGTGCCGTCGGATGCGACGCAGACGACCGTTCTGCCCGCCCCCTGCAGTTGATCGACGTCGCTTGCGAGTTCTTTGAGGTCGATCTTTTCGGTTTCCATCAGCTTGGGACTGCCGACGAACACCGCACGGCCGTCGATCATCGCCTGTGCGCCCATACCTTCGATCGCCTTGAAATCGTTCGCCGCCGCCTTTTTTTCATCGCCGGCCTTTTTTAATATCGCTTCGGCGAGCGGATGTTCGGAGCCGGCCTCTACGGCCGCGGCGGCGGCGAGAACTTCTTCGGC
>DAHXOK010000066.1:9448-9748 GCA_027364935.1 Vulcanimicrobiota bacterium | reverse complement strand
CGTCTGCGTTGCCGCGCGTTTCGGGCATGCGGCGCGCGCGCTCGTGACCGATATGAACGAGCCGCTCGGGCGCTCGGTCGGAACGGGCATCGAGGCGATCGAAGCGCGAGATCTGCTTCGGGGGGAGATCTCTGACGCGCGCGTTCGCGAGGCGGTGTTGCGCGTCGCGAGCGAGATGCTTGCGGTTGCAGGCGTCGCCGAACCGCAGAGCGCCGCGGCGCGCGCGCTCGATTCCGGCGCCGCGGCGCGCGCGCTCGATTCCGGCGCCGCGTACGAGAAGCTCGTCGCGCTGGTCGAGGC
>DAHXOK010000066.1:0-9438 GCA_027364935.1 Vulcanimicrobiota bacterium | reverse complement strand
CGCGCGCGGCTACGGAACCGCAGCCGATGCAGCTACGCTTGTACCGCTCTTCTCCATAACAGAAGAGAAGCCGGAACCCCGCCCGCTGATCTACGCAACCGTGTCATCCTGAGCTTGCTTCTGTCATCCTGAGCCTGGTTTTGTCATCCTGAGCCTGGTTTTGTCATCCTGAGCCTGTCGAAGGATGGCTCCCAGGTGTCCTTCGACTCCGTTTACCTTTGCTAGGAACGGTGAGGTCTAGTGGCCCGCCTGAACGCTCAGGCACGATTGAATTGCGGATTACTATACATCTCAGTATAGTTGACTATATGTACGTGTATACAGTATCATACCGCCAAGAGTACTTTATGCCTTTCGCTTTCCCCCCTATGCCAGAGGACTACGAGCCGCCACCGGCGCCGTCGATCTTCGGCACCGAGATGCGCACAAGGCTATTGCTGCTTATCGCGGTGCTCGATGAAACCTATCCGGGTGAACTATCGAGATACGCCAGCGCGAGTATCTCGTCTGTGCAGCGGACCTTGGATCTCCTCGAAAATGAAGGCCTTATTGCTAGTCGCCAGCTCGTCGTTCGAGGCGTCACCCTCAATCCAGCGTATCCCGCAGTTAAGGAGCTAAAGGCATTTCTGTTGCGCATAGCTGAAGGTTATCCGCGATACAACGAGATTCGGGAATCGATTCGAAGGCGACCCCGAAGGCGTAGCAAGATGCGATGATCGATAAGGACTCGACGCTGGAAGACGTCTGCTTTGGAGTGGCTGCAGCACTCGACCGATTCTCGATCCAGGGCGTACTGACGGGCGGCAGTGCTGCCACTATCTACGCTCCAGACGTCTATGCGTCGATGGACGCCGACTTCGTCCTCGTCAATTTTCCCAAGCGCGAACAGTTACAGAAGGCTCTCGCCGAAATCGGCTTCATGCCCTCGGCCACTGCAGGGATGTTCGAACATCCGCAGAGTACATTCACAGTCGACTTCCCTAAAGGTCCCTTAGCTGTTGGCGGGGAGTACATCCAGGATACCGCGGTTATTGAGCGCGGGGACATCTGTCTTCGCATTCTGACCCCGACGGATTGCGTGCGAGATCGTTTGGCACACTTCTACTATTGGAGCGACTACACTGCGCTTAATGCCGCTGTTGGCGTCGCTCGAGCCAACCCACTGAAAATCGATATTCCCGCTTTATCCGCGTGGACGGAACGTGAAAGTGGCTTAGGCGCTGATCATCGCCCTAGGTTTCAAGAGTTTCTCGACCGGCTGTGAATTCGTGACGCCGTCATCTTATCTTGACCACCAAAGCGCCTTTAGTCCTGAGCGCCGCGCGCCAGCGCGGCAGTCGAAGGATCAGGATGACACCGTAGCGCCTTTAGTCCTGAGCGCCGCGCGCCAGCGCGGCAGTCGAAGGGTCAGGATGACACCTTAGCGCCTTTAGTCCTGAGCGCCGCGCGCCAGCGCGGCAGTCGAAGGATCAGGATGACAACTGCGCGCTCGCGATGAGAGGCGCTACGGTTGATTCGAGCGTTCGATGTCGCTGATGAGATAGATCGGGCGGCCCTTCACCTCGTCGTAGACGCGCCCGAGGTACTCGCCGAGAATGCCGATGCCGATGAGCTGCACGCCGCCGAGGAAGAGGACGGCGACGATCGTCGAGGCCCAGCCGGGCGTGTATCCGAGCGGGTTGATGTTGAGCAGCTTGGAGACGATGATGTAAATCGCGTACACGAACGCGACGACGCTCGAGCAGAAGCCCAGATACGACGTGAGCCGCAACGGTGCGTCGGAAAACGACGTGATGCCGTCGACCGCGAAGCGCAGCATCGTCGCGAGCGGATACTTTGTCGTTCCGGAGTGGCGCTCGTCGCGGTCGTACGGCACGCCGATCTGCCGGTAACCAACCCAGCTGACCATGCCGCGCAAGAAGCGATGACGCTCGCGAAAGCCGCGCAGCGCGTCCACGACGCGCCGGCTCATCAGACGAAAATCCCCCGCGTCGACGGGGATGTCGACCTTCGTCATGCGCCGCACGATACGGTAGAAGAGCCGCGCCGTCAGGACCTTGAAGAGGCTCTCCCCTTTGCGCGAGCGCCGGATCGCATAGACGACGTCGTAGCCCTCGCGCCACTTCGCGACGAAGGCGTCGATCAGCTCGGGTGGATCCTGGAGGTCGCCGTCCATGAGAATCACCGCGTCGCCGGTCGCCGTATCCATGCCGGCGGTCGCGGCGAGCTGATGGCCGAAGTTGCGCGAGAGATTCACAAGCACGACGCCGCTGCGCCGCCGCAGCTCGTCGCGGATGCGTTCGAGCGTCGCGTCGGTGCTGCCGTCGTTCACGGCGACGATTTCGTACGACGGCGATTGCGGCAAGCGCGTCACGATCGCCTCGACGCGCTCGAAGAGCGGCGCGACGTTCCCCTCTTCGTTGTAGAGCGGAACGACGACGCTCAGCTGGGGGCGATTCTCCATCGCCGGGCGATTTCGACGCGAAGGAAGCGGAACCCGCACGCGAGCGCGAGAAGATCGCCGCATGTCACGTGCGTTTGCCGCACTGCTCGTCGCGTCAACGCTCCTCGCCGCGTGCGCGCACGGCGCTGCGCGTCGTGCGCCCAGCATCGCCTATCCGATTGCGACCGCAACGCCGCTCCGGCTCGCCGTCGCGCGGCTGCCGAGCGTCACGCCGACGCACGCGCCGCTGCCGAGCGCCACGCCGACGCACGCGCCGCACGTCGTCGTCATGGCCACGATTCCGCCGGCGCCGCCACCGCTGCTGCGCCCGGTTCCGTCGGCCGCGCCGACGCCGTTCGTCTTCCGCCCGTTCGCGCGGCGCCTGGATCTCCCGCCACCCAAGCCGCGAGTTTTGGCGTTCGCGACGCTATCGCCGGTGCGGTTCGTGCTGCCCGACGCGTCGCCGCGCATTATCGACGTCTATCTTCCGAGCAGCGTGGGCGTTGGCGGCCAAACCGTTACGGGCCACGTGATCGCGTCCTCGAACACGGCAAGCGTCGAGGTGCGCGTCGCCGGCTACGCGCGCTCGATGGAGAAGATCGGGCCGGGAGAGTTCACGATTACGGTCACCGTTCCGCGGCTGCCGTTCTTTTTACGGCACCGGACGTACACGCTCGAGATCGTCGCCTACAACACGCGGGGCGACGCGGTCTCCCAGGCACTGCCGATAACCGTCCGTTAGGACGACGGCACGAGCGAGATCGTTGGGACGGTCGTGCCGTTCCAAACGAATCGGTATGTCGATTGTTTCGTTACGTTCATGACGAGCGCCGGTCGAAAGCACGCAATGCACGTACCGCCCGGACGCCGCACGCTAGGATAGATGATTCCAAGGGAGCCCGAGGCCAAGAGCTCCTCAGCGAGTCTTTGGGACGCAACATAGCTTCCAGGGTTCAAGTATTTGGTAAATCGCTTGGCATCGCGTAGATCGTGAAAGTTCGCGCTAAAGTCTGCCGTGTAGTCGTCGTAGGTGACGTCATCTTCCAGCACGCCGATTTCGACCAAATCGACGGCTTTATGATAGGACACCTCGGCTTTCGAGGTCTCGATTTCCAAGGCCGCGTACCACGCGCCGCGATCGGGCCCATTGAAGCGGCTCCCGAGTGGATGCGGATGGGTGAAGGCGGCGTTCACGATGCGATGATAGGGAACACCAAAAACGAGTTCGTGAATGTCGATACCGCTGGAAATGTCGCTTTCGACGAGGATGCGGTCGTTCGTGGCATTGTCGAGCGTAAAAATATCGTCGAGATGTTTATCCGAGTCGGCGATGCGTGAAAGGACGCTGCCTCCTACGTGCTTTGAGGCGATCAATCGATGGGTGTCATTATCACGAACCCGGGACGTTCCCGGAAGCCGTTTAGATACCGCCACGGCGGGCGTCAAGGAGTCGCCGGACCGCTTGGATCGCCGGGATCCCACCTCGGATCATGTACTCCAGAGGCGCGATGCCTCTGAACATCGGATTCTTATTTGGAAGGCCGATCCACCGATCGGCAAGCGCCTTCGCATGGAGAATATTGAGCGCTTTGAAGATGCCGATGAGATAGGAAATTCGTAGAATCGTATCGGGATCGAGAGCACGCCGCGGGGACCTCTTCGTCGCGTAATAAGTACTGCTCGCCATTCCGCCGAGAAGCAGCATCGCGTTTTCATCGCGTATGTGCCAGCACTCCACGATCCTGAAGAACGCTTTCAAAGCTGAAGGTCCGAGGCGCTCACATTCCTCTCGAGAGGTGATGTCGACGAGTTCGGGGGGAGCGTAGCGTGTTTCAGGGTATGCGAGGACGGCCATCTCGGCGACTCCTTTTTTGGATATTATACACTCCAAAAATGGAGAAATCAATCCCCCGGGGCCGGCGTGTGGATTCCCGGCGGAAGGTTCGGGAACGGGGCGGGGTTGTACGGCGTCGGAAAGACGTTAGGCTGCATCAACTCTCCGCCGGTGCTCTGGTCGGCCCAACGATAGACGATGCTGCTGTAGACTTGGTCGTCGACGTTCGTGACGAGCACCGTGCGCGGCTTCACCTCGATCCCGCCCTGGCTGCGCTCCTCCGACGCGAACGAGCCGCGCGTGAAGAGATAATGGAAGACGGTTCCGACGTTGAGCCGCTCGACGACGCGAAAGTGGAGCGCGTCGACGCGCTGCATGGGTATTGCCTGCGGGTTCCAGTCGCTCGCGTCGGTCGTGATGTAGATCGATGCGTCGAACGGCGTCGTGGCGGGAACCTGCACTTGGAAGAGCACGACGACGGGCCGGCCGCTTCCCTGCGTCGCGTGCACCGGAAGCGTGCTATGCGGCTGGACGAGATCGGGATTCGGATACGGCGAGGAGAGCGCGATGGCAAAGCGCCGAACGAGCGCGAAATCGCCTTCCGGCGGAAGCGGCGCGCACGAGAGCGCGAGCGCGACGACCGTGCCCTGCGCGTCGAAGGTCGCTTGAGCCCAGATCCGCGGCTGCGGCCGCAGCGTCGTCGGGCCGCCGGTCTTGGCATCGGTGATGGCAACCGACGGCGCAACGCGAAAGCCGTCGCCGGTCGTGAAGAAGACGTAGCCGCCCTGGTAGGCGAGCAGCTGGCCCGTCACGCGAATCGACTGAGCGCCCGCGCCTACGCTCGCGAGGATCGCAAGGCAGAGCGCGACGAGAACGGCGCCGGCAGATCTCATTGATTCGTCACCTGCACGAGGACCGACGGGCTCCACTTCAGCGTTGCGAAGCCGAAGTAGTACGTGCGCGCGACGTCGAGCGCGATGTGCGGGGCGACTTTGACGTGCATCTCGGGCGTGAGCTCGTTGGGTGGCTGGCCGAGCCAGTTGACGTAGATGAACTGCCCGAGCGGATTGAGCGGCGGCAGCGGAAAGACGCCCGGCACGGGAACCGGGAAATCGTCGTGATGGCGATAGGTCAAGCTGAGCGTGAACTCGGGGCTCGGCGTGTAGTTCGTTGCGAAGGTAAACGTGCGCTGCGTCGCCACGCCCTTGAAGGCGCGAAAGCCCGGATCGTAGATGCCGTTGATAATCGGCGACGAGACCGAGTATCCGCCGCGTAGATAGTAGTCGCCGGTGTTGAGCACGCTGTATCCGGTGTAGACCCCGATCGTGCGCGAGATCTGTCTGCTCAGCGTTGCCACGAACGAGGTCGTATCGACGTGATGCGGCACGCTATACCACTGGCGCTGCTTCGAGAACGATCCCGAGAGCATATAGCGATCGTATTGGCTGTTGATGTTCCCGAACTCGAGCTGCGGCAGCGAGATCGTGAAGCCGACGAGCTGGTTCCAGATCGTCGTGTACGTCACGCCGCCGTATTGCTGTAGTCCGATTCCACCACCGCCGAACGTGGGCTGCGGCTGTACGTAGGAATCGTGTGCGAAACCCATGCCGAACGTTACCTGCTCGTAGAGCGGCGATCCGAAGATGCGCTCCGCGTAGGAGTTCGCGTTGAGTTCGAGCTGCGAAGGATGGTCGAACTCGCCTACCGTCTCCCCGTTGGGCAGCGTTCCGGATGAGGTCGATCCCGCTCCCAAGAGGTTGAAGTTCGTGAAGGTGCCCGTCGCCTGCAGCGACCAGCGCGGCAACGCCTCGCTCGCCTGAACGATCGTGTACTGTGCCGACGCGCGCGGCTTGCCGAAGCCGTACTGATACGTGTACAGCTGCGTGAACGTGTTGAGCTGCAGGCGGCTGCCGATCGTATCGCCCGTTACGAGATTCCAGAACTTCGCCGGCGCGGTCGCGGGATTGAGCGAGAAGACCGCATACTCATGCTGGCCCGCGAAGTGCTGCTCGAAGCTCTCGTAAATGTGATTGGTCGGGTCGTAGCGGGTGTGAAAGGCCGTGATCGAGTTCGCGTTTCCGGCGGCCTGATAGGTGAGGTCGGCCGTCGCGCCCGAGAGCGAGTTGCGCGCGAGGGCCGGCGTCGGAGCAAAGCTGATGTAGAACGACGGCAGCGGGAAGCCGAAGCCGACGAGATAGCTCGTCACGCCTTCAAAGCGCACGTACGAGGTCGCACCGACGACGACCGCATGTGCGGTCAAATCCGGCCGCAGCCCCTGCGTGTTCGCGAAGTCGAACGTATCTCCGGGCATCTCGCGTCCGTGCAACGCGTGCGCGAAGTCGCTGTTGAGAAAGGTCCAGCGATCGGGCTCGGAGGTCACCGGAATGAAATAGACGCGGTTGAAATCGAGAAAATCCGAGACCGCAGCGCCGTCGTAGGAGCCGGTCGGGGTTTTTAGGTGCACGTCGCCTGCGACGAGGAAGCGGTTGAGCTTCAGGTCCATCGAGAAGGAGTCGCCGCGGATCTCCATGCCGTCGCTCGTGCGCACGCGCACGTCTCCGTCGGCTTGGATGATGAAACGGTCGTAGTAGAACGCGATGTGGTCGGCGCGCAGACGGATCGTCGTGAGCGCATCGGCGCGCCCCCACGCGCAGAGCGCAAGGAGCATGGCGAAGCAGAGCCCAAATCGCCGCGCATGGCGCGAAGCGTGACGATCGTCTTGGACTCCGGCGGCGTGTGCGCGCTTCCCCACGCCGCCGAATACGGCGACGCACCGGGAGCGAACACCATCGGCAATACCGCCCGTCACGCCGGCGGCCTCGCTCTGCCGAACTTCGGGCGCTTTGGGCTGGGCAACCTCACCGCGATCGAAGGGGTTCCCGCGCGAAAACGGCCCGCCGCGCGCGTGGCGCGCTTGCGAGAGCGCCGCAGCGGCAGGGACACGATCACGGGCCATTGGGAGATGGCCGGCATCATCACGACCGTGCCTTTTCCCACGTACCCTCACGGCTTCCCGCCCGACGTCGTCGAGGAGTTCGCGCGCATCGCCGGGAAGCGGCCGCTCGGTAACACAACGGCATCGGGCACCGAGATCATCGAGGAGCTCGGGCCCGAGCACAACGCCACCGGACAACCGATTCTCTACACGTCGGCCGATTCGGTCTTCCAGGTGGCCACGCATGAGGAGGTCGTGCCTCTTGAAACGCTGTACGATTGGTGCGAGCGCGCGCGCGCGATGCTCGTGCCGCCACACGGCGTCAATCGCGTGATCGCGCGTCCGTTCGTCGGCCGGCCCGGCAGCTTCGCGCGCACGCCCAATCGGCGAGACTATGCAATCGAGCCGCCACCCTGCTTGCTCGACGAACTCGCAGCACGCGGCATCGCCGTGCACGCGGTCGGAAAGATCTCCGACATCTTTTGCGGCCACGGCGTGGCGACGTCGGTCCGAATCTCCGACAACCGGGATGCGATGGAGAAGACCTTCGATCTTCTCGCGCGGGTGGAACGCGGTTTCATTTTTACCAACCTCAACGATTTCGATTCCAAGTACGGACATCGTCGCGACGTGCGCGGATACGCCCACGCGCTCGAGGAGCTCGACGCGCTCGTGCCGCGGCTCGAGGCGCTCTTGCGGCCCGGCGACGAGGTGATCTTCACCGCCGACCACGGCTGCGATCCGACCGCGCCGGGAAGCGATCACACGCGCGAGTTCGTGCCGTTCATCCATCTCGGTCCGCACGAGGGTGCGGCGCTCGGCGAGCTTGAAGGACTCGATACCGTCGGCAATGCCGTGCGAGAGGCACTGGAGGGATAAGGGTGCAGATTGCCGTTCAGACCGCAGTCGGCGAGCGCGAGACGCCACGCGCGTGGATTCTCGAGAAGCGCGCGCTCGACGTGGTCCTCGGCTCCCTCTTGCTCCTGCTCGCGCTGCCGATCGTCGCGCTCGCGTCGCTCGCGATCGTCGTCGTCGAGGGCGGCTCACCGTTCTACGCGCAGGAGCGCGTCGGCATGAACGGGCGACGTTTCAGGATGTTCAAGCTGCGCACGATGGTCGAAGGCGCGCACGCAATGCGCGACGATATCTCGCACTTGAACGAAGCCGACGGCCCCGTCTTCAAGATCAGCAACGATCCGCGCTGCCATCCGCTCGGGCGGATCTTGCGGCGCACCTCGCTCGACGAGTTGCCGAACTTCTTCAACGTCGTGCGGGGCGAGATGTCCCTCGTCGGCCCGCGCCCCGCGCTTCCGAGCGAGGTCGAGCATTACGACGCGTACGCACTGCGGCGGCTCTCGGTACCGCAGGGCATCACCGGTCTCTGGCAGATCGGCGGCCGCAGCACGCTCTCGTTCGACAGCTGGATGGATCTCGACAACCGCTACGTCGATGAATGGACGCCGCTCGGCGATCTCGTCATCATGCTGAAGACGATCCCCGCCGTGCTGCGCAAGGACGGGGCGCGTTAAGCGATCGATAGCGGGCTCCGCGCTCTTCGTCATGGGCGCGACGCTCGGCTCGACGATGCTCGGGTTCCTGCGCGAGATCATCAGCGCGAAGTATTACGGCACGCAGTGGCAGATGGATACGTACCTCGCCGCGGCGATGATCCCGACGATCCTCTTCGGCGTCTTCAACGGGGCGCTCGTCAGCGCGCTCGTACCGACGATCTCCGAATATCTCGCGCGCGGCGAGCGCGAGGAGGCGTGGCGCCTGGGAAGCACGATCGTGAATCTGCTCGCCATCGTGCTGACGGTCTGTGCCGTCGTCGGATACGTCACCGCTCCGTACTACGTGCCGGTGATCGCGCACGGCTTTCCCAAGCCGCAGCTGGGCGTTGCGATTCACATGACGCGCTGGCTCATGCCGAGCATCGTCGCGGTCGGGCTCTCGGGCGTGCTCTCCGGCACGCTCAACGCCTTTCAGCGCTTTCGCGCGGCCTCGATCGTCGGCATGACGCTCAACATCGTGACGATCGCCTGCGTCGTTTTGCTCAATCATCGCCTGGGCATCTTCGCGCTCGTCGCGGGAACCGGGCTCGGCTTGATCGCGCAGATGCTCGTGCAACTGCCCGCCTTTCTCGCCATGAGCGGCTACCGCTTCACGCTCAATCTGCACCACCCGGGATTGAAACGGATGTGGGGATTGCTCGGGCCGGTCACGCTC
>DAHXOK010000065.1 GCA_027364935.1 Vulcanimicrobiota bacterium | reverse complement strand
CGCAAAGAGGCACTGCCGCAGCGACGCCGGCGCCGGGCGCCGGAAGATGTACTCGAAGTAGCCGCGCGCCGCGCGCTCGAACTCGCGGTACGACGACGCCGCATCGTGCTCGGGGTGGTTCATCTGCCGCGAAACCTCGATCGGCTCGGTGCCGAGCGCGCGCGTCGTCCCCGCCCAGATCTGTGGAACGATGCGAATCGGCTCTTCGCCCGGTTCGACGCGCAGCTTCCAGATGAAGGCCGTGCGCTCCGCCGGCACGAGCTGCTCGAGTTCGCATCCGTCGCCGAAGAAGGCCGCGCCGCAACGTCGAAACCGGCGGCACGCTCTCGCTGACGCTCGTCCTGGCCAACCGCTCTTCGCAGACGGTGCGCGGCGTCGCGATGGCGGTTCCGGTGCCCTTCGGAACGTCGTTCGTGCAACGTACGCTCTTCCACGACGCGGTGCGCGCCGCCAATCTGGCGGTAATCTTCGACGACGAAGAAGCCGGAGTGCGCTACCATCCAGCAGCGCTGCCCGGCGTGGTCGTGAATCGGCGTCGAGCTTGCCGCCGGCCAGTGCAGCGCGAGCACTTCGACTTCGGGCGTACGGTGGACGAGCGTGCGCGTGTACTCGCCGGCGGGATCGACCGTGACGTAGCGCGCCACATCCGCGTCGCGGATCCTGGCCTCGGTGAGTAGGCGCATCATCGGCTCGGTTGCAAAACCGCCCCCGGCACAGCCGAGCACCGCCGATACGAACTCATCCAAGGAAACGAGCTCCGCCAAGGCCACCGCCGTATCTTCGCAGCGCCCTCTCCCATCACCCCGATCCGCTGAGTGTCATCCTGCGCTCGTCGGTGTCATGCTGATCCTTTGGTAGCGTCGAGCGAGTGCGGTCACGATACAACATGGCTCGCGCTCTTTCAAACGGCGCCGAGCAACTGACGCCGACTCGTCGACCCCAGAGCCTCGTAGCCCCCGAGCCTTGACACTCCCCGGCACGGGCGGTACGATGTCCTCCTATGCCCCAGAGCGGGTGATTCCACAACCGATTTCAGGACGAGTGCGTCCGGGCCGGCCGGTCGACCTTGTCCTTTTTGGCGTGCACGCGGGTTCATAGGTTCTTTCAGGCTTGAGAAAAGGATCGTAGATGGCAAAAACGGCGGCTCCGAAGTCCACAGCTTCCAACGGCGGTGGGACGAAGAGCAGGTCGAAGCGGGCTGGCGCACGCCCGCAGAGTGGAGGGGAGCGCCCTTCGAAGCCGATGCCGACCACGTTCCCCATGCCGACCGGAGCGTTCACGGTCGCGGTTCCCCCCGAGCCGGGGTCCAAGCGGGAGCGGCATAGCTTTGCGAAGATCCACGACGTCCTCGATATCCCGAACCTCATCGAGCTGCAGAAGGCGAGCTTCGACTGGTTCAAGACCGAGGGGCTGGGTGAGGCCTTCGCCTCGATCTCGCCCATCAAAGACTTCACCGGCAACCTGATCCTCGAGTTCGGCGAGCACTCACTGGGCGAGCCGAAGTACTCTATTGAAGAGTGCCGCGAGCGCGATATGACGTACAGCGCCCCCCTGCGCGTGCGCGTCCGCCTGATCACGGCAGAGTCGGGCGAGATCAAAGGCATCCCGGACCAAGAGATCTTCATGGGCGATTTCCCGCTCATGACCGACAAGGGCACGTTCATGATCAACGGCGCGGAGCGCGTGATCGTGAGCCAGCTCGTTCGCTCGCCCGGCGTCTACTACAGCCAAGACGTCGACACGAACGCGCGCCCAACGTACAACGCAACCGTGATTCCGAACCGCGGCGCCTGGATCGAGTTCGAGACCGACAACGGAACGAAGAACGACGAGACCGACGGCACGATCGGCGTCCGCATCGACAAGAACCGCAAGATCTACGTCTCCACCTTCATCCGCGCGCTCGCGCGGCCGGATTTGAACGCGGATTGGGCGAGCGACGAAGCGATTCTGAAGCTCTTCACCGATCTCTATCCCAAGAAGCGCCCCGTCGACGTCAACGCGCTGCCCGCCGTGCCGGCGAAGTCCTCGAAGAAGGACGAGGAGACCAAGGGCCGCGAGCGCGATATGCGCGCGCTCTTCGAGAAGCTCTTCCCGGATCGCGAGCCCGACAACTTCGTCTTGAACTCACTCGTCAAAGACGCCGAGATCGCCACGCGCGAAGAAGCGCTCAAGGAGATCTACAAGAAACTGCGTCCGGGCGAGCCCGAGAACGCCGACAACGCGGAGAAGCTCCTCGAGTCGCTCTTCTTCGATGAGAAGCGCTACGATCTCGCGGGCGTCGGCCGCTACAAGCTCAGCGGCAAGTTCCACTACCAGATTCCCAACCCGAACGTCGAGGAGCGCGCGGAGCGTCCGTACGTCGCGATCGACGAGTACGAGGGCGCGGGCCTGCAGGAGCCTTCGGGCGATACGCGCTGCCTGACGCGCGCGGACATGATCGCGGTCATCCGCCGCCTCGTCCGCGTCGCGACCGGAGCGATACGCAAGGACGACATCGATCACCTCGGCAACCGCCGCGTGCGCTCGGTCGGCGAGCTCTTGCAGAACCAGTTCCGCGTCGGCCTCTTGCGCCTCGAGCGCGTGGTGCGCGAGCGCATGACCGTGCAAGACATCGAAACGGTGACGCCGCAGGCGCTCATAAATATCCGCCCGGTCGTCGCCGCGATCAAAGAGTTTTTCGGCTCCTCGCAGCTCTCGCAGTTCATGGACCAGACGAACTCGCTTGCCGAGCTCACGCACAAGCGTCGCCTCTCGGCCCTCGGGCCGGGCGGCCTCTCGCGCGAACGCGCCGGCTTCGAAGTGCGCGACGTCCACCACTCGCACTACGGGCGCATCTGCCCGATCGAGACGCCCGAAGGCCCGAACATCGGGCTCATCGGCTCGCTCGCGACGTACGCGCGCGTCAACCGGTTCGGCTTCCTCGAGACGCCGTACCGCGTCGTGCGCAATGGCATCGTGACGAGCGACATCGTCTACCTCACGGCCGATCGCGAGGACGAGTTCATCATCGGTCAAGCGAACACGCCGGTCGATCCCAAGGGCGGCCGCATCACGGCCGACACGGTCATCTGCCGCTACGTCGAGGAGTACATCGAAGAGCCCGCCTCGCGCGTGCAGCTGATGGACGTCTCGCCCAAGCAGATCGTCTCGATCGCCACGGCGCTCATTCCGTTCCTCGAGCACGACGACGCGAACCGCGCGCTCATGGGCGCGAACATGCAGCGGCAAGCCGTGCCGCTGCTCAAGAGCAGCGCGCCGATCGTCGGCACGGGCATGGAGTACCGTGCCGCCAAGGACTCCGGCTCCCTCGTCGTCTCCGACGTCAAGGGAACCGTCACGAGCGTCGACGCCAAGGCGATCGTGCTACGCACCGACGACGGCGACGAGAAGAGCTTCGAGCTGCTTAAGTTCGTGCGCTCCAACGCCGGTACGTGCATCAACCAGAGCCCGATCGTGAGCATCGGCGACAAGGTCGTGCCCGGTCAGGTGATCGCCGATGGTCCCTCCTCGGATCAGGGCGAGCTCGCGCTGGGGCAGAACGTGCTCGTCGCGTTCATGCCGTGGGAAGGCTACAACTACGAAGACGCCATTCTCATCAGCGAGCGCATGGTCAAGGAAGATCGCTTCACCTCGATCCACATCGAGGAGTACGAGTGCGAAGCGCGCGACACGAAGCTCGGACCCGAAGAGATCACGCGCGACATCCCCAACGTTGGTGAAGACGCGCTCAAGGATCTCGACGAGCGCGGCATCATTCGCGTCGGCGCGGAAGTGCGCCCGGAAGATATCCTCGTCGGCAAGGTCACGCCCAAGGGCGAGACCGAGCTCACGGCCGAGGAACGGCTCCTGCGCGCGATCTTCGGCGAGAAATCGCGCGAAGTCCGCGACACGAGCTTGAAAGTGCCGCACGGCGAGAAGGGCAAGATCATCGACGTCAAGGTCTTCTCGCGCGAGAACGGCGACGAACTCTCACCCGGCGTGAACCACTTGGTTCGCGTCTACGTCGCGCAGAAGCGCAAGATTCTCCAAGGCGATAAGATGGCGGGCCGCCACGGCAACAAGGGCGTCATCGCCAAAGTGCTGCCCGAAGAGGACATGCCGTACATGGAGGATGGGTCGCCGGTCGACATCGTGCTCAATCCGCTCGGCGTGCCCTCGCGTATGAACCTCGGACAGATTCTCGAGACGCATCTCGGGTGGGCCGCGCACATGCTCGGCATGCACGTCGCGACGCCGGTCTTCGACGGCGCGCACGCCGAGGATATCTCCGAGTGGCTGCAGGACGCGGGCTTGCCGCAAGACGGCAAGACGTGGCTGCGCGACGGCCGCACCGGCGACCGCTTCAGCCGCCCGGTGACCGTCGGCATGATCTACATGCTCAAGCTCGCGCATCTCGTCGACGACAAGATCCACGCGCGCTCGACGGGCCCGTACTCGATGATCACGCAACAGCCGCTCGGCGGCAAGGCGCAGTTCGGCGGTCAGCGCTTCGGCGAAATGGAAGTCTGGGCGCTGGAAGCGTACGGCGCCGCGTACACGCTGCAAGAGCTGCTCACGGTGAAGTCCGACGACGTCATCGGTCGCGTTAAGACGTACGAAGCGATCGTCAAGGGCGAGAACGTGATGGAGCCGGGCGTTCCGGAATCGTTCAAGGTGCTCATCAAGGAGCTGCAGTCGCTCGCGCTCGACGTCAAGGTTCTCACGGAGAACCGCGAAGAGGTCGAGGTGAAGATCCTGGGCGACGACATGACGGAGCGCGAGCGCGAAGAGTTCGGCCTGCTCATGGGCGAGGAAGACTTGCGCATCTCGCAGACCACGGTTGCCGCAGCGGAGGCGATCGAAGAAGCCGGCACCACCGCGGAACTCGAGGAAGAGGACGAAGAGGAAGAGATCGACGATACCAAGCCGATCGACATCGCGAAACCGATTCCCGCACCTCCCCCCGCGCGCACTCCGGCAACCGACGAAGCCTTCGAAGAAGCCGAAGTCGAGGAAGCTCCGTCAGACGAAGACGAGGGCGTTCAAGGGTACGAACTCGAGGAAGAAGAGGAAGTCGAGCCCGAGATAGAGGGCCCAGCTTTCGACGGCGAGGAAGAGACGCCGTTCCACGAAGGCCAAGACTTCACGCAAGAAGAGAACTAAAAGGTTGGGCGCCTGACGGCGCCCTTCCCATTTGTCACGCCGAGCAACGCACCGCGTGCATCCCGAGCCACACCCTTCGTCTTCCTGAGCCATACACGTTGTCATCCTGAGCTTGTCGAAGGATGCCGCTTAACCGCGCTTCGATAAAGGCAGGATACGTGTGGTCATCTTGCGATCGCCAAGAGCGGCCCGCGAGTGCGTTGATCGGCTATCTGCGGCAGAACTGGCGACGCTACGTGGGGCGAGCCATGACGTAATGCCGCGCCGCGCCTGTGGGGGCTGGCCCGGCAGGATCGGGCCCCAACGAGCGCGGACCGTAGCCCCTGGGAGGGGCTCGTGCATGCTACATGACGCGTTCAGTTCCTGGCGTCCGGTCGCGTTTGCCGTCATTCACTCGCCGTGGTTCTTCGCGATCCCGGCGGCGCTCGTTATTCTCGCAGTCGCGATTGGATGGCGAGCGAACAGAGGGCTCCTCATGGCGTGGAGAGACGTCTGGCCGGCCTGGGACAAAATGCCGCTCTGGAACATCGCAGAGAAGGGGCCGAAGTTCGAGGATCATGTTCTTGAGTACTATCGCCGTACGGGGTTTCGAAGGAGCCGCAAGACGCCGCTTGACGGGACGCTGCCGGGATTCGATGTCCCGTTAGTCGGACAGGGCGACTACGGGACCGACATTATCGTCATGGAGCGGCGCGGGACGCCGCGCGTCGGCGTCCAGTGTAAGAACCGGGATTCAGAGAAGGTGCTCGTGCCCACCGTGCAAGCGACGTATGCGGGAAGTCGTGCCTGGGGTTGTCGCAGAGCGACGATACACTACACGTACCCCGAGCCGCCCGAACCTCGGGCCGAACGGCTGGCCAAGAAGCTTGACGTTGAACTCGTCAGTCTTGCGGACTACAAGACGAAAGTCCAGGAACTTGCGCCCGCAGGTAGCGGTATTGCCGCGCTCTTTCCGCGCAGCCGCGCTCGAATTGCGCAAGCCGCCGCGGTCATAGCCGCAGCAGTGCTGACTGCCCTCCCGTTTATCCGCTAATGATCGTCATCGAATCCTCACGCGGTAAGCGCGTTGCGCGCCTCGTGCCCGTAACTGCATTCTTCCCGCAGGCGATCCGCTTCCGATGCGAAAACGCGTACCGATGAGCCGCTTCTCTCGATCGCAGTTTCTTGCCATCGCCGGTGCGGCGGTGCTTGCGCCCGCAGTGGAGTACGTGCGTCCGGCGCTCGCAGACGTGGTGGCGTCGAAGCTCTCCGACATCGATCACATCGTGATCTTGCTGCAAGAGAATCGCTCTTTCGATCACTACTTCGGCTCGCTTGCGGGCGTGCGCGGCTTCGGCGACGTTCGTCCGCCGCTGCTTCCCAACGGCCGCCCCGTCTTCTACCAGCCCGATCCGTTCTCGCGCGACGGCTACCTGCTGCCGTTCCATCTCGACACGAAGACGACGAGCGCGCAGCGCCTCCACGATCTGAGCCACAGCTGGAGCGCGCAGCACGCGACGTGGGACGGCGGCCGCGTCGACGATTGGGTCGGCGCGCACCGCCAAAGCGACGGAACGAGCGGGCCGCTCACCATGGGCTACTACACGCGCGCCGATCTGCCGTTCCATTACGCGCTCGCCGATGCGTTCACGATCTGCGACGGCTACCATTGCTCGCTCATGGGACCGACGAACCCTAATCGCTACTATTGGATGAGCGCGACGATCGATCCCGACGGCACGCACGGCGGCCCCGCGACGAACAACCGCGGCCGCCGGTACACGTGGGAGACGTATCCCCAGAGGCTCGAGCGCGCCGGCGTCTCGTGGCGCATCTACCGCCCGCAGATCACCGCGCGCCATCCTATCGGCCTCGCCGTCATCATGAACTTCGCCGCCTTCCAAGACGCGCCACAAACCTCCGGACTCTACGAGAATGCGGTCAAAGGTCGCTCGGTCGGGACGCTGCTCGCCGATATTCGCACCGGCAATCTCCCGGCGGTCTCGTGGATCGTTCCGCCGTACGAGTTGTGCGAACATCCCGATATGCTGCCCGCCGCGGGTGAGGATTTCATTCGGCAAATTCTCGAAGCGTTCTGGTCGAATCCGCGCCTATGGGCGCACACGGCGTTCGTCATCTCGTACGATGAAAACGATGGCCTCTTCGATCACGTTCCGCCGCCGACGCCGCCGGCCGGAACGCCGGGCGAGTTCGTCGACGGCGTGCCGATCGGCCTGGGCTTTCGCGTGCCGTGCTTGGTTCTCTCACCATTCTCGCGCGGCGCCTACGTCTGCGGCGACACCTTCGATCACACCTCGACGCTGCGTCTGGTCGAAGCGCGTTTCGGCGTCGAGATTCCCAACCTCACGGCGTGGCGGCGCGAGACCTGCGGCGACCTCACGAGCGCGTTCGGTTTCGGCGATCCGGCCGACACGAGCATTCCGTCGCTCCCGCAAACCGCGGGCGAGCTGCTTACCGTGGAGCGAGAGGTTGCGACCTTGCCGCCCCCTGCGCCGCCGAGCGTTCAGTCGATGCCCAAGCCGGAAGTCGCGACGGTATCGCGCCGTCGCCGCGGAGGCGCTCGTGCCGCGACTGCGACCGCCTTCATGGCGACCGCGCTGGCGTTAGCCGGCTGCGGCGGGAACGGCGGCGTGAGCTTCGCGGGCCAAGGTTCGTGCCTCTTCAGCGGCGTCACGCAGCTGATCTATCCGATTCCGAACGCGACGAACGTCCCCGATGCGCTCTCGCAGATCGTCTTCGCGACGAGTCAGCTCTTCCCGTATAGCTTCGACGTGCTGATAAACACCAGCTCGAATCCCAACCTCGCGAAGAGTGGTTCGTCGGCGTTCTTCCAGCGTATCGCGAGCGGGCAGGTCCCCAGCCCGTCGGCGGCGCCGACGCTCAGCAATCCCTACTACGAAAGCGCGGCCTTGAGCGCGACGTTCCCGCACGGGACGTACTACGTGTTTCTCAACGACTCCCAAGTCAGCTGCACGCCGACGAATGCAGGCTCGTTTACGACGCAGTAGACGCCCCTTGTCTGTTCTCGTTCCTCGGGGGATACGAGAGCCGCGCAACAGATGGAGGCACGCGTCGGCAGTCTCGAAGGCGCCTACCGGCAGGTCGCGGATCGGCTGAACTCGGGCGAACGATTGACAATTTCCGCCGTGCTATGGATCAGCGCTCCCGCTCCCTGGGCGCACCTACCGTTGAACGGCCCCGGCCCCCTGTGATATAGTTGGCCGGCTGTCTATCTCGCCCTCACTATAGGAAGAAGGGCGTCTATGGCTCCGCGGGAGGCCGAACGCTAGGAAGGCAAGCGGCAGGAGCCAGAAAGGGAACCCTCGTGTCCGTTATCAGTATGAAAGAGCTCCTCGAGGCAGGAGTCCACTTCGGTCACCAGACCCGCCGCTGGAACCCGAAGATGAAGCCGTACATTTTCCAAGAGCGTAACGGCATCTACATCATCGATCTCGCGCTCACCGTGCAGAAGCTGCGCGAGACGTACGCCGTCGTCAAGGCGATGGGCGCGGCCGGCAAAGTCATTCTCTTCGTCGGTACTAAGAAGCAAGCGCAAGACGTGATGCGCGAAGAGGCGGAGCGCGCCGGCACGTTCTTCGTCAATCAGCGCTGGCTCGGCGGTACGCTCACGAACTTCGCGACGATCCAGAAGCGCATCAATCGCCTGCGCGAGCTCGAGAACATGAAGGTCCAAGGCGACTTCGATCGTCTTCCCAAGAAAGAGGTCGCGAAACTCCAAGAAGAGATGGGCAAGCTCGAGCGCTTTCTCGGCGGCATCAAGGATATGCATCGGCTGCCCGACGCGCTCTTCATCGTCGACCCGAAGAAAGAGCGCATCGCGGTGCTCGAAGCGCGTAAGTTGAAGATTCCCATCATCGCCATCATCGACACGAACTGCGACCCAGAGGAGATCGATTACCCGATTCCCGGCAACGACGACGCGATTCGCGCCGTCAAGCTGATGGTGAGCAAGATCGCCGACGCGATCATCGAAGGCAAAACGGAGACCCAGAGCGCGTACGAAGAACAGAGTTACGCGGCGCCGTACGCGTACGGCGAGGCGCCCGCGTACGTCGAAACCGGAACCATACAGTAAGCGATGGCGTATAAACCGAAAGCCGAGGAGATAAAGGGCCTGCGGGAGCTGACAGACGCCCCGATGATGGATTGCCGCAAGGCGCTCGTCGAGGCGGAGGGCGACGTCGCGCGCGCCAGGCAGCTCTTGCTCGAGCGTGGCGCCGCGCAGGCGGAGAAGAAGGCCGAGCGCGCCGCGAACGAAGGCGTCGTCGCGAGCTACATCCACGCCGGCGGCAAGATCGGCGTGCTCGTCGAGGTCAACAGCGAAACCGATTTCGTCGCCCGTAACCCAAAGTTCGGGGAGCTAGCGCGCGACGTCGCGATGCACATCGCGGCGATGTCGCCGCGCTACCTCGACCGCGCGGGGATTCCCGCGGAGGAAGTGGCGCGCGTCCGCGCGGAGCTGCGCGCCGAGGTTCCCGCGAACAAACCGCCGGATATCGCGGAGAAGATCGTCGAAGGCAAGCTCAACAAATGGTACGAGGAGACGGTCCTTCTCGACCAGCCGTTCGTGAAAGACGACGAGATGACGGTCGCCGATCGTATCAACGCCGCCGTCGGAGCGCTCGGCGAGAACATCCGCATCCGGCGCTTCGCGAAGTTCGCGCTCGGAGAGGAGTAGCGCCGCTTGGCCGATCGCAAGTACTCGCGGGTCCTCCTGAAGCTCTCGGTCGAGGCGTTCGCCGAAAACGGCGCCGGGATCGACATCGCACGGACGCAAGGGATTGCGGAAGAGATCGCGGACACGAGC
>DAHXOK010000064.1:4186-10652 GCA_027364935.1 Vulcanimicrobiota bacterium | reverse complement strand
GGCGCCCGCCATGCCGACGCCGAGAAGGACGGCGAGACCGCGAGCGATCTCGCCGACGAGCGCATCGTCGACGACCACGCGGGCGAGGCAGACGCGCTGAACGACCGCACGCATTGGCCGACTACCTGCTAAAGATCGAGGAGAGCGCGAAGAGCGCGTTTTCGCGGCGTTCGGCGACGCGGCGATAGAAATATCCGGCCCAGTGCGTTCCGAACGGCACGTAGATCCGTACGCGATAGCCCTCGGCGACGAGCTGCCGCGCAAGCCGCGGGCGGCAGCCGTAGAGCATCTGGAACTCGAACCGGTCGGTCGCGATACCCTCGCGTCGCACGATCTCCTTGGTGACGGCGACCAAACGGCGGTCGTGCGTCGCGATGCCGGGATACCTTCCGCGCGCGAGAACGACGCCAGCGAGGCGCGCGTATGCCGTGCGGATTTCCGGCATGGCGGTGTACGCGATCGCCGAAGACTCGCGGTACGCGCCTTTGCAGAGGCGTACCCGGGCGCCCAGCGCGATCGCACGTTCCAAATCTGCGGCGGTACGCTTGAGCATCGCCTGCAGGACGATTCCGACGTTGTCGTGCACGCTCAAGGCCCGCTCGAAGACCGCGAGGGTTCGCTCGGTGAGCGCGCTGCCTTCCATGTCGATCCGAACGAATGGGTCGGCGTTGGTCTTTGCCCGCTCGAGGATGCGAACGAGGTTTTCGAGGGCGAACTCTTCGTCGATCAGCAGCCCGATCGCTGTGAGTTTTACCGAGACGTTGCTGCGTACGCCGGCGGAGCCGATGGCGTCGAACATTGCCACGTACGCATCGGCCGTCTTCGTCGCCGTCGCGCGATCGAGCACGTCCTCGCCGAGAAAATCGAGCGAGGCAGTCATTCCCGCGTCGTTGAGCCCGCGCACGACGGCGATCGCAGCGTCGATCGTCTCGCCGGCGACGAAGCGTCGCGCAAGAAAGAAGAAGTGCCTTTGAAACGGGGATCCGGGGGAGAGGAGGCGCTCGATCACCGTCGTCACTGTACCATGCTGCGGCGAAGAATCCATTGCAAGGCGAGAACCACCGCCGCGAGCACCACGAAACCGTAGCACAACGCGAGCGCTTCGCGCACTCCCGATGCCGATAGCGTAACGTACAGCTGCACCGGCAGCGAGGAGGGGTGATACGCAACGATGCTCGTGGCGCCGTACTCTCCGATCGCGCGCAGCCACGCGAATGCGATGCCGGCTCCGACGTTACCGGCCGCCGCGGGAAGCGCGACGCGAAAGAATATGCGCCATTCGCTGGCGCCCAACGTGCGCGCGGCGTCGGCGTGGATCGGGTCGAGGACCGAAAACGCCGCCGCTGAGGCGATGGCGACGAACGAGCCCGAAACGAAGAACTCCGCGCTTGCGACGCCGAGAAGCGTCTCGGGTATCGGCGTCGCGTGGAGGAAGGAGAGCAGCATGACTCCGGACGCGACCGGCGGAAATGCAAGTGGGAGTGCGAGCACGAACAGCGCCGCCAGTCGAATACGCGCGTCGGCTCGAGCGATCGCATACCCCGCGGGCACGCCGAGTACGGTCGCGGTTGCGGTCGCCGCGAAGGACGCCGAGAGCGACGTGCGCACGGCCTCGCTGACGTGCGGCGCTCCGAATGCCGCGATCACCTCACCGGGCGGAACGACGAGCAAAACGGAAAGAATCGGGAGCGCGACCGTTGCGGCGAGCAGCACGAGGAAGAACGGGAAGAGGAGAGCCGCCCCTTCACGTTTCATCACCGAAAGTTTACCCACGCGCAAGGGGAGATGCGAGGCTGAAAAGCGAGATCGGCGAATGGTGCCATCGTGGACCAGGAACGTCGCTGGAGAGTGCTGGTTGCGGACGACGATCCGGCGATCTGCATGTTGATCGAAACCGTCCTGCGCAGGGGCCCGTACGAGATCAGAGCGTGTACCGACGGCGAGAGCGCCGTGCAGACGTTCGATCGCGAGGGACCATTCGATATGCTGATCTGCGACTTCATGCTCCCGGGGATATCGGGCCTCGACGTGATCGAACGCGTGCGCTCGCGCGAAGACGGCACGCTCCCAATCTTGATGATCAGCGGCCATACGACGCACGCCGTAGAGCGTGCCCGCCACGCCGGAGCCGATCTCTTTCTGGACAAACCGTTCACGCTCTCGCAACTGCGCGGTGCAGTTGCGGCGCTCCTCGCGCCGCGCTCGACCGCCTCGTAGGACTGCGCCGAGAGGCGCGAGCCGGCGCGTGATCGCAGCCGCGCTCAAGGTCCTGGTCATCGCGGCCTCTCTGGGACTCGACGTCTTTGCCGTGAGTGTCGGCGTCGGAGTGCGCGGCGTTGCGCTTGCGGTCAAGATCCGCATCGGCGTGGCCTTCGCAGCCGCCGAGATCGGTATGAATCTCCTCGGGGCCGGCCTCGCCATCCTCGCCGGGCACGCAATAGGCGACGTCGCCGGCTACTTCGGGTTCGTGGCGCTGTTCGTGCTGGGCAGCTATATGGTCTTCGAGAGCTTTCGCGAAGCCGCAGCACGACGACCGATCGACATGTCGCGCGGCTGGGGTCTCCTGCTCGCGTCACTCTCGATCAGTCTCGACTCGCTCGGCATCGGCTTCTCGATCCTGTACATCGGGGTGCCGCTCGTGGAGACCCTCGCGGTCATCGCGATCGTGTCGATTGCGTCGACGAGCACCGGGCTGACGCTGGGGAAACGTCTCGGCCGTCGTATCGAAGAGCGCGCCGAACTCGTCGGCGGGATTCTCCTGGCGTCCACTGGCGTACTCTTTGCCTTGCTCAAGGCACTGCACGTCGGATAGGTAAGAGAACGCGCGTGGGAGTTGGGGCCGCTTTGCTCGACGACGTGCGCGCCGCCGGCGCGACGTCGGTCGCGATTGTCGGCACCGGGAAGAACGTCGGGAAAACGGTCACGATGCGCGCGCTGTACGAGGCGGCAGTCGCGCGCGGTCTGCAGGTGGGGGTCGTGAGCGCTGGGCGCGACGGGGAAGCGATCGACGTCATCGATCGGAATCCGAAGCCCCGCCTTTGGCTCGTCCCCGGAACCTGGATTGCGAGCGCCCTCCGCACGACGCGCCCCCTCGACCACGCCGGAATCCCTGGCGGCGACATCCAAACCGCGTGCGGTCCGTTGCAGCTCGCGCGCGTTACCGAAGCGGATTACTACGAGCTCGTCGGCCCGCCGACCGTCTCCGGACTGCGCGTCGCCGTGGAGGCACTGCACGAGCGATGCGAGCTCGTGCTCGTGGACGGCGCGATCGATCGCCTCGCCACGATATCCAGCGGCGAGGACGTCGTCATCGTCGCGTGCGGAGCCGCGGCCGCGGCGACGATGGCGGACGCGGTAGACGACGTGCGCATCCTCGTCGCGCGCTTGCAGCTTCCGCTCGTCGACGAGCGCGAGTCGGCGTTGCGCATCGACGGCGCGTTGCTTCCCGACGTTGCGGCGGCGCTGCTAGCCGCCGGCGAACAGCGTCAGGTGGTGGTGCGATCGCCGGCAGCGGTCGCATTGACCGGACGGCTCGCGCAGCGCGTCTTCGCGCAGCTGCGCGTGCGCTGCGAACAACCCGTGAAGGTCGTCGCCGTCACCGTCGCGCCGGAGGGGGCGCGAAGAACGTTCGATCCGCGCGCCTTCGTCAACGCGGTGGCGCAAGCGACCGGTTTGCCGGCGTACGATGTCTATGCGGGCACGTGCGCGAAGCCTGCGGCATGGACCCGCTGATTGTCACGTGCGCGCCCGTCGGCGCGGAAGTCATGCCGAGCCAGACGCCCTACCTGCCGGTGACGCCCGAGGCGCTCGGCGAGACCGCATCCGCCATTCGCGCCGCCGGTGCTTCGATCGTGCACGTGCATTGCCGGAACGACGACGGCACGAACACGCACGCCGTCGATCGCTTCGCGCAGGCGTACGACGCGATTCGCTCGCGCAGCGATCTCATCGTGCAGTTCTCGACCGGTGGAGCGATTGGGATGAGCGCGCAGGAACGGGCGGGCGTGCTGGACTTGCGACCCGAGATGGCGACGCTCACGTGCGGCTCGGTCAACTTCGGCGACGAGATCTTCGAGAATGCCTTCCCTCTCATGCGTGCGCTCGCACGGCGCATGAACGAGCTCGGCGTGCGGCCGGAGCTGGAAATCTTCGACAAAGGGCACCTGGCGAACGCACGCCGGCTCGAGCGCGAAGGGCTGCTCGCGTTCCCGCAGCACGTCGATTTCGTGCTCGGCGTTCCCGGCGGTCTCGAAGCGACGGTCCAGAACCTCTGCGATCTCGTCGACGACCTTCCGGTGGGGTGCACGTGGTCGGTGGCCGGCATTGGCCGCGCGCAGCTTCCGATGGCGATGGCGGCGATCGCGATGGGCGGCCACGTGCGCGTCGGTCTCGAGGACAACGTCTATTACAGCAAGGGGCGCCTTGCACGAAACGAAGAGCTGGTCGAGCGCGTCGCGCGCATCGCGCGCGAGGCGGGACGCACGATCGCCGAGCCGCAGGAAGCGCGGCGCGTACTCGGACTCGCGCCGCTTCACGCGCCCCCGGCAGGCATTGACGCCCGCGGTTCAAAACGAACAGGCGAGTAATCCGGGAGGGATCTGCCTCTGCTAACGTATGTCGTGCGGCGAACGCTACAGGCGATCCCGCTGTTGATATTGATCTCGATGATCCTGTTCGGGATTACGAACAATGCGCCGGGCGGTGCGCTCGCGCCCTATTTGCAGAATCCGCACATCACGCCCGCCGACATCGCGCGTCTCAAACACAATCTGGGCCTCGACCAGCCACTGCCGGTTCAGTACTATCATTGGCTCGGCCACGCGATACGGGGCGATTTCGGCTGGTCGACAAGCAACGCAGAACCGGTCTTCGATGCGATCATGCAGCGATTCGGCGCGACGCTCGAGCTCATGGGCGCGTCGCTCTTCGTCGCACTTGCGCTCGGACTTGCCGCGGGAATTTTTTCGGCGGTGCTGCCGTATTCCGTATGGGATTACATCATTACGGGCTTTGCGTTCTTCGGACAATCGATGCCCATCTTCTGGTTTGCGCTCATGCTGCAGCTCGGTCTCGCCGTCCACGGCATTCCCCTTCCCGGCGGGTACATGATTCAGCTCCCCTCTGCCGGCATCTCGAGCTTGGATACCTTCAATCTCTGGGACCGGCTCGATCATCTCGTCTTACCTACGATCGCGCTCTCGTTTCTCTCGCTCGCGCTCTATAGCCGATTTACACGCTCGTCCATGCTCGAAGTGATGAGCGCAGATTACATCCGAACCGCGGCCGCTAAAGGGTTGCCGTTTCATACGATCCTGTTGAAGCACGCTCTTAAGAACGCGCTGATTCCCGTGGTTACGATCGTCGCGCTCTCCTTGCCGTCGCTCATCGCCGGTGCCGTCGTCACCGAGACGATCTTTGCGTGGCCGGGAATGGGGCGGCTCTTTATCAACGCGCTCCAGCAAGGCGACATCGCGCTGCTCATGGGCTACCTCTGCTTGGTCTCGGTCTTGGTCGTCTTCAGCAACCTCTTGGCGGACGTCGCCTACGCCTGGCTCGACCCGCGCGTGAAGTACGACTGATGGCCGCCGCCGTTCCGATGCACGCTTCTGCCGAACCCGACGACGTCGCGTATGTCAACGTCACGTTCTGGCGGCGCTTCCGCAGGCATCGCCTCGCCGTCGTCGCGCTCGCGGCGTTGCTCGTCATGGTGCTCAGCGCGGTCTTTGCGCCGGCGCTCGCGCACCTGGGGGGCTTTGCCGACCCGAACGCCATCGACGAAGTCAACTGGCAGGGCAACCCGCTGCCGCCGTGCTTCCAAAACGTCGGCCTGTGCGCGCATCACATCCTCGGAACGGACGAGGTCGGACGCGATCTCTACGCGCGGCTGCTCTTCGGCGCGCGCATCTCGCTGACGCTCGCGGTGACGGCCGTCCTGATGGAGATAACGATCGGCACCCTGCTGGGCGCGATCGCCGGGTACTATGGCGGCATCGTCGACTACTTGCTGATGCGCATCACCGATGTCTTCCTCTCGATTCCAATACTGCCGCTACTGCTCGTGCTCACCGGAATCGTTACCGAGAAGTTCTCGTCGAAAGCGGCGCTCAACTTCGGCACGATCGTGCTCATCGTGGGTGCTCTCTCGTGGCCCTCCGTCGCGCGTCTCGTCCGCGCGTCGTTCCTGACGCTGCGCGAGCGAGAGTTCGCGGAGGCGGCGCGTGCCGTCGGGAACGGCGACGCACGGATCATTTTCCGCCACCTCCTGCCCAACGCGGTGGCGCCTATCGTCGTTCAAGCGACGCTCGACGTCGCCAACATCATCATTTTGGAGTCGACGCTGGACTTTCTCGGGTTCGGCATCCAGCCGCCCACTGCGTCCTGGGGTAATATGCTGGCCAACGCTCAGGCAAATGTCGAATCGGCCTGGTGGGCGGCCGTCTTTCCGGGCCTGTGCATCCTCGTGACC
>DAHXOK010000064.1:0-4176 GCA_027364935.1 Vulcanimicrobiota bacterium | reverse complement strand
TCTACCGGGAGCCCATCCTGATGTTCTACCCGGGCATCATGCTGATCCTGGTCGTCCTCTGCGCGAGCTTCCTCGGCGACGGCCTGCGCGACGCCCTTGACCCCAACATGAAGTAACGATAAACTCAGCCTCGGCCCAAGGGGCCGGCGAGTGCCCCGTGCGCAAGTGGCGGAATTGGTAGACGCACTAGCTTGAGGGGCTAGCGCCCGCAAGGGCGTGCTGGTTCGAGTCCAGTCTTGCGCATGAAACAACCGGGCGGCCCACCGCGTAGTCGCGGTGGAGGCGTCGATCGAAGTGCGGCGCCGACGAACCGAAGGAGAGAGAGCACAGCTTCCCCGTGTGGTTAACGCGATTCGCGATCTCACGTTGGGTCATAACGACGGTGATCTTTGCCACGCTAGCGATCTTCGGGGTCGTTTCCTTCATGCTGCTCGGCCGCAGCTCGAATCCGCCCAATACGGAGTTCCCGGTCGTCGCCGTCATCGCGAGCTACCCCGGCGCTTCGCCCCAAGACATGGAGCGGATGGTCATCAAGCCGATCGAAGACCAGATGAACGGCATCGAGCATCTCGATCAGTTGAGCGCCACGGCCCAGGAAGGCTTGGCGGTCGTCGTCGTGCAGTTCACGGTGGGAACGAATCTCGACCTCGCGTCCGTGGACGTGCAGCTCCGCGTCGACACCGCGCGCGTCTACATGCCCCGCGACATGGATCCGCCGACCGTCACGAAGGAGGGGCAATCCGAGCCGCCGCTTCTCGACCTTGCGGTGAGCTCGAAATCGCTGACGCAGCCGCAAATTGCCGACTTCATCAACACGCAAGTAACGCCGCTCATCGAGCAAGACCCCGACGTCCAGTCGGTCGACGTCTACGGCGCGGCGAGCCGCGAGTTTCACGTCGAGCCCGACCCGACGAAGCTCGACGGCACGAACGCGACGCTAGAAGACATCTTCAATGCCGTCGCGAGCAACAACCTCAACGTGCCTGGCGGTATCATGACGCAGCCGACGCGCGAAGGCACCGTTGCGATCCATTCGTACATCAATGAGGCAAGCGACCTGCTCGACATACCGCTCTCGCCGTCTACCGTGCTGCGGTACCCCGTGAAGGCGCTCAAGCTCGGCGACGTCGCGAACGCGTACGACAGTCACGTCGAGATGCGCAGCATCTCCTCATTCAACGGTCAGCCACGCGTCTACATGGGCATCAATCCGACGCTGGACGCGGATCAGATCAAGGCCACGCAGCGTCTGCGCGCTCTCCTCACCAAGATCGAAGCGCAGTTCCCGCAGCTCCACTTTAACGAGATCGACGCTCCGGCCGACTACACCGCCAAGATGCTGACCGGAGTCGGTCAGTCCCTGATCGAGGGCATCGTGCTGACGGCCATCGTCATGCTCCTGTTCCTCCACGCGTGGCGTAATGCCGTTGTGGTCTTCCTCGCGATTCCCACGTCGATTCTCTCGACGTTCATCTTGATGAAGCTCGCCGGCTTTCACATCGACTCGATGTCGATGATGGGGCTATCGCTCATCATCGGGATATTGGTGGACGACTCTATCGTCGTGCTCGAAAACATTACGCGACACCGAGACATGGGCGAAGACGCTGCGACGGCGGCGATCAACGGGCGAACGGAGATCGGCGGCGCGGCGGTTGCCATCACGATGGTGGACGTCATCGTCTTTCTGCCGATCGCCTTTATCTCTGGCATCGTCGGCGCCTATCTGCGCGAGTACGCAATCGTCGTGGTAACGGCGACGCTCTTCTCGCTCCTCGTCTCGTTCACGCTCACGCCGTTGCTTGCGGCGAGGTGGAGCGTCGTCAGGCGCTCGGAGGCGGCACCGCGCTGGCTTCTCGCGCTCGACGACCGGCGCATAGACGTGGCGCTCCTCGTGCTGGCGGCCGGCATGTTTGCGCTCGGAACGTTCACCGGCTGGTTCCTGCTCAATGCCATGGGAATCTTCGTCGTCGCCTTGCTCCTTCTCAACGCATTCGTGCATCGCTACGATCGAATCGTGAACGCGTACCACACGCGCTTCCTCCCGTTCGCATTGCTTCACGGGCCGCTCGTGGCCTTCGTCTGCACCGCGCTGTTGCTCAACGCGTTTACGCTTCTCGCCGGCGGCGGCGCGGCGACCATCGCGGTCGACATCGCGTTGCTCGCCCTCTGCGGGCTCGGGCACGGCGCGGGCGCCTACCTGCGACGGTCGTTCCCCGTACCGCATCTCGCGCCGTGGTACCTGGCGCCCTTGCGGTTCATCCGCAGCCTTGGAACGGCGAAGGGCGTGACGCTCGCCACGTTTGCCGTGCCCGTTGCGGCCGCGCTGATCATGTTACCGCTGGGCGGCGTGAGCTTCAGTCCCTTCCCGGCGCAGCAGACGGGAGAGATCACCATGACGGTGACGTATCCGCCGGGCACGCCGATCGCCACGACGAACGGATACGTGACGCAGCTCGAGGAAGCAATTATGCGCCTCGACGGCGTCAAATCGGTGAGTGCCACGGTCGGCCGTAAGCAGGCGGGTTGGAGCAGCTTTACCGGCGGGAACTACGCGCAGCTCTCAGCTGCGATGCAAGATAATCGGATTAAGGACACCAACGCGACCATCGCAAGAATCCGACGGTTCGCGTATTTGGTCCCGGGCGGCGTCTTGGCCGTCGCGGGCGACACCGGCAACGGTGGATCCGACCTCCAATACTCGATCACGGGCCCAGATGCCGCGATCGGACCGGCCGCGGAGAAGATCGCCGCGTTCATTCGCTCGCTGCCCGGCACCGTCAACGTGCAAACGAGTGCCGAGACCGGCGCGCCGCGCTTGAACGTCGACGTCGATCGCTCCAAGTGCGAGATCCTCGGCGTCAATCCGTCGGACGTCGCGCAAGTTGCACGCATCGCCGTCGACGGCGCCGTCGCGACTCGCGTGCGCACGCCGACGGGCCTCGTGGACGTGCGCGTGCAGTTTCCTGATGCAGATCGTCATACCGTCGCGCAGCTGAGAAACGTCAAAGTGCGCACGAACGACGGATCGCTGATCCCAATCGGGGACGTGGCGACCTTCACGTGGACGCTGGCGCCGACGAAGATCGAGCGTTTGAACCGGCAGCGCGTCGTCAACGTCTATGGCGACCTGCTGCCCGGGTATTCGCTCGGCCAAATCGAGGGACCGTTCCAGAAGGAGCTGCAGACGCCCGGCTTTCTTCCCGCCGGCGTGGGCTTGGTCTCGCAGGGCAACTCGCAGCTGATGGACGAGGCGTTCCTCAACATGGCGATCGCGATGGTCGCATCGTTCGCGCTCGTCTACGTGCTCATGGTGATCCTCTACGGCTCGTTTCTCGAGCCGCTCATCGTGATGTTCTCGGTACCGCTCGCGATCATCGGCGCGCTTATGTTCCTCGCGCTGATGGCGCGACTCGAGCCGCAGCAGGGGCAATCGCTGAACATCATCTCCGTACTCGGCGTCATCATGCTCTTCGGCTTGGTCGCCAAGAACGGGATACTGCTCGTCGACTACTCGAACACGATGCGCAGGCGGGGCTTGCGCGTGCACGACGCCGTGCTGCAAGCTGCGTCGGTTCGCTTCCGGCCGATCGTCATGACGACCGCTGCGATGATCTTCGGCATGCTGCCGCTGGCGCTCGGGTATGCTGAGGGCGGCGAGTGGCGTCAAGCAATTGGCACGGTTATCATCGGAGGCCTTCTCAGCAGCCTCGTCCTTACGCTCTTCCTCGTGCCGATGATCTACAACACGTGGATGGGCGCGCTCGAGCGGCGCGCCGACCGTCACGCACTCGCCGCCGAGATGGAACCGGTGCGCGCGTAACGAACGGCCGGGAACCAGAGAAAGGCCTGGTTCGTTGCTTGCGCAGATGAAACGCTCTCGCGAGACGCTCCGCCGCCTCTGCGGCCTAGCCGCCGTCGTTGCTTTATCCGGGATCGTCTCGGCGCCGTCGAGCGCGCAATCGACGATCGCCGTGGTCGTCAATGGAGAACAGGTTCAATTCGTACAGCCTCCGATCGAGCAGGCGGACCGCGTCTTCGTGCCGCTCCGCGGCGTCTTCGAGCGTCTCGGCGCCTCCGTGGAGTACTCTGCAGCAACGATTCTTGCGAATCGTGGCGACACGACGGTCGCGCTCCGCATCGGCTCGAACGTCGGGTACGTCAACGGATACGAGG
>DAHXOK010000063.1 GCA_027364935.1 Vulcanimicrobiota bacterium | reverse complement strand
ATGAGGATTTCGTCGGCACGCCCTTCCGGCAACTGCACGACGCCGTATCCGTGCGAGCGGAAGCTTTCGCCGACGCGCGCCGCGATTGCGCGCGCCTCTTCGCGGCGATGATCCACGTAGAGTGCGACGGTCCCTCGTGCGACCGCGAGCGTCGTCATGGCATCTCTCCTTCGGCGGCGACCGCCGCGATTCGTTCCCCGTCGATTGCATCGCCCTGACGCTGCAGCGCGAGGAAAAACTCGCGGTTACCTGCCGGTCCACGCAAGGGCGAGGCAACGAGACCGACGCAGGCGAGCCCGAGGCCGCGGGCCGCCTCGACGACCTCCTCGAGCACCTGGCGGTGCACGGCGCGATCGCGCACGACGCCGCCCTTGACGCGCTCGCGCCCCGCTTCGAACTGTGGCTTGACCAGCGCGACCACCGCGCCCCGCGGCCGCACATATGCGACCGCGCGCGCGAGTATCGTTCGCAACGAGATGAACGATGCGTCGATCGTGACGAGATCGAAGCCACCCGGAAACGCGTCGTCACCGAGAAGCCGAAAGTTCGTGCGCTCGATGACGCGCACGCGTGGGTCGTTGCGCAACCTCCAATCGAGCTGGCCGTAGCCGACGTCGAGCGCCGTGACGCGCGCCGCACCGCGTTGGAGAAGGCAATCCGTGAACCCGCCCGCGGACGCGCCGACGTCGAGTGCATCTACGCCCCGAACGTCGACCGCAAATGCGTCGAGCGCCGCCGAGCTTCTCGCCGCCGCGGCTGACGAAGCGCCGCGGTGCCTCGACGTCGATCGCCGCGCCCTCCGGCACGCTCTGCCCCGCCTTCGTCGCCGCCGCGCCGTCGACGCGAACGCGGCCTTCCATAATAAGCGCGCGCGCCTGCGAGCGCGTTACGCCGGCACGCTCCGCAACGACGTTATCGAGCCGCACAGGAGCGCCGCCGCTGCCTACGAAGGCGCCTCTCGATGGAGAGCCGCAATCGAAACGACCTCGCCAACGAGCGCACGTACCTTGCGTACCTGCGCACCGCGCTCGCGTTCATCGCCTTCGGGTTCGTGGTAGCGCGCTTCGCGCTCTTCGCACGGGAGATATCGATCGTCGCGCACGTGCATCTCGCAGACACGCACACCTCGACGCTCTTTGGAACCGGCATGGCCGCGATCGGGATCATCGTCGGCCTCTACGGCACCGCACGATACGTTGCGACAAAACGCGGCTTGGATACGCACCAAGCCTCGCCGATGCCGGTATGGGCGGCGGGATTCGGCGGCATCGTCGTCGCCGCAATCGGCGTCACCGTAGCCGTGGCCCTCTTCGCGTTTCGCTAGTCGCCCGGCGGCGCGGCCGGCGACGTTCGGTCGTCCAGCGCGCGGTCGACGTCTTTGATCTGCGCTTCGGCGCTCTTGAGCAGCGCGTCGCACTCGCGCACCAGCGTCTTGCCCTCTTTGAAGAGCAGCGTCGCCCGGGCGAGATCGGTATTGACGCCTTCGAGTTCCTTCACGATCTGCTCGACGCGCGCGAGCTTCTGCTCGAACGATTGCAGCGGCTCATTCATCCCGCACCACTCGTTCTACGCGAGCGCTCGCACTTCCGCGCTCGAAGCGCGCGTCGATCTCCTCTCCCGGTCGCAGGAGCGACGCGTCGCGCACGGCCTTGCCGCCGTGCGTGACGATTGCGTATCCGCGCGCCAGTGGAGCCAGGGGAGCGACGCGATCGAGGCGCGCCCCGGCGCGCTCTAGAGCGCGCTCGGCCGCGTTCACAAACCGCACGGCACACGTCTCGATGCGGCCTCGCAGGGTGAGCAAGCGCTCGCGCCGCGCGGTAACGATCTGACGCGGACTTCTGCGATCGAGCCGCATCTCGAGCGACGAGAGGTCTTGACGCCGGCGCGTGGTGATTCGCTCGCCGGCATGCCGCAGACGCACCGTTACGTCGTCGGCGCGATGCGCTGCTTGCAGCACGATGGCCCGAACCGCTCGCGCGAGGGCGCGCTCCGCCTCGCGCACGCGACGCGCGGCGAGAACCCACCCCTGTGCGATGTGCTCGGCAACGAGCGACGGCGTGCCAAAGCTGCGATCCGCGGCATCGTCGGCCAAGTGGTGGTCGCCGGAGTGACCGATCGCCGTCAGAACGGGATGGCGCGCGCGCACGATCGCGCGAATCACGGGCTCGAGGTTGAAGGGGAAGAGATCTTCGTACGACCCGCCGCCGCGCGTCAGGACGATGACGTCGACGTCGAGGCGAGATGCGCGGTCGATCGCCGTCGCAATTTCGATCTCCGCGCCGAGCCCTTGCACGTGCGTCTCGACGAACGTGACCTCGACGAACGGCGAGCGGCGAGCGAGCGTGCCGACGAAGTCGTCCGCTGCCTTTCCGTGAGCCGAGACGAGCGCAACCCGGCGTGGAAGCTCCGGCACGGCGCGCTTGCGCGCTTCGTCGAAGAGGCCCTCGGTACGGAACGTCTCCTTCAACCGCTCGTACAGCAAAAAGAGCGCGCCGACCCCGGTGGGCTGGATATGCTCGACGACGAGCTGATAGCAGCCACGCTCCTGCCGTACGCCGATGCTGCCGCTCGCGATGACGGCCATCCCGTTCTTGAGCTCCGGCAGTTCGCCGCGCCTGTCCGCCCACGCGATGCACTCGAGTACGGCCTGCTCTTCCTTCAGCCGAAACCCGAGATGGCCGTTGCCGAACGGATGCAAATCGGAGACTTCGCCTTGAACGGCGATGTTCGAAAGTACCGTGTGCGTCGCAAACAAGCGCGCGAGACGCGCCGTGAAATCTTTGACGGAGTAAACGCGCGGACCCGAGGATTGCTGCGCGCTCACGGCGTTGCGCTCGGAACGGCATGCTGAACGGCTGCCGGCGGCGCAGGGAGCGCCTGCGAACAGCTCTGCGTCGGCTGCGTACCGATGAGGTACACGTCCGGCGCGCCGCCGCATGCCGCCGCCCGCACGACCTCGTCGGCGGGAAAGTTGAAATCGTGCGGCGGGACGCGTGCGAGCGCCGCCTTCATGAAGCGCGCCCAGATTCGTGCGGGAATGTCGCCGCCGTACGACTCGTTCATGCGCGAGTAGTCGTCGTTGCCGATCCAGACCGCCGCCACGAGATCGGGCGTGTACCCGACGAACCACGCGTCGCGAAAGGACGACGTGGTACCCGTCTTTCCAGCGGCGGGCCGCCCGATCACCGCATTCGGATAACCCGTGCCGCGTTTGATCACGTCTTCGAGCATCGAGGTGACGATGTACGCGGTTCCGGCGCTCACCGCTTCGCTGGCCTGCGGAGAGCGATCGTCGAGCACGATGTTGCCGAGCGAGTCGCGCACCGTCCGAAATGCCGTCGGCGTCTCGCGCACGCCTTCATTTGCGAGCGTCGCGTAGCCGGTCGCCTGATCCAGCACCGTAACGTCTGAGGTTCCCAGAGCGAGCGACAAGTTCGCCTCCAGCGGCGACGTGACGCCCATGCGGTGCGCGTACGCGATCACGCGATCCAGGCCGATGCGATCCGCGAGCTTCACGGCGACGACGTTGCGCGACAGCGTCAATGCGGTCCGCAAGGTGATCGTACCCATGTAACTGTTGTCGTCGTCGTGGGGCGACCAGGTCGTTCCGTCGCCCATTGGATAGGAGACCGGTGTGTCGTCCATCGTCGACGAAGCGGGAATGCCTTCATCGATCGCGGCGGTGTACAGGTACGCTTTGAACGACGAGCCGGGTTGTCGATGCGCCTGCCACGCACGATTGAATTGGTTGTCGAGCGAGAAGTGCGTACCGCCCACCATTGCGAGAATTTCCCCGGTTGAAGGCCGGATGGCCACGAGCGCGCCTTCCTGCGCGCCGATCCCCTCGGCACGGCCCTCGCGAATCCCCCAGTCGACCGCGTCTTGTGCGAGCTGTTGGAGGTGCGGATCCATCGTCGTCGTTACCTGGAGCCCCGCTTCTTTCACGACGTTCGCGCCGAAGATCTGGTTCAGCTGCGCGAGCGCGTACGTCGTGAAATACGGGTACGCGTAGCCTTGCAGGCCTGCGGGCCGCTGACGCACGAGGCCCAGCGGCGCCGCGTACGCCGCGTTCGCCTGCGCCTGCGTGATGTATCCGCTCTCCACCATGCGCTGCAGCACGTGCTTCTGCCGATCGCGAGCGAGACTGATGCTCGCGAACGGCGAGTAGTCGGACGGCGCTGCGGGAAGGCCGGCAAGCATGGCTGCTTGCCCGAGCGTCACGCCCCCCACGCCCTTGCCGAAGTACGTGTGCGAGGCCGCGTCGACGCCGTACGCGTCGGCGCCCAGATAGATCAGGTTGAGGTAGCGCTCGAGGATCTCGTCCTTCGTATAGTAGCGCTCGATCTCCATGGCAAGCAGCGCCTCTTGGATCTTGCGCGAAATCGAAACCTTGTCGGAGAGAAAGAGCCCGCGCGCGAGCTGCTGCGTGATCGTCGAGGCTCCCTGCTCGATCCGCTGATGCGTGAGATCCGCGAGCGCGGCGCGGATGATGCCGCCAAAATCGACGCCGTGGTGATAATAGAAGTTGTGGTCTTCGTTCGCCACGAAGGCTTCCCGTACGACGTGCGGGATGCGCGCGATCGGCACCCAGACGCGGTTCTCTTTGTAGACGCTCGCGAGCAGCGTTCCGTCGCGCGCAAAAATGCGCGTCGCGCTTGCCGGCTGATAATCGGTCATGCGGCTGATGTCGGGAAGGTTGCGCGAATACGATGCAACGAGGCCGGCAACCAAGCCCGCGCAGAAGAGCACGAGCAAGAACAGCGTGACGAGCACGGCGCGAAAAATGCGCCGGCGGCCGAGGCGACCCAGGTAGCCGGCGGCTCGTAACGCGGCGTCGCTCAGCCGCGACAGGACTGCTTCAATCGCGTCCATGCGACCGCACGATCGAACTCAGTACGCCGTTGACGAAGCGTCCCGAGTCCTCCGTTGAAAACTTCTTCGCCAGCTCGACGGCCTCGTTGATGGCGACCGCCTCCGGAACGTCGCGCCGTTCGTGCAGCTCGAATGCGGCCATGCGCAGGATGCAGCGGTCGACCGCCGGCAGACGCTCGATCGTCCAGGCTTCGAGGCGCGGCGCGATCGCCGCGTCCGACTGCGGGGTGAACTCGAGCGTTCCGAGCACGAGCTCGCGCACGAAGGTGCGATGCGTTGGGCTCGCATGCGCGCCGACGATCTCCTCGATCGCCTCGGACGGGTCGCGCTCTCCGACCGTCACGGCGTAGAGCGCCTGAAGCGCCTGCTCGCGCCAGAACCGACGCGCGGACATATCACCCCCGAGCCTGTCGAACCGCGGCTGCGCGGGAGTCGAGCTTCGGAAGGACGCCGACGTCGTAGCGCCCCTGACGAAACTCCGGCGTCGCGAGGATCTCTAAGCAGACGTCGACGGTCGTGTGTACGCCCGCGATCTCCGTTTCGCGCAGGGCGCTCTCCATGCGCGCGATCGCCGCGTCGCGCGTCTCGCCGTGCGCGACGATCTTCGCGAGCAACGAATCGTAGTACGGCGGCACGACCGAACCGGCGTACACGTGCGTATCGACGCGTATGCCGGGACCGTCTGGAAAGACGACGCGCGAAAGCGTCCCGGCTTCCGGAGCGAAACCGTTGCGCGCGTCTTCCGCATTGATCCGGCACTCGATCGCGTGCCCGCGAGGCTGCAGGTCCTTCTGTGCGTACCCGAGACGCTCGCCCGAGGCGATGCGGATCTGCTCCTTCACGAGGTCGACCCCGTACACCATCTCGGTCACCGGATGCTCGACTTGAATGCGCGTGTTCATCTCCATGAAATACGCGTGGTCGCCGGACACGAGAAACTCGAGCGTTCCCGCATTCGTGTAGCCGACGCTGCGACAGGCGCGTACTGCCGTATCGTGCAGTGCCGAACGCAGCTTCGCCGAGAGGTTCGGTGCCGGCGCCTCCTCGACGAGCTTTTGATGCGACGGTTTCTGCATCGAGCAATCGCGCTCGCCCATGTGGAGCACGGTGCCGAAATCGTCTCCGAGCACCTGCACTTCGACGTGCCGCGGCTGCAGCAGCAGTTTTTCCATATAGACGCGCCCGTCTTTGAAGCTCGCTTCGGCCTCCGCCGTCGCGCTGGCAAACGCGCGCTCGAGATCCTCCGAACGCTCCACCACGCGCATGCCCTTCCCGCCGCCGCCCGCCGTCGCTTTGAGCAGCACCGGATACCCGATGCGCTTGGCGGCGTCGCGCGCTTTCTGCGCCGATTCGAGAATATCCGAGCCGGGCGTCGTGGCCACGCCCGCCTCCTTCATGATGCGCTTCGCGGTGGCTTTATCGCCCATCGCCGCAATGACGGATGGCTTCGGCCCCACGAACGCGAGGCCGTGGTCGGAACAGATCTCCGCAAAGCGCGCGTTCTCGGCGAGAAATCCGTATCCCGGATGCACCGCTTGGCATCCAGAAGCGAGCGCCGTCGACACAATGTTCGCGATATCGAGGTACGAGCGGGGCACCGGCCCCGGCCCGACGCAGTACGCTTCGTCCGCCTCGCGCACGTGCATCGAATCCTTGTCCGCTTGCGAGTAGATGGCCACCGTTCGCACGCCGAGATCGTGACACGCGCGATTGATACGTACCGCGATCTCGCCGCGATTGGCGATGAGAACCTTCGAGAACATCGCGTTTAGACTCGCTCGAGCTCGAAGAGTGGCCGGCCGTAATCGACGAGATCGCCGTCGCCTTGCAGAATGGAGGCGATACGTCCGCCGCCGCGGCTGCGAATCGGGTTGCGAATGCCGAGCTGCTCGACGTAGCCGAGCTCGCGGTCGCCGTCGAGGACTTCGCCAACGAACGGTGCGGGACGCGCGAACCGAAAGATGCCGACGCGATCCGCTGCAATCTGATCGACGCGCACCGAGGCCGCCGGCTTCGCCTCCGACGCGGGCAGCGCGGCTACGCCTTGCGCGACGACCCGCCCCACTTCGAAGCGCTCGTTGTCGCGCTCGATGCGAACGGACTGCAAATCGTTCGCGACCAGAAACTCCGCCAAGCGCCGCACGCGTGCGGGAATATCTTCAGGCCCGCTCATGCCCTCGCCATTCCGCGTCCGCGCGGGAAAGCCCCTACCTCCGCAAGCGGCACCATCACGAATCGCCGCTCGTGCAGACGCGGGTGCGGAACGCGCAACCCGGGCTCGTCGACGCGCATAGCGTCGTATAGAAGCAAGTCGAGATCGATGACGCGCGGTCCCCATCGATAGCTCGTACGACGGCCCAAGCGTCGCTCGATCCGCTGCAGCGCATCCAGCAAGGCGCGCGGCGCCAGTCCGGTTTCGAGTCGCACGGCCGCGTTGACGAACGGCGCTTGCGCGGTGCGTCCCCACGGCGGCGTGCGGTGCAGCGACGAGACGCAACGCACGCGCCCCGCTTCACCGAGCGCGCGAATCGCGCGCCGTACGTTTCCCGCCGCGTCGCCGACGTTCGATCCGATTCCTACGTAGGCGACGACGCTCACTGCCCGACGTAGCGCGGGTTCTCGCGCTCCAGCGTCACGGATGGCGTCGCTCCGTCGAGGAGCTCCGGCTTCGCAACCGTTACCGAAGCTCGCGCAACGCGCGCGTCGGAAAATACGGCGTCGAGCACGTCGGCCGCCACGCGTTCCAGCAGCGCGTGCGAGCGCGCGCGCACGATATCGACGATGTCGCGATAGAGCCTTCCGTAATGCAGCGTATCGCCGATGTCGTCCGAGGCGCCGGCTGCGGCGAGAGCGATCTCGGCGACGACGTCGATCTCGAACGTTTGTTCCTGCTCGCGCTCGCCTGGATCGACGCCGTGACGCGCCTGAAGACGGATGCCGCGTAGCGCTATTCGGTCCACTGTGCCGGCCTCCAACCGCGATAGATCGCATCCGCCACCTGCACGGCGTCATGCGTCTGCGCGACGTCGTGCACGCGCACGACGTCGATGCCGGCCGCCGCCGCGAGTGCGCTCGTCGCAGCGGTCGCGACGGCGCGTTCTTCCGGCGCCTGTCCCGTCACCTTTCCGAGCGTCGACTTTCTCGACGCACCGAGCAAGGTCGGAAACCCGAGCGCCACGATGCGGTCGAGCCGGCGCAGCACCTGCAGATTCTGCTCGGCGGTCTTGCCGAATCCGATGCCGGGGTCGACGATCATGCGCTCGCGGGGAATACCTCGCCGCACGCCGCGCCTCCCATACTCCTCGAGCGCGCGCACGACGGCGTCGACGACGTCGCCATCGTACTGCGTCGTCTCTTGGTTGTGCATCGCAACGAATCCGAGATCGGCTGCGGCCGCGATCTCGAGCAGTTCGTCCGGCGCGCGCCGCACGCAGTTGAGCAGGTCGACTCCCGCCTCGACCGCCGCCCGCGCAACCGCAGCCTTCGACGTGTCGACTGAAAGGACGATGCGAGGAAATCGCGCGCGCAACGCACGCAGGACGGGGACGACGCGAGCCGCTTCGGTCGCGGCATCGACGGGGGCGTACCCCGGGCGCGTCGATTCGCCGCCGACGTCGAGCACGTCGGCGCCTTCGTCGACGTGCCGCCGTGCGATCGCGACCGCGTCATCGAGCGTCGTGCTGCCGTCGCCTGAGAACGAGTCCGGCGTGACGTTAATCACGCCCATGACGTACGTGCGCTCGCCCCACGCGAGGCAGCGTTCAACCACGAACGGGAACGCCGCGCTCGAACGCGATCTCACGAATCGCCGCGACCACGAACGTCGAGCCGGTGACGACGAGCACGTCGTCGCAGGCGCAACGCCCGAGCGCGAGCGCGAACGCGTCCGCCGGCCGATCGACCGTCGCAACGGGAAGACCGAATTGCCGCGCGAGCTGCGCGAGCCGTTGCGGAGCAAGCGGCTTGCGCCCCGCCGCGCGAAAGGACGTCACGACGAAGGAGCTGACGAGCGGAGCCAGCGCTTCGAGGATCGCATACGCGTCCTTGCCCTGTCCCACGGCAACGAGCGCGCGTATCCGGCGCTCGGGAAAACGCTCGCGCAGCGCGTCGGCAAGGTGCTGCGCCTTCTCCGCGTTGTGCGCGATGTCGAGGACGATCGTCGGCTCCCCAGATAGAATTTCCATGCGCCCGGGAACGACGATGCTGCCGAGCCCGCGCTCCACCGCATCGGGCGCGGGACGCAGCGCGGGCGGCAAGGCTTCGAGCGCGGCAATCGCCGTGCGCGCGTTACGCCGTTGAAACGCCCCGAAGACCGGCAGCGCGACCTCGTATCGCGCGCTCGTCGTGCGCACGGTGAATTGGCGGCCGTCGCCGTCGTGCGGCGCGAGCTCCGTAACGTCGTCCACTCGTCTCACCGGGGCGCCGACCTTGCGCGCGTGCGCTTCGATCGCGTCGAGCGCCTCCGGCCGTTCGACGCCGAGAACCAGCGGCACGCCGGCTTTTGCAATGCCGGCCTTCTCCGCGGCGATCGCTTCGATCGTATCGCCGAGGACCTCGGTGTGATCGTATCCGACCGACGTGATAACCGATACCTCGGGTACCAACACGTTGGTTCCGTCCAACCGGCCCCCGATTCCGCCCTCGATCACCGCGGCGTCGACCGCCTCACGCGCGAAGTACGCGAACGCGAGCGCCAAGAGCGGCTCGTAGTAGGTCGGCCGCCCGTGCTCCTCAACGACGCGATCGAGCGCCGGCATCATCTCGTCGAGCAGCTGTGCGAAGCGCTCGCGTGAGATGGCGACGCCGTCGATCGACGCGCGCTCCGTCATTGCATGGAGATGCGGTTTCACGTGCAGGCCGATCCGCAACCCCGAAGCGGTGAGGGCGGCGGCAATCATCGTCGCCGTCGATCCCTTGCCGCTCGTTCCGCCGACGTGAACCGTCTTGTAGGCACCCTGCGGATCGCCCAGAGCACGCAGCAGCGCGCGGAGGCGATCGAGACCGAGGCCGCGATGCCGCGACTCCCCTTCGTCGATCAAGCCGACGAGATACCGCTCTGCCTCCTCGTACGTCATTGCGCGAGCAGCTCGAGCGCGTGCGGCAGCACCGGCGCGATGACGGCGATTGACTCGGCGACCGCTTTCGGGTTTCCGGGGAGGTTCACGATCAACGTCCGATAGCGTACGCCGGCGACGGCCCTCGAGAGCATCGCCGTGCGGACGTGCGCGAGAGAGGCTGCGCGAATGGCTTCGCCGATGCCGGGAACTTCGTAGTCGATGACCGCCAGCGTCGCTTGCGGGGTTCGATCGCGCGGGCTCAGGCCGGTCCCCCCGCTCGTCAGAACCAGCGCGGCAGATGACGTATCGGCGAGATCGATGAGCTCGGCTTGCAGCCGGCTTGCATCGTCGGGAAGAATCACCTCGCGCACGATCTCGTAGCCGGCTCCCAAGTATTCGCGCATCACGGGAAGGCACGCATCCGGCCGCGTGCCGTCGGCCGCGCGATCGGAGAGGACGATCAACGCCACGGTGAAGCGCCCGTTCACCGTCTGCGCCACGTTCCGCTCTTTCCGCCGCGCTTCTCGAGCAACGCGACGCGCTCGATGACGATGCTCTTGTCGAGCGCTTTGGTCATGTCGTAGATCGTGAGCGCCGCAACCGTTGCGGCGACGAGCGCCTCGAGCTCCACACCCGTGCGAGCCTCCGTTCGCGCTTCGGCTTCGATGCGCAAGCGGTTGGGCGGCTTCCACTCGAAACGTACGTCGACGCCTCCGAGCGGCAGCGTATGCGCGAGAGGAATCAGCTCGTCCGTCCGTTTCGCCGCCACGATGCCGGCAATCTGCGCCGTCGCGAGCGCATCGCCTTTTGCGAGCGTTGCTTCGCGCAGCGCGCGGAAGGCTGCGGCGCCCAGG
>DAHXOK010000062.1 GCA_027364935.1 Vulcanimicrobiota bacterium | reverse complement strand
ACGTAGGTCTGCGGCTGGCGGTACTGCTGCTGCGGCGGTATGTTGGTCTGCGGCTGGCGGTACTGCTGCTGCGGCGGGGGACTCTGACCGAAGCGCGCCCACGGACTCGAGGGAGCGATGGTACGGGGGGCGGGTACCGCGGACTGGATGCGGGGTGCCGGCGCCGAGAACTGGACGCGAGGAGCGGCGACGGAAGGCGCTTGAGATGCCGGGCGCGGTGCCGGCATTGCATCGTGCACGAACGAGTTCATCGTCGCGCGCTGTTCCGCGAAAGGCACAGGGTGCGCGAGAGACGCATTTGCGGCGAAGCGACGTTGGGCAAACGTGTTCGCGAGATTCACCTGGCGTACGGGGGCGACGTTACCGAAGCCCAGGTTTGCGGTGGTCGGTACGATCGGCAGTGCTCCGCGCACGATTTGGACCGAGCGAAGGCCGCCGATTGGAAGACGCCGCGGCTGGAAGTGTCCGTCGCGGAAGTTTGCGCTCGAAACGAGGTTGATGGCTCCATCGTGGCTAGCATTGCGATAACGCGATTGGATGTATCGCCTGCCACCCTGGTCGGCGTTATTCCAACCCGAAGCGTCGTTGGGATTCCAGCCGTTACCGTTGTCGTTCGATCCCCAGGGCGTGTACGCTTCGAATGGGGCCAGCGGGACCCACGCGATTCCGAAGCTGATGCCGATGGAGACGTCGCCGACCGTGAAAAACCCAACGAGTGCGGGAGACCACGTCGGCGCCGCGGCGTACGGGCTTGGCGGATACCAGCACCAGCCGTCCGACGCATCGTAGAACCAGCGTCCATAGTGGTATGGTGCCCAGCCCCACGGCTCGTATCCGACCCACGTCCAGCCGTAGCCGTCTTCCCACGTCCAGGTTCCGTTGCTGTACGGAGACCATCCGGCTGGCTCGTTGGGAACCCAGGCTTCGCCGTAGGTCGGAGTCGAGACCCAGTTGCCGTACGCTGCGAAGTCGGTCGAGCCGGCGATCGCTGCTGGCAGATATGGATCGTTCAGCGCGACCGAGACTTCGTTATCGCGATCCTGATTGAACTGATCGAACCCATCGTAGGCGATCGCATCTTGGTAATCGATCGAGGGGTTCGATGCGGAACCACTCGCAACGAGCGTCTGACCCGGCGTGACGATCTGGGACCCTTGAGGCGTAAGCAGTTCGGCGCGGCCGGCGCGAACGGTGACGTACGTGGTTCCATTCTGGTCCACGCTGACGCGATAGTCGCCGGTCGTATCGGGGCGGAGTGCGATCGACGGAGTGTCGATCTGGGGCGCCGCGCCGTCGTTGCGCAGCTGCGAGGCTTCGATCGTACCCTGCGCAAGTTGGACCTCGCGGCTGGAGGGATCGAGCGAGACGAACCTGATTTGCGCGTTGCCGTCAAGGCGCAGCATCGACGTGCCGTCGAACTGCACCTCAACGCGCGAGTTTGGCGCCGTCGAGAGATAATCTGCGCCGAGCAGCGGCGCATTGACCGTCGCGGCAACCTGTGCTTGACTGTCACCTCGGACGATCGTGGCGTAGCCTTGAATTAGGCTGATGCGAGCCACGCCCGGATTGGGGCTGCTGGCGCCGGCTGATGTCGGGGCGATCAGGGCCGCGACGCCGCCAAGGGCGATGACCGACACCAGTCGGCGGACGAACGATGAGCAGATCATTGCGGGTGCCTCGTGTGAGCGAAACGTTCTGTACTACTGCTAACGCGCTCGGGTCTCAAGACGTTCTGCCTTCACCGGGCTCAGCTCGCCGAGCCGCGGTTCATATACGCTTATCTTGCTCCGGCAAGCCGATAGATAGGGCTTTGCCCGAGAGACCCCGATTGCCCGAATAAGCGGCGTTGTTCTTTCACGGCGCGGGGCGGTAGAGTGACTCGCTTTGCGCCTGGGCGATCTCTTTTTTCACCACTGCGAAGTAGACGAACCAAACGAACGCCGGTAATAGGAGGAGCGCGAGCCACCCGGCGACCTGCGCGAGCGTGTCGAACACCCCGTGTAGCAGGATCGCTAGCGTCAATCCCCGGAGCGCGAGCCAGGGCATCTTGCGCACTTTGGCCTCTCCTAAATAATAGCCCATGACCGCGCCGTAGAACGCGTGACCCGGCACGCTAACGAAGGCCCTGAAGAGCGCGACGGCGCCACCGTAGCTGAATACGTAGAAGATATTTTCGACCGCCGCAAAGCCGAGGCCGGCGGCAATTCCGAAGACCACCCCGTCCATGGCCTCGTCGAACTGCTTGGAGCGGTACGGCAGAAGTCTCACAACGAGAAACTTTGCAAACTCCTCGATCAACGCGACGCCGAACAAGAAGTACAGAAACGTGAGCCCGAGACCGGCGTTCTGCGGCGGACCGGGTTCGACGAACGCTGCGATGATGGCGGAAACCCCTCCGAGAGCGAACGTTCCGAGAAGCAGGCCGATCGGTTCGCTCTTGTACTTGTCGGCGTGGTGAAAGTGCCACAACAAGTAAAAAGACGGCGCAACGGCGAGAACGAATAGCTCGTCGGCACGCGCAACATGCCCAGCCCACAGGACTGCTCCCAGTACGAGGATCGTGATGGCTATTGCCGCCATCCGCCGATGCCGCGCCCGCAGTATAGCTGTAGCCGAAGAGGCCGTCATTTGCCCCAACCTTCGCACACGCCCCATCGGCCACCCGTATGAGAGGTGACGCCGCGTTGTTGACCGGCATCGCCACTCTTCCATACGAAACAGACACGCCATTGATCGGTGATACGGATTGCGCGAGCCTCGCAAAGAAACGACCGACAAGCGGCGGACGCTGCTCGCGGCCGTGGCCGGCGACGGCGGGTGGCCCCAGTAAACTCACGCTTCTCTAGCGAAGACGACGCGATCCGCTTCGAAACGAAGGTGAGCCGTGCCACTCTACCAGCGAAAGCACCCGAGCGATACCGCGTTCTCCGATGTCTACGCGACACGCGGGATGGACGCGACGATTCCCAAGCACCAGATACCCGCAGACGGCATTCGCCCCGATGTAGCGCTGCAACTCGTCGTCGACGAACTGATGCTCGACGGAAACGCTCGGCAGAATCTCGCGACGTTTTGCCAGACGTGGTTCGACGATGGGATCCACAAGTTGATGGATCTCAGCCTCGACAAGAACATGATCGATAAGGACGAGTATCCGGCAACGGCGGAGATCGAAAACCGGTGCGTGCACTTGCTGGCGCATCTTTGGAACTCGCCGGCAGCCGGGACGACGATTGGATGCTCGACGACCGGGTCGAGCGAGGCCGCGATGCTTGGCGGCCTCGCCCTCAAGTGGAAATGGCGCGCACGGCAGGCGAAGCTTGGGAAACCGACCGACAGACCCAACATTATTACCGGTCCGGTGCAGGTGTGCTGGCACAAGTTCGCCCGTTACTTTGACGTCGAGCTGCGCGAGATTCCGTTGGAACGCGACCGGTTGGTCATGACGCCCGAGGACGTCATCGCACGTGCCGATGAAAACACGATCGGCGTTGTGCCGACCTTCGGCGTCACGTTTACGTGTCAGTACGAGCCGGTCGCCCAAATCGCCGCGGCTTTGGATAAACTCCAGCGCGACACCGGGCTCGACATTGCGATACACGTGGACGCGGCTTCCGGCGGATTCATCGCGCCGTTCGTGCACCCCGAAATGCTCTGGGATTTCCGCTTGCCGCGGGTGCGGTCGATCAACGCGTCGGGCCATAAGTTTGGGTTGGCGCCGCTGGGCGTTGGGTGGGTGATCTGGCGCGAAGCCGACGATTTGCCCGAGGGGCTTATCTTCCGCGTAAACTATCTGGGTGGGGACATGCCGACCTTCGCGCTAAACTTTTCGCGGCCGGGCGGCCAGATCATCTGCCAATACTATCTCATGCTGCGCCTCGGCATGGACGGCTACCGGCGCATTCATCAAGGTTGTTACAACGTCGCGCAACACATCGCTCGCCGGATCGCCGAGTTTGAGCAATTCGAACTGATTTTCGACGGCGACAGTCAAAACGGGATCCCAGCCGTATCTTGGACGATGCGCGAGGGCGTCGATGTGGGGTACTCGCTCTTCGATCTCTCCGACCGCCTGCGCGCACGCGGCTGGCAAGTCGCAGCGTATTCGATGGTCCCAAACATCACCGACATGAGCGTTATGCGCGTCCTGGTGCGTCACGGATTCAGCATCAACTTCGCCGATGGGCTGCTCGACGACGTGCGCTGGTCTCTGGAGTATTTCAACACGCACCCGATTTCCAAACCGATGACCGCGGCCGAGGGCGCTTCACACAGTCACGACGCGCACCCGAAGCACGTTGCCGGCTAGCTGCCGACGCTGGGCAGCGCCACGTCGCAGCCGGTCCGCGCCCTAAAGTCGAGCGTTTCCGGGCCGCCTACCGCGAGGGGTCGCTTGCTTGTTGCCTCTCCCCGGCGCAGCCGCGCCCGTATTCGGGCGGAGGCCGATACTCGGCAGGGCCCATATCCGGATATCCGGGGCTTTGCCCAGCAATCCCAGGTTGCCCAAAAAGGGGCTCGGTTGCCCAAAAAAGGCCGTAAGCTGGCTGGCCAGGTAGGCCCCCAGCGAAGGGAGGACTTTCTAATGCCAACGTGCGGTTTCTGCAAGAATACCTTGTTTGCGCTATGCCTGGTGGTCGTTCCAAACGGTCAGATCACGGTTCTCAAATGCGCGAGCTGCAACGCCGTCATCTCCGTCATTCCCGGGCGGTAGAGTCTAAGATTCTGTGAGGGAGCCGCCGGGTGTGAGAGCGGCGGCTCCCTTTTTAGTACTTCCCTGGTTCGAGCATTTTGGGACCGTCCTCATCGACGGCCTGTTCCTTCCCCCATTCGAGGAGGGGTAACTGCAGATTTTCCGGCTTGCGAGGTAGCAGCTTATCCATAAGCATCTCCAACTCGTGCCAGGAATTCGACCCTCGCATAATCGTTAGCACCATGCGAAGGTGCTGCTCTAGCGCGGGGACGCCCAAATCTTCTGTGAGCAGTTGCGTGTGCTTGCCGCGCCTATACTTGCCCACCTTTGGATTCCGCCGCTCCAGCTCAGGTAGAATCCCCGGGGCAAGACGTGCGTACACAAAATCCTTCGTATAGTGGGCGACTACGCCGGGCGGGTTTATCGACCGACCACGCCAGTTCCATCCACGAAGTCTGAAGATATGCTCATAGAACTCATCCGGGAACCTCTTCGACCACACCGCTAACTCGTGCCGCAAGTAGCGGTCGAGCAGGGCCTGTAGAGTTTCCTTGCGCGAGTAACCAGTTGCCTCGTCTACGAGCGCGATAATACCGGTCTTAGCAACCGCCGAGACGATCATCTGTGCCCGTGCCGCTAGCGCGTTCATGCGCCAAAAGACACCGCCAGCTTTACTGCGCTCTAGAATCGCATTGCAGATATCGACCAACAGTGTCGCAGGGGAACCGTGTACTAGTGGACCGCCGCCCTTACGACGGAATAGTAACGGGTTCCTGAGAGACTCGGCGATCTCTGGAGCAAGGTAGTCCGAGAGAACGTCAAGTAGCGCTTCGATCTGGCCGCCCCGAACGCCAAGGCCGAGCGCGTCCATAAGGCCGCGTTGCGAGAAGGCTCTCATGCCGTCGTTTAGCACGTAGCAGGCAAGCTCGATATTTCCGATCCGCAAGGGATGATCGCCGCTCTCGTGCTCGGCGAAGGGCATCTTCGGATCCCAGCGGCTGAGGGCGGCCTTCTGGCCGATCTCCCTGCGCCTCTTAGCGGGAAGACTCTTCGCTCGGGCTTTGGCGGCCTTTACGCGCGCCTCATGCACGTCCTTTTTGCTAGCATCGTTATCTGCCATGCTTGCATTCTAACGTCATATCCGCTATTATGCAAGCATCGCAGGCGATATGCTTACAAAATCGCCCAGCGAAGGGGCACATGCTCCGTAACTAGGGTGCCGCCCGAATGTGTGACCATCCGGGCGGCCGTGAACAGGAGGGATTAGCTCCGTGTCCACAGTCCAGGATAGCCCGTCAGGCTCCGGCCCGGCAAGACCCACCTACCCGCAGGCATGGCCCGCCTATAATCGAGCCCAGATGATCGAGAAGCAGCGGTTATCCGAGCTTCTCCGTTCTCTATGCGCCGCCATCGAATCTCCGCCCCAGGGTCGTGGGCGTCCTCGTATACCCTTGGCGGATGGCGTGTTCGCTGCCGTTATGAAGGTCTACGGCGGAGGCTCGAGCCGCCGATCTACGACTGACATGCGCGCATACGAGGCCGATGGCCTCATTGACCACGCACCTCATTACAACAGCGTTTGCAATGTTTTCGAAAATCCGGCGGTGACGCCTATCCTCAAGTCCATGATCGAAGAATCCGCGCGCCCGCTACGCGAGGTTGAGTCAGATTTCGCCGTCGATAGCTCCGGATTTTCAAGTTCAGTCTACAAACGTTGGTTTGATGCCAAGTATGGGCGTGAGCGTACTCGCGGCGACTTCGTTAAGGCGCATATCATGGTCGGAACGAAAACGAATATCGTCACTAGTGCCGAAGTTACCCCTGCTGCTATCAGCGACTATCAGATATTCTCGCCTCTCGTTAAGTCTACGGCCGGGCGCTTTGATATTGAGAGAATCTCGGCCGACAAAGCCTATAGCGGAAGGAGCAATCTCGCGACCGCCTACGCTGTGGGGGCAGTACCGCTCATTCCATTCAGATCAAACGCGAAGGTGTCTGATGGGGAGCCTCTGTGGAAACTTATGTATGACTACTTTCGTGAGAACGCTGACGAATTCTACCGCTTCTATCACAGGCGTTCGAACGTTGAAACTGCATTCCACATGATTAAGAGTAAGTTTGGGGCTTTCGTTCGCTCGAAGTTGCCGACGGCTCAGGTTAACGAGGTCTTGTGCAAGATCGTATGTCACAACCTCTGCTGCCTCGTTAGCGCGAGCTATGAGCTTGGATTGGAGCCAGCGTTCTGGGAATCCGACTGCACGCCGCCAGGTCCCCGCGACGCGCCTTGGTTCAGAAACATTCCTCCAAGAACGCCCTGGACGGGACCGCGCAAGAGCGGTCGCACGCCAGTTTCTCAGGCAGAATTATGACGGGCCGGACTGGCCGCCTTTCCCAGTTTCCTCTGTTGCATTCAAGTTTCCGCCACCGCCCGGAGTACCAGCCTTCGCCATTCCCTGAAGTGGCAACTGTAACGTCGGGACTGCATATTTCGCCTCGGAAACGATTGGATCAACGGGGAAAAAGTCAAGCCTGCGTTCCTGCTCTGTCGCCTCGCCCCACAGAACGCGCATATCTTGAAACGTTTTCGGGATGTAGACGCCGACGTGTATCTCATCGTTACAGCGAATACTACCAAGATGGACCGGGTAGTGTTGCGACTTAACGTTCTTGGGGTCAGCAAAGCAGAGATGAACATGGGCATCCGCTAAGGCGGTGCGACCTAGGTTAATAAAGGCAACGTGGTGTTCGTGATAATCAGCAAGCTTTGCTTTTGTGAAGCCGGTAGGTCGAGCGTCAAGCAAGACTTGGCCTCCATCGGTAACAAAGATTTCCTTACTGATGTGCTCTTCGGAGTGGTTGGAGCAAGATGACTGACCAAGCTTGAGCTGAATTTCTATCTCAAATAGCTTTCTTGTCCAATTAACTGCCCGTGCTGCGGCTCCAAATGACAGCAGTGCAAAAGCTGCTAAGGTCCACGTCGCGACAGACGCGGAGCACTGGGAATTCCCATAGACGCAGGTTTGCCATGTTAGGCCAGGGAGAGAAGACCAGTATTTATAACCATGATAGAGAAAGATGAGAATCCCTATCGCGACGCAGAGTACCAGCGAATACGCCCACAACTGCGCGACGAGTTGTCGCAAGGCGCTCACGAGCATCCTCCCCAACCATCCGAACGCGGCACGGATGAGGAGCACGCTGATGACGCCGATCAGGACAATCTTCGTCCACGGCTTCAGTTTGATTGGTGGTGGAACCATAGGCTGCTGCGCCACGCGGTGCGCCTATCGGATGGTTATGTAGGAAATTGATTCCTGCTGCATCCACCCGGCAAGGTCTGGGACAGCCATGATCCGCTGGATGATGTCATTTGCCAACTCGGCCTCGGGGATCGCCTTTGCTTTCAAGGTCTGCTTGTCGAAATATAGCGTTTCGTCAGCAGCGCCAGTGCACACCACGCCGAGGTCCTTCACTGCGACGTTGAGCTGACTATGAAGAGAGGGGTTCACGTCCTGAACCGTCACCTGCTGCTGTGGCAGAAAGTGAATCATGGTGCGGTTGTGCGTTTGTTCAGCGATGGCCATATATCCCCACGATGCACGAGAACTTTCCCTACACAGGGAACGCGAAAACCCGGCAATTCGATGGCACCCGAGACTCGATGACTGGGGCGTTTGTGAGCGGCCGGGTGTGGGCTGTTCCCCCAGCCCCCACGACCTCCTCGTGGATAAACAATTCCTGAGGAAGTCTCCTCAGGAGAAGCATTCCTGAGAGCCCGAGCGAGAGTTTGCACCTACTGCAAGAATAGCAAAAAAGTGAAAAAACAGCAATCCGAAAACTCCGTTTTGCGCTTTGGAGGTAAAGCGCCCACGCTAGTGCTACACTAATCGCCCATGCCATCGGCTGGCGAACGCCCGGATGCGCAATATCCGCACAAGATTTACCCCTGCCTTACGGACGAGGGGCTCGACATTCTCGATGGCCTAAGCTCGCATTTCAAGCGCGGTCGTCAACGCAAGTACTTCGCAGGGCCAATCATTGACGCACTGTTGAAGATCGCGAGGCAGGACGGCTCGAAGATGGTGGCCCGGATAGAGGCTCTGCTGCCTCCACGCGGGAGGGCGAAGCCAAGAGGTGCGACCATAATTCGTGGTGAGGAGCGGCCCACGCCGGTATCTGCTCGTGCCAAGCTCACGCGGCGAGGCTAGGCCAGGATTTTGGGCAACCGAGCCCCTTTTTGGGCAACCTGGGATTGCTGGGCAAAGCCGATATCCGGGCTTGCAGTCCTCGGGCGAGTCTGCTAACATTTGGGTTGGCGCTCTCAGCCCGAGAGTGCTAATCCCTGAGATGTCGTAGTTAGTGGAGGTTTTGTGAATCTCAAGCCCTTGGGCGACCGCGTGGTTATCGAGCACGTGGATCAGAACGATAAGAGCTCCGGCGGCGTGTTCTTGCCCGACACGGCCAAGGAGAAGCCCCAAGAGGGCATCGTCCGTGCGGTAGGCACGGGCCGCGTGACCGATGACGGCAAGACGCTCTCGATGAGCGTCAAGCCCGGCGATCGCGTCATTTATTCGAAGTACTCGGGCAGCGAAGTCAAAGTCGATGGCACCGAGTACCTCATCGTCTCCGAGAAAGACGTTCTTGCGATCGTCGACAAAGTTCCCGTCGGCGTCTAATCAGTAGAAAGTGTGATAGTAAACCATGGCTGCAAAGCAAATCGTATTTGACGAAAACGCCCGACGGGCGTTAGAGCGCGGCGCGAACATCCTTGCGGATGCCGTGCGCGTAACGCTCGGCCCGAAAGGGCGTAACGTCGTCCTCGACAAGAAGTTCGGCTCGCCGACCGTGACCAACGACGGCGTGACGATCGCGAAGGAGATCGAACTCTCCGACGCATTCGAAAACATGGGCGCGCAGCTCGTGAAGGAAGTCGCCTCGAAGACGAACGACGTCGCGGGCGACGGCACCACGACCGCAACCGTCCTTGCCCAAGCGATCATTCGCGAAGGGCTACGCAACGTGACCGCGGGCAGCAATCCGCTGCAGATCAAGCACGGCATCACCGAGGCCGTCGACGTCGCGGTCAAAGAGATGGAAAGCTACGTGCAAAAAGTCGACTCTAAGGAGAAGATCGCACAAGTGGCGTCGATCTCGGCGAACGATCCGGAAATCGGCAACTTTATCGCGGAAGCGATGGAAAAAGTCGGCAAAGACGGCGTAATCACCGTCGAAGAGTCGAAGACGCTCAAGACCGAAGTCGAAACCAAAGACGGCATGCAGTTCGACAAGGGCTACATCTCGCCGTACATGGTTACCGACAGCGAGCGGATGGAAGCCGTGCTCGACGATCCGTTCGTCCTCGTGACCGAGCGCAAGATCTCGGCAATCGCCGACATCCTGCCGCTGCTCGAAAAGGTCGTGCAGGTCCAGAAGCCGCTGCTCATCATCGCCGAAGACGTCGAAGGTGAGGCGCTCGCGACGCTCGTCGTGAACAAGCTGCGCGGAACGTTCACATCCGTCGCGGTGAAGGCACCCGGCTTCGGCGATCGCCGCAAAGAGATGCTCAAGGACATCGCCACGCTTACGGGCGCAACGGTGATCTCCGAAGAGCTCGGCCTCAAGCTCGACAAGGTCACGCCGGATCAGCTGGGGCGCGCGAAGCGCGTCACGGTGACGAAGGAAGAGACCACGATCGTCGACGGTGCCGGCAAGCAGGCCGACATCAAAGGCCGTATCGAGATGATCAAAAAGCAGATCGAGGATACCGACTCCGACTTCGACCGCGAGAAGCTGCAAGAGCGGCTCGCGAAGCTGTCGGGCGGCGTCGCGGTCGTGCAGGTCGGAGCGGCAACCGAGACGGAGCTCAAAGAGAAGAAGCACCGGATCGAAGACGCGCTCTCGGCAACGCGTGCGGCCGTGCAAGAGGGAATGATCCCCGGCGGCGGCAGTTCGCTCGTGCACGCGATCAAAGCGATCGACAAGCACCTTGCGGCGCGCGGCCCCAAGGCGAACGGTCACTCCTCGACGTGGGCCGACGAGAAGATCGGCATCGACATCGTGAAGAAGGCGCTCGAAGAGCCCCTCAAGCAGATCGCGCACAACGCTGGATTCGAAGGCTCGGTCGTCGTCAACAGCGTCAAGGAGAAGACGGCACCGCAAGGCTTCGATGCGATGACCGGCAACATCGTCGACATGTTCAAGGCGGGCATCGTCGAGCCGTTCAAAGTGACGCGCTCGGCGCTGCAAAACGCCGCGTCGATCGGCGCGCTCATCCTTACGACGGAGACGCTCGTCGCCGACAAGCCCGAGCCGAAGAAAGAGCCGGCGATGTCCGGTGGCGGCATGGGCGGCTACGGCGACATGATGTAACGTTCGCGCGAGGCGCGAAACGAAGGGCCCCGGCATCGC
>DAHXOK010000061.1 GCA_027364935.1 Vulcanimicrobiota bacterium | reverse complement strand
GTGCAGCGCAAAGAGTTTCCGGACGACGTCCCCGAAAGCATCGTGAACACGAGCACGCCGCTCATCAGCAGCGTGCTGGTTCGTTCCGGACTCGCGGGCAGCAAGCGCGAGGCAGAGCGCCTAATCAAGGGTGGCGGCGTTCGCATCGAGGGCATCGTGATAGCCGATCCTCACGCGGAGTGGCAATGGTGGGCCGAGCCGGTAAGAGTGTCGGTTGGAGCGCGAAGGTTTGCGCGGGTGAATGCCCGCTTGTCGGCGTCTTAACTGACGCTCTTGCCGAGCGCTAGGAGTTCGTCCGCGTTAAAGGTGTAATCGCGTTTGCAGTATTCGCAGCTCGCCTGCGTCGTGTCGTTCTCGCGCGCCATTTGGCGTAAGTCGTCCACGCCGAGCCCGACGAGCGCGGCCTCAACCTTCTCTCGCGAGCACAGACACGCGAAGCGAACGGCGAGCCTGCGATGCTCGCGCAGCTCGAGGTCGCCGGCAAGGGCGCGCACGAGGCCGTCCGAATCGGCGCCTTCGCTCATGAGTTGCGTGACCGGCCGCAGCGACTGCGCGCGCCGTTCGAGTTCGAGTACGGCCCGTTCGTCGGCGCCGGGCAGTACCTCCGCGAGGATGCCGCCCGCCGCAATAACGCCCTCGGGATTCGCGAGCACGCCGAGTGCGACGGCGCTCGGAATCTGTTCCGAGCGGACGAGATACGCTGCGAGGTCCTCAGCGATCTCCCCGGAGTGCAGCGCAACGATTCCCATGTACGGCTTGCCCGCTTCGTAGGTCTTCGTGATCTGGAGCGATCCGGAGCCGACCGCGCCCGCGACGTCGAACTTGCCGCGCGCGTTCAGCGGAAGATCGACGTGGGGATTGCGCGCGTAGCCGCGCGCGCCGACGGTGTTCTCGTCGAGCAGCCACGCGTCGGCAAAGAGCCCTTCTATGGGGCCGTCGGCCGCGATTTGGATCGATATGCGCTCCTTGCCCTTCAAGCTCGCGCCGAAGAGGACCGCGCCCGCGACGAGCCGCCCGACGGCCGCAGTTGCGAGGGGAGAGAGGTCGTGACGGTCGCGGATGACGCCCACGAGATCGGGGACGACCGCTCCGACCGCCGCGATGCCGGCAGAGGGGGCGTAGAGACTCGAAACGCGGTCGGGCACCGCGCGGTCTCGGCCGAGGGCTGTGTTATTTCCTCCCAGAAGGGAATGAGCGATGCGCGTTCTGGTCATCCATGGACCGAACCTTAACTTGCTTGGCGAGCGGCAACCGGAGATCTACGGATCGCAATCGCTCGCGGAGATCGATTCCGCGCTCGCGCGAGAAGGGCGGGAGCTCGGGCTCGAGGTGCGGTGCGTTCAGCATAACGGCGAAGGGCACATCATCGACGCGTTGCACGCAGCGCGCGGTGAATACGATGCCATCGTGCTCAACCCCGGTGCGTACGCGCACTATTCACATGCAATCGCCGACGCCGTAGCCTCCATCGGGATACCGGTCGTCGAAGTGCATCTCTCTAACATTGCATCCCGGGAGCCGCATCGTCGCGTGAGCGTTACGGCTGCTGCGTGCGCGGGGAGCATCAGCGGCTTTGGCCTTAGCTCCTATCTCATGGCGCTGCGAGCGGTGCGAGAAATCCACGGCAAATAGGGCGTTTTGCTGGGAATTGCGGGAGGAAGCACTGCCCTGCCTGCGTATAGGACTCGGCAGCCGGCACGATCTGCCGACCAGCGGTTCCCGCGTTATGAAGGAGATAGAGAGTTTGACGAAAGCCGATCTCGTTGATACCGTTGCCGACGAAGGCGAGTTGTCAAAGCGCCAAGCCGGTCAAATCGTCGATCTCATACTCGACGAAATCAAAACCGCGCTAAAAAAGGGCGACCGCGTCGCGCTCACACCGTTCGGAAGCTTCGTCGTTCGGTCGCGGAAAGCGCGCGAGGGACGCAACCCGAAGACGGGCGAGCGTATCAAGATTGCGGCGCGCAAAGTGCCGGCGTTCGTAGCCGGCAAGTCCCTCAAGGACGCCGTCGGCGGTTCCCGGCGCAAGTAAGACGTGAGAGGTCCTGAAACGGACCTCTCCCATTCCAACGCTGGGATGATGGTCACGATCCTGCTCTGCGACGCGGCCCAGGCCGTCGGAGGTAAGCTGTACGTCCTTGGAGGCGGGTGGTCGATTACCGGACCGCAGCCGGCTCCGATGGCCGTCGCCCTCAAGTTTTCCGTTCCATGGGCCGACGCGAACCGCCGCTTCAACATCCGTATCGTGCTCGCGGACGCAGACGGTCATGCCGTGCGCTTCCCGACGGGTCCCGACGGCGCGGATCAGAGCGTCGAGGTCCCGTTTGCCTTTGAAGCGGGCCGGCCGGCGGGGTTGGTTCCCGGCACGGCACTCGACGGTTGCTTCGCGGTGAACTTTCCGCCGATGCCGCTCGTGCCCGGGGCGCGCTACGAGTGGCGTGTCGAGGTCGAGGGCCGCTGCGAAGACGCCTGGCGCGTCCCGTTCTCGGTTCGACCGAACGCTTCGGGCGGGTTCTCTCCGACGTAACGCGAAATTTCAAAGTTCGTCGGGCCGTAGCGTAGCTTGGTTAACGCGCAACGCTGGGGGCGTTGAGATCGCACGTTCGAATCGTGTCGGCCCGACCATCCTTTTTTTTGCCAACGTGAACGAGAGTCAGCGTAGTGCGGCCAGCGAGTCTTTGAACGCCTGGAGGAACTCGCGTACGTCGCCGTCGTCGAAGACGAACGGCGGCTGAATGCGCAAGACGTTGCCGTAGCGGCCGCCCTTGCCGATGAGCACCTTGCGCTCGCGCATCTCCTCGAGCATCTTCGTTGCGAGATCGGGCGCGGCGCGTTTGCTCGCGCGATCCTGCACGAGCTCGACCCCGATCATGAGACCCTTTCCGCGCACTTCACCGATTGCGTGAAAGGTCGTCGCAAGGTCGCGTAATCCCGCCATCAACGTCTCTCCCTGGCGCTTGCAGTTGGCGATGAGATCGCGTTTCTCGACGACGTCGATGGTCACGAGCGCAGCGCGCGTCGCTATCGGGTTTCCGCCGAACGTGTTGATGTGCGGGCCCTTGAAGGTGTCCGCCAGCTCCGGGCGCGTGATCGTGATCCCGATCGGGAAACCGCTCGCGAGACCTTTCGCCGACGTGATGATGTCCGGAACGACGCCGTACGAGGAGACCATGCCGAACCAGCCGTCGCCGAGGCGTCCCCATCCGGTTTGCACTTCGTCGGCGATGAGCAACGTGCCGTACGGCGCGAGCGTCTCCTTGAGCACGTGGAAGTACTCGGGCGGAGGTGCGACGATGCCGCCGACGCCGGAGATCGTCTCTGCGATCATCGCGGCGGGGGCGCCGTCAGTTTGCGACTCGACGACGCGCTTTGCGTACTTCGCGCATGCGATCCCGCACGACGGATACGTCATTTCGAGCGGGCAGCGATAGCAATACGGATTGGGAAGGAACGCGACGTGCGGCATCTGCGTTGCAAAATTGCGCCATTGGCTTTGGCCGGCGAGCGCGACCGTGTACGCCGTGCGCCCGTGATACGCGTGATCGAGCGAGAGCAGATCGACGCTCTTCTTGGACGTGCGCGCGATGAGCGTCGCCATCTCATTTGCCTCGGAGCCGGAGTTCGAGAAGAAGGACTTCGTCATGCCCTGCGGCGCGATCTCCGCAACCTTTTCGGCGAGATCGAGCATCGGTTCGTTCAGGTAGAGCGTGGACGTGTGGATGAGCTCCTTCGCTTGCTCCGCCACGGCTTGGGCGACCGGCGTGTCGCCGTAGCCCAGCGTGTTCGTGCAGATACCGGCGAAGCCGTCGAGATACTCGTTGCCGACGTCGTCGCGCAGGCGCGAGCCCTCGCCGCTGACGAGCGTCAGCGGTTGCTCGTAGTACGTTTGCTGCGCGGGAAAGAAATGGCGCTTCGCGCGCTCCGCGTTGTTCTGCATCGTTTTCACGGTCGAGAAACCTCCGGTGCCGGTGCGGCCCAGGTCACGTCGGGATGAGCGAGGGTAGTTTCGACGCGGGTGAGCGCGTCGTACTGTTCTTGCGAGATGCGCGAGCGGCTGCCCTGCATCAGCAGCGCGTACGCAACGAGGCCGCCGGCCAAGCTCAACGCCCACCCGCCCGACGACAAGCGGGTGAAAAAGCCGTTGAGACCTCCCGCCCACGGATGGCTCGGGTCGAGCGCAACGGCGCCGCCGGCCGCCCGCATCCAGCCGATGGCGAGAGCCGCGAGGGCGAAGGGATTGACGCCGCCCGCGTAGCCGTAGGCGCCTTTGGGCGCGTAGAGTTGCCCCAAGTCGAGGCGCCGCTTGCGCACGAGCCAATAATCTGCGATCGCGATTCCGTCGAATGCGCCAAGCATCGCACCGTAGGCGCCGAGCCAAACGAATATGTAGTTCGTGAAGCTCGAGAGCAGGTACCACGGCTGCATGACGAGCGAGAGGAGACCCGTGAAGACGGCGCCGAGTGCGAAGGACACGTGCTTGGGTGCGAGGTTCTCGAACGCGCGCGCCGGCGCCATGACGTTCGCTCCGACGTTGATCGTCACGGAAGAAAGAATGATGACGATTCCGGCAACGACGACGACGGGCGTTGGAAACTTCACGATGAGCTCCACCGGATTCCAAAGCGCCGTTCCGAAGAGTGCGACGGTTGCGGACGTCACGACGATGCCGACGAAGGAGAAGAGCGCCATCGTCAGCGGCATCGAGAAGATCTGTCCGCGAACCTGCGCGCGTTGCGAGGTCGCGTAGCGCGTGTAGTCGGGAATGTTCAACGCGAGCGTCGCCCAGAACGCGATGACGCCGACAACCGAGGGAGCGAAGCTCGTCCAGAAGGCCGCGCCGTGGATCTTTGCCGGTTGCGCGAGCAGCGGCCCGAAGCCGCCTGCGGCGTGAACCGCCCAAGCGATGAGCGCGATTGCGCCGAGCGCGAGCGTTGGGGCGGAGAGCTGCGCGAGCCTTCCGATCGCCTGCGGCCCGCGCATCGCGACGAGCACGTTGATGGCCCAGAAGATCGCGAACGCGATGCCGAGGTGCCAGGCGAGGTCCGTCCACGAAGGCACGATGCGCGTCAGGATTGCATCGAGCGCTTGACCTGCAAACCAGGAGTTGATGCCGAACCAGCCCGCTGCAATGACCGCACGCGCGAGCGCCGGAACGTGCGCGCCGCGCGTGCCGAACCACAAGCGCGCAAACACGGGATAGGGAATGCCGAACTTGGTTCCTGCGTGCGAAACGAGAAGAATCGCCCCCATGACGACCGTGCTGCCGACGAGAATGGTAAGCACGGCCTCCCACCAGTTCATGCCCAGCGCGATCATGGATGCCGCGAGCGAGTACGTCGGCAAACAGATGCACATCCCGATCCATAGCGACGCAAACTTCGAAGCGGGCCACGAGTGCTCGGCGAGCGAGCACGGTCGCAAATCTTCGTTCCACATGGAGTGGTTCTGCGCGGCAGCGGCTTCCGCGGCGTCGGTGAGGACGACGACGTCCCCCACCTGCACTTGCGTCACGGGGCGACCATCTCGTCGTACGCGTCGGGACGGCGATCGCGATAGAATTGCCACGTGTCGCGGACCTGGCGAATCACGTCGCGATCCATCGCGCCGACGAGCACTTCGTCTTTGTCGCGGCTCGCAATTGCGACGATCTGTCCGCGCGGATCGACGAGATACGATTGACCGTAGAACTCGCCCATGTTCCACGGTGGCTCGATGCCGACGCGATTGATCGCGCCGACATAATATCCGTTCGCGACGGCGTGCGCTGGCTGCTCGAGCTTCCAGAGGTACTCGGAAAGGCCCGCAACCGTCGCTGACGGGTTGAAGACGATCTCCGCTCCGTTGAGACCGAGAATACGCGCGCCCTCGGGAAAGTGCCGGTCGTAACAAATGTAGACGCCGACCTTTGCAAAGGCGGTATCGAATACCGGAAAGCCGAGATTCCCCGGACGAAAATAGTACTTCTCCCAGAAACCGCACCCCGGCGGCCCAGCCTGCACCTGCGGAATGTGGTGCTTGCGATACTTGCCCAGATACGTTCCGTCGGCATCGATCACGGCAGCCGTATTATAGTAGAAGCCGGGAGCCTCGATTTCGTACATCGGCACGACGAGCACGATGCCCAGCTCCTTGGCGAGCCGCTGCATGAGCTTCGTCGTCGGTCCGTCGGGAATGTACTCCGTCGCCTCGTACCACTTCGGCGTCTGCTCGGTGCAGAAGTACGGGCCGTAAAAGATCTCCTGCAGGCAGACGATCTGCGCGCCTTTTTGCTTCGCCTCGCGAATCATGCGCTCGTGCTTGGCAATCGCCGCTTTCTTGTGCTCCTCGACGGGACGGCTTCCTTCGACGTCGTTGTGCGCCTGAATCAGCGCAATCGTAACCGTGTTGTTCATGCAAAAACCTACAGCTGCACCGGGTAGAAACGGGCGCTCTTCATGTGTTTGCCGGCGCCTTTTGAGCCGACGAACGCGTCGCCGTCTGCGACCATGCGCCCGCGCGAAAATACGTAACGGGGGCGACCCTTCACCGTCATGCCTTCGAAGACGTTGTTGTCCACGTTCATGTGGTGCGCCTTTGCCGAAATCGTGCGCCGCACCGCGGGATCCCAGACGACGACGTCGGCATCGCTTCCGACGGCGATCGTCCCTTTGCGCGGGAAGAGCCCAAAGAGCTTCGCCGGGTTCGTCGAGCCGAGGGCGACGAACGCGTTCAAGCCGAATACGCCGCCGTTGACGCCGACCTCGTAGAGAATCGCGAGCCGGTCTTCGATCGTCGGCGCGCCGTTGGGAATCTTCGAGAAGTCGCTCTTGCCGAGATCCTTCTGGCCGCAGAGGTTGAAGGAGCAGTGATCCGAGCCGAAGCTCTGCAGTTCCATGTTCTTGAGCTTGTGCAGGAGGACGCTCTGGTTCCATTTTTCGCGGATCGGCGGCGAGAGCACGTACTTTGCGCCTTCGAAGTTTGGCCGCTCGTAATCGCTGAAGTCGCAGACGAGATACTGCGGGCACGTCTCGCCGTAGATCGGTAGGCCGCGCTTGCGGCCGTCGCTGATGGCGTCGGCGGCCATCGCTGACGACACGTGCACCACGTAGAGCGGTGCGCCGGCGATCTCCGCCAAGCGAATCGCGCGATGCGTCGCTTCGCCTTCGCACTCGACGGGGCGCGTAAGCGCGTGCCACTTCGGTTCGGTCTTTCCCTGCGCGAGCGCTTGTTTGGTAATGACCTCGATCACGTCGCCGTTCTCGGCGTGCACTTGAACGAGGCCGCCTGCGTCGCGACAGCGTTGCAGCGTCTTGAAGATAGTCTCATCGTCGACGTAGAGGACGTGCTTGTACGCCATGAAGACCTTGAACGAGTTGACGCCCTGCTCGTCGATCATCTTTGGAATCTCGGCCATGGTTTCGTCGCGGCCGTCGGCGATCGTCAGGTGAAAGGCGTAGTCGATGCACGCTTTACCCGACGCCTTCTCGTGCCACGTTTCGACCGCCTCGAGCAGCGATTTTCCGCGCGTATGGAGCGCGAAGTCGACGATCGTCGTCGTGCCGCCCATCGCCGCGCCGCGCGTCCCGGTTTCGAAGTCGTCGGCGGTAACGGTGCCGCCGAAGGGCATGTCGAGATGCGTGTGCGGATCGATGCCGCCCGGAAAAACGTACGCATCGCTTGCGTCGACGATCGCGTGCCTCTCCGCCGGTAAGCTGCGGCCGATCGCGCTGATGCTCTCGCCTTCGACGAGCACGTCCGCGCAGTACGTGTCGACCGCCGTAACGACGGTACCGCCTTTGATTAACGTTCCCATCTATTCTTTGGTCGTCCTACGATGGTGCAAGCGCGTTCCTCTCTTTCCATGATTGCGACGGCAAGCCGGCATCGACGCGAAGCATGTCGATGCAGTCGACGGGGCAGACCATCATGCATAAGTTGCAGCCGACGCAGTGGTCGGCATCGACGACGAGGTCGTAGGTACCGTTGTTGCCGTGCGCGACGCGATCGATGCACTGATGCGCCGCGTCCTCGCAAGCGATGTAACATTTATTGCAGTGGATGCACCGGGACTGGTCGATCTCGGCGACGATCTTGTAGTTGAGATTGAGATTCTCCCACGTCGTGATCGTGTCGCGCGATTTGCCGACGAGGTCGCGAACGGACGCGATGCCTTTGGCGTCGAGGTAATCATTGAGGCCTTCGATCATCTCGCGCACGATGCGAAATCCCGAGTGCATGACGGCGGTGCAGACTTGGACGTTCGTCGCGCCAAGGAGGAGAAACTCGGCCGCGTCGCGCCACGTCTCGACGCCGCCGATTCCCGAGATCGGAATCCCGACCTCCGGATCGCGCGCGCAGTCGCTGACCATGTTGAGCGCGATCGGCTTGACCGCCGGGCCGCAGTATCCGCCGTGAGAGCTCTTGCCGTCGACGTGCGGGATCGGCTTCCACGACTCGAGGTCGATGCCCATGACGCTGTTGATCGTGTTGATGAGGCTGATGGCGTCGGCGCCGCCGCGCGCCGCGCCGCGTGCAGGGAAGCGCACGTCGGTAACGTTCGGCGTGAGCTTGACGATGACGGGAACGCGCGCCGCTTCCTTGACGTACGTCGTGACGCGCTCGATGAGATCTGGATGCTGCCCCACCGCGGCGCCCATGCCGCGCTCGCTCATGCCGTGCGGGCATCCGAAGTTGAGCTCGAAGCCGTCTATCTCGACTTCTTGGACGCGCTTCACGAGTTCGTGCCACGGCTTGCGCTCGCAGACTTCCATCAGCGACGCGACGATGGCACGATCCGGAAACGCTTTCTTGCACTCCGCGATCTCTTTGAGGTTCTCGTCGAGCGGCCGATCGGTGATGAGCTCGATGTTGTTCATCCCGACCATCCGGTGCTCGCGGTAGTTGAGGCCCGCGAAGCGCGACGTCACGTTGACGATAGGCGTGCCCAGCGTCTTCCAAACCGCGCCGCCCCACCCTTGCTCGAAGGCGCGCTGCACCTGATAGCCGCTGTTCGTCGGCGGCGCCGAGGCGAGCCAAAATGGATTGGGGCTCCGAATCCCCGCCAGGTTACTGCCGAGATCGGCCATGTGGCACCTCATGTGAGAGCAGCTCGTGCACCGAGCGCGCCGCGGTCTTCCCTTGTTCGGCAGCCTCGACGACCATCGCTTCGCGCACGCCTTTCGCGAAGATGCAGTCGCCGGCTGCAAAGACGCCCTCACGCGTCGTGCGCAGCGATTCGTCGACGCGGACCACGCCGTTGTCGTGGGCGACGCCGAGCGCGTCGATGGCGTCGAGCAGGCGGTTCTGCCCGATCGCGCTGATGACCGTGTCGCACGGCGCGACGAAGGAGCCCTCGCCGTCGGTGCGCGCGAGTTCTAAGCCCACGACACCGCCGCCCTCGGCGATCACGCGCTTGGGCGCGCAGTGGAAGCGAAACTCGATGCCCTCTTCCTTGGCAAAATCGTACTCGAACTCATACGCGGGCATCTCCGCTTCGCCGCGGCGATAGTACATGGTGACGTTCTCCGCGCCGAGGCGCTTCGCGCACGTGAGCGCGTCGATCGCCGTATTCCCAGCGCCGATCACCGCGACGCGATTGCCCAGTCCCGGAGCTTCGCCCGTCGTCTTTGCGCGTTCAATGAACGCGAGCGCGTCCCACACGTGCTCTTGGCCGGGAATGCGCAGTTGCGGTACCTCGCCCATGCCGCAGGCGAGGATCACCGCGTCGTACTCGGCTACGAGCGACGCCGCAGATACGTCGTCGCCGACGCGCGCGCCCGTGCGCACCTCGCACCCGAGCTCGATGACCTGTTGCGCCTCCCACAGCGCGACGTCCGTGGAGAGCCGAAAGGGTACGATGCCGAACGTGTTCAAGCCGCCGAGCTGTTCGCGCGCTTCGAAGATCGTCACCGCGTGGCCGTACCGGCGCAGATCGCGCGCCGCGGCGAGGCCCGCCGGGCCGCCGCCGACGACCGCGACGCGCTTACCCGTCGGAGCGCCCGCTTCGAAGACGCGCGTGCCCGCTTCGCGAACGACGTAGGTCGAGTACCGCTGCAGATCGCCGATGCGAATCGGCGTGTCGCTCTCCGTGTTGTACACGCACGCGCCTTCGCACAATTCGTCGACGGGGCAGACGCGAGCGCACGACGCACCGAGCGGATTCGCGTCGAGAATGGTGCGCGCGCTGCCCTTGACGTTTGCGTCGGCGATCTGCGCGATGAAGCGCGGAATGTCGATGTGCGTCGGGCACGCGCGCGTGCACGGCGCGTCGTAGCAGTAGAGGCAGCGGTTCGCTTCGATGGAAACTTCGAGCTTCGAGAGCTCCTTGTGAATCGGTTTTCCCGGAAAACTGCCTGCCGGTGTCACTTGTGCGTCGGGAAACCGAGATTTATGCCGGCATTGCTCTCGTGCCAGCGGCTCGTGACGACTTTCCCGCGCGTGTAGAAGCGGAACGCGTCGGGGCCGTACACGTGCAGGTCGCCGAAGAGCGACGATTTCCAGCCACCGAACGAATAGTACCCGACCGGCACCGGGATCGGCACGTTGATGCCGACCATTCCGGCCTGCACCTCGCTTTGGAAGAGCCTCGCGGCGCCTCCGCTACGCGTGAAAATGGACGTACCGTTACCGTACGGGTTCGCGTTGACGATCGCGAGCGCGTCGTCGAGCGACCCCGCGCGCACGTTGACGAGCACGGGTCCGAAGATCTCGTCGCGGTAAATCGACATCGCCGGCGTCACGTTGTCGAAGAGCGTTGGCCCGATGAAGAACCCGTTCTCGTAACCGGGGACGCGCAGCGCGCGCCCGTCGGCCAGGAGGGCCGCGCCTTCCTTTATGCCGCTGTCGATGTACGAGAGAATGCGTTCGCGCGCGGCCGGCGTCACGACCGGCCCCATGTCATTTGCGGGGTCGTGTCCGGCGCCGACCTTGAGCTTGTCGATGCGCTCGAGAATGCGCTGGAGCAGCGGCTTCGCGCAGTCCCCGACCGTTACGCTCGCGGAGATCGCCATGCAGCGCTGCCCCGCCGAGCCGTATCCGCTCGAGACGAGCGCGTCCGCGGCGGCGTCGAGATCCGCATCCGGCATGACGACGAGGTGGTTCTTCGCTCCCCCGAGCGCCTGTACGCGCTTGCCGTTCTTCGCCGCGGTCTCGTAGATGTAGCGCGCGATTGGCGTCGACCCGACGAATGAGACGGCGTTGACGCGCGGGTGCGCGAGCAGCGCGTCGACGGCGACTTTGTCGCCGTGCACGACGTTGAGCGCACCGTCGGGCAAACCCGATTCCTGCAGCAGTTTCGCGAGTAACAGAGACGCCGAC
>DAHXOK010000060.1:3888-11421 GCA_027364935.1 Vulcanimicrobiota bacterium | reverse complement strand
ATTCATCATGAGCGGCGACCGGGGCTGTCGAAAGCTCGAGCGCGAGGGCGTCGACGAAGCCGGCCTGGATCGCCTCGATCGCGCGTTCCTGCGCACGATCGTCGAGCAATATCACGGGGGTCCGGTCGGTATCGCGTCGATAGCCGCGACGCTCAACGAGGACGCGGAGACGCTCGAGGACGTCGTCGAGCCGTATCTTCTCAAGGAGCACTACGTTCGCCGGACGGCGAGCGGACGGAAAGCGACGCCGGAGGCGTATCGCCATCTCGGCGTCGAACCGTCGCGCTCGGTGCAGGCCGAGCTCTTTACGTGAGGCGCAGGCAGTTTCTCGCCGTTTCGGCGGCGACGGTAGCGTGCGCGCCTCCAAGCTCCGTCGCTGCGGGTACTGCTCGGCGAAGGTTTGGCGCAGCCGATTCCAAGCGGAGGCTTCGAGTTCGGCGGCCGCCAGTATCGGGGAAGCTTTTCGCGCGGGCCCGGCGGGCTCGTCATCAATCTCGTCGCGCTCGAGGAGTACCTGTACAGCGTCGTTCCGCGCGAGATGCCCTCGTCGTGGCCGGTGGCGGCGCTGCAGATACAGGCGATCTGCGCGCGAACGTTCGTGTTACGCCACGCGGATCCGCAGCGTCCGTACGACGTCGCACCGTCGGACCTGGATCAAGTATACGAGGGCGTCGTCGCGGAGTCGCCGGCTGGGCGGCAAGCCGTGGATGCGACGGCGGGGACCGTCCTTCGCTACGGCAACGACTACGCCGACGTTGCGTACTCTTCGTGCTGCGGCGGCCACACAGAATCCGCCGCCGACGCGTGGGGCGGAGCGCTCTTGCCGTATCTGGCAGGCGTCGTTTGCCCCTACTGCATGGATTCTCCCGATTTCCGTTGGATACGAGACGTCGCATTTGCCGCAATCGCACGCGCGACCGCGTCGCAGTTGAGCGGCATGGGTCGCCTGCGCGACATCCGCCTAGGCCCGCAAGATGCGAGCGGCCGCGCGCGCTACGTCGAGTTAATTACCGATCGCGGAACGGTCGCGATGCGTGGGAGCGACTTTCGCATGGCGGTTGGGCCGCGAGTCGTGCGCAGCCTGCTCATCCGCGAGCTTTCCGTACAGCCGGCGGAAGGGGCGCTCACCACGCCGCTGCTGCACCTTGAGGGCGCGGGGAACGGCCACGGTGTCGGGCTGTGCCAGTGGGGCGCGCGCGGCATGGCGCTCGCGAAGGCGACGACCGCGAAGATCGCCGGCTTCTATTTCCCGGGCACCGCGCTCGACACGTGGACGAACGTCTCGCCGCCGGCTACGCGTACGACCTCCCGCCGGCGCTGATCGCGCAAGAGCCGGCCGCGCGGCGAGACGGAGCGCGCCTGCTCGTCGTGCGCGATGACGCACTGGAGGATCGTACGGTCGAAGCGCTTCCCCGGCTCCTGCGCGTCGACGATCTCCTCGTGCTCAACGAGACACGCGTGATCCCGGCACGTCTCTTCGCGCGTCGCGAGAGCGGCGGCCGGATCGAGATCCTGCTCCTGCACCCTGCCGGAAGCGTGGGGTACGATCCGCGAGCGGCCTCGTGGATCGCGTTGTTGCGGCCCGCCAAGCGCGTTCGCAAAGAGGAGCGGCTCGAGCTCCTGTCGCGGACCGGCCGCAGTGCGGGGAGCGCATTCGTCGTTGCCGTGCGCGAGCACGGTGCGCGCGAGCTGCGCTTCGAGCTCGATCTGCCCTTCGAGCAGATGCTCGCGCACTCGGGGCGACTAGCGTTGCCGCCGTACATTCACAACGAGTCAGATGAAGCGCAGGAGCGGTATCAAACCGTCTTCGCGCGCGTTCCCGGCAGCGTCGCCGCACCGACGGCGGGGCTGCATCTGAGCGAAGAGCTTCTCGACACAGTCGCGGCACGCGGCATCGAGATCGTAAAACTCGCGCTGGACGTGGGCTTGGGAACGTTTGCGCCGATGCAGACTGAGCGCATCGACGAGCACGTCATGCACGCGGAGCGGTACGCGATCTCCACGCACGCGGTGGAAGCGATCGAACGGGCGCGCTCGGCGGGACGTCGCATCGTCGCAATTGGAACGACCGTGGTGCGAGCGTTGGAAGGGAACGTCGCCCAGCACGGCGCTCTGCGCGCCGGCGAGTTCGAGACGACGCTCTTCATTACGCCCGGATTTCGCTTTCGCGTCGTGGACGCGATGATGACGAACTTTCACCTTCCTCGCTCGACGTTGCTCGTGCTCGTGAGCGCGTTTGCAGGGAGAGCGCGCATTCTGCGCGCCTATCGAGCGGCAATCGAGCGCGGCTACCGTTTCTTTTCGTTTGGAGATGCGATGTTGCTCGAGCGCGAGGGGAGCGCTCGATGAAGTACGTGGCGTACGAAGGTACGGGGGGCCCGGAGCTCCTGCACGTCGCGCAGATGGAGGCGCCGGAGCCGCGCGAGGGCGAGGTGCAGATTGCGGTCGAAGCGGCAGGGGTCTCGCGCGCCGACGTTCTGCAGCGCAAGGGCCTCTATCCGCCGCCCGCGGGCGCCTCGCGAATTCTCGGCCTCGACGTCGCCGGGAGCATCGCGGCGATCGGTGCGGGCGTCACGTCCTGGTGCGTTGGAGATCGCGTCTGCGCGCTCGTGAGTGGAGGCGGCTACGCAGAGTTCGTCTGCGCCCCAGCCGGTCAAGCCTTGCCGATTCCCGACCGCTGGAGCGCGATCGAAGCGGCGACCCTCCCGGAGAACGGTTTCACCGTCTTCGACAACATGGTCACGCGCGCGCGCTTGCAGACCGGCGAGACGGTGCTGGTTCATGGGGGAAGCAGCGGCATCGGATCGACTGCGATCATGTTTGCGACGGCGCTCGGCGCGCACGCGATCGCAACGGCGGGAAGCGCGCGCAAGTGCGAGGCCTGCACGCGCATCGGCGCCGTCGCGGCGATCGACTACCGAGCGCAGGATTTCGTGGCGGAGGCGCTGCGGTTGACCGGCGGACGTGGCGTAGACGTCGTCGTCGACATCGTCTGCGGCCCGTACGTTCCACGAGACGTCGAGGCGCTCGCCCTCGACGGGCGCATCGCCTGCATCGCGACGCAAGGCGGAGCCACCATCGAGCTCGATGTTGGAGCCCTCATGCGCAAGCGCGGCACGATCTTCGGCACGTCGTTGCGGCCGCGCACGCCGGAGGAGAAGAAGAGGATCGCCGATGCGCTACGCGAGCGCATCTGGCCGCTGCTTCCCGCGCGCAGCTCCATCGTTCCGGTCGTCGATGCGGTCTACGCGTTCGACGATGCCGCGGAGGCTCACCGCCGCATGGAGGCCGACGCGCACGTCGGCAAGATCGTGCTCGTTCCCCAGCGCTAGCGATAGATCGTGGCCGACGGATCTTGGAAGAGCGCGTGCGGGCCAGTTGCCATGAAGAAGAGCATCGGGATTGAGAGCATCGTGTTCACGCGAGAGGCGAGAAACGCCGTACGGCGCGCCTTAGCCTTCTCGGCGTCGGTTGCAGGAACGAAGCCCAGGATCTTCTTCTGGTTCTGCCAGATGATGCCCCACACGTTCAAGAACATGATCGTTCCGAGCCACGCGCCGATGCCGATTGCCGTGAAGGCGCTATGCTGCCCCCATTGCCAGAAGGCGAACGCGCCTGTGAACCCGTTTACGCCTTGCGCGTTCACGGCGCCGAGCAGACCGCAGCCGGCGAGCCACGTAACGAGCGCGGACCAGCGGAACCACCAGAGCGCGCGCGGCATGACATACTTTCCGATCGGTGCCGCTTCACCGGCCGCCGTCGCCGCCTTTACGGCATCGACGTTTACGAAGTTGAAGTAGTAGAGCAGCCCGATCCACATCACTCCTGCGAGAAGATGGATCCACCGTAGAATCGGCTCGAGCCACATCATGAGACTCCTACGGACATGATCGCCCGCGCGACAAAGAAGAGGATGACGGTAAGAACGACGCCGGTAGTGACGGTTCCCCAGAGCGAGTCCAATGGGTTCTTCACGAGTGCACCTCCATTGCTCGCAGAGTCCTCCATCGAAAGGCGCGACCCCTCCGTCGAGCGGCGCAGGAACGAGCGCCTCGCCGAGCTAGGCGAGGACGAGTACTCGGTCGACGGCGTGGCGAAGAAGCAGCAGCGTGAACGCACGGAGCGGGCATCCACGCAGCCTGCGGCGTCTGCGAATCGCGGCTATCCTAGCGCTCGTTCTCGCAACCCTCGGTGCCGCACCGAGCGTTCGCGCGGCGGTCGACCCGTATGCCGTGTACGAGCGGGCGCAAGGATTCTGGCTGAACCAGCAGTACCCGCCGTATCTCACCTACGACGTTGCCGTGCGCGTCGAACGGGGAGGCAGGGTGCGTACGCAGCGATACCAGAGCTCGTTCGACGCGACCACGGGAAGAGTATGGGTCGATCCCGTCAGCGATTACGAGCTGGCGCATCCGCACGTCCCGCACGGCATGAACCTCTCGCTCAGCTTGTGGTTCATCGGCGTCCCTATCGGGAAGCCGGAGGCGCCGGTCGATTTCTTTGGCGTTCCGATGCTCGTGCCGGCCTATTCGTTCGGTATGGCGCCGTACGTCGCGTCGGCGCCTCCGTCGTCGCAGCGCGACGCTATGGCTATCGTCGCCGAGGTGCGGCGCGCGTTTCACGATCCGTATCCGCCGGGTCGCGCGCCGCCGCCTCGCGGCGGCAAGCAGCCGCTGCGAGAGATCGCGCACGCCGTCGCGACGCGCCATATCTACACGATCGCGCTCGTAGGGCGGGAGAGCGTCGACGGGCATCCCTGCTACCATCTCTCGCTTCGCCCGGTGCGGGATCCGGGGCGCTATCGTCTGCGCGATCTCTGGATCGACGTGGATACGGCCGCGACGTGGCGCCTGCGCGAGGCGTTGAACTTCGTCGACGGCCCGGGGACGACGATTCCGTGGACGGTTGACTTCCGCAGCGTTGCGGGCGCGCAGTATATTGCCGACGAGCGGACCGATGCGGCGGTACGTTATGAAGGCGAGACGTACTCGCTCGTAAGCGTCGCGTTTGAGGCTCTTCATACGGTTTCGTTCCCTGCGTTGCACCCGGTTTACGTCTCGCCGCAGATGCAGACGATGCGCGAGCCTCCGAGGGGCCGGTGATGACGTATTGGCCGAAAGCCGTTACAAGGGTTGCGATTGCAACGGCGCTTCTTGCCGTCGCGCTCGGGGCGTCGGAACCGAGTGCGAGTTCGTTTCTTCAAGATTTCGGCGGCTCGTGGACGTGCATGGAGGGTACACAGCCCGTGCGGTGGGTAATCGCCCGCGCCCCCAACAGCCGATGGGTCGAAGTGCAATGGGGCGTCGACCCCGCTACCGGCATCGCCAACGGAACGGCATTCGTTGGGTACGTTGCAGATCTTCGTGAGTGGATCTATCGTGACTTCCACGGCGACGGGGCATACTCCGAGCTTCACGCTTCTCAACCCGTCAATCATACCTGGACGTGGTACGATCCATACTACCCCTACGCAGGCGGCGTCCTTCGCGGTCGGGTCATTTGGAGACTCACCGACGCAAAGCACATCGCGCGCACGTTCCTTCCAGAACACGGCGTTGCTACCGACGATGTTTGCGCGAAGACGTCACCCTGATTCTTGCGAACGGTAGCTTCGGCTGTATAGGCTCTTGCCCCGGCGTCGAGTACCCGGCAGAAGGCCTTCTTATGGATCATCGACGAGCTTCGCCGGCGCTCCACGGCGCTACGGTGATCGATTCGGCTTCGGTGTAGAAAACCAGACCGGGCGGGGCGTTCGCCTGCTTGCGCACGTGCTTGCGGTGCGTGTAGTCGACCGTAACCGCGACGTTCTCGCGTGCCTTCGAATGCGCTGCAGCCAGCGCCGCGGCGAGTTGGACGTCCTCGGCGGGTGGCTCGGTACGGTCGTCACGCGCGAGAATTACGTGCGCGCCAGGTACGCCGCGTGCGTGGAACCAGAGATCGGTCGGCCGCGCGACGCGGAACGTGAGCTCGGCATTTTCGATCGGCGAGCGCCCGACGAGGATGCGCGAGCCGCGCTCGGTCCGCATCTCGAATGGCTTGCGGCGCTTGGGCAGTCGCCGTGCCGGCGGCGCCGCGGGCTTCTTGCCAGAGCGGGGATCGAGAACGCCGAGCGCGCTCTCGATGTCGGCGAGATCCTCGTCCCCGACTCGCTGCGCCTCCCATAGGAGGCTCTCCAGCGCCTCGTGCTGCAGTGCGAGCCCGCGCGCGCGCTTCTCGATGTGTGGCATCGCGGCACCGAGTTTGCGGTAGCGCGCGAACTGCTTTGCCGCCTGGGCCTTGGCCTCTTCGCGCGCCTCGGGTGCGAGCTCGTGGAGCGTTGCGTAGATGCCGTCTCCTTCGCGGCGCAGATTCTCGCGCTCGCCCACCTCGCGGCGCTGCCGGTCGAGCTCGGCGCGAGCTTCGTCGACGCTACGCGCGCGATGAGCGATACTGCGCAGAAGCGCCGCGCGGCGGGTTCCACTCCTGGCTTGTGCGTCGGCACGTAGGCGCGCACCCCGGTCTTCCGCGAGCAGATCGAGAAACGACGACTCGCGCGAGACCTCGAGCTCTGCCAGTGCCGGCAGGGCGACGAGGTGGGCCTGCACCAGACGCCCTTGTCTGCGATACACGTAGAGCGGCTCGCGCAGCGCGGCATCGCTTTCCAGATACGCCAGAGCTTGGCGCGGCTCGGCGCCGCCCGCCTCGATTACCTGCGGCAGAACCGCTTGCGGAAGAGGCGGCAAGGCGTACGGGATTCCCGCGCGCACCTCGCGCGAGCCGTGCGCGCCGGAGAACTCTTTACGCGCGCTGACCACCGTGTCGCCCTTGACCAGCAGCGCGTTGCCGAAGCGCGGCACGAGCTCGATGTAAAGGTCTACTTCATCACCCACGCCGAAGCGCGAGCGCGTGCGAAACTTCAGCCGCAGCAGGCGATCGTGCTCTCTGGCTTCGACCGCTTCCAACACCATGCCGCGTAGGGTTCGAGCCAGTGCGCGCGTGAAGCCCGGCTCGTCGTGCGCCATGGAGAGTTCGCCGGATTCCAGCGTCAGCGCAGGCGGCGACGAAAACAGGTCCATGCAGAGCAGCCGCGCCGCGCCCCGAGACCAGAAGACGAGCGCAGGCCTGCCGTCGTCGAGCGCGCCGGCATCCTGGATGCGCGCGCCGCGTAGCTCGGCTTCCAGCTCTGCGCCGAGACGGCGCACGAGCGCCCAATCGGTGCGCATCGAGCGTTATCGTTCTGCCGCCGGCGTGCTGGCCCTCGGCCTCCTCTGCGCGTGCGCGTCCGCTCCGCCCCATCCACAGGGCTGGACGCAAGGCGCGAACGGCCAGTGGACGACGATGAGCGGGGCCGGGGCCGAGCGCTATAGCTACGCGCAGCAGCCGTCGCAAAGCTCGTTGTCGGATCTCGCCTCCGAACAAGCCGTCGATACCGTGCAAGGGCACCCCGGCTCGAAGCTCGTGCGGAGCATTCCGTTCCCGAGCTGCCCGGGTGAGGCCGGCCTCGCGCAGTACCGGCTTCCTCATGGCGCCGTACTCGAAGTGGCATTCCGCGTG
>DAHXOK010000060.1:0-3878 GCA_027364935.1 Vulcanimicrobiota bacterium | reverse complement strand
CGCTGCGCCTGCGATACTCCGTGTCGGCCACGACCCGGAGCCCTCGGGAGGGCGAGATCGAGGGGCAGCATTACTTCTTCATAACGGAAGAAGAGTTCGAGCGGCGCCGCGATGCCGGGGAGTTTCTCGAGTGGCGCGTCTACAACGACAACCTCTACGGCACTCCGCGCGATTACGTCGAGCGGACGATCGCGGAGGGATACGACCTCATCATGAAGCCGGAGGTCAACGGGGCGCTCGCCGTGCAGGCGGCATATCCGGCAGCGGTTCTGATCTTCTTGGTTCCGGACCGGTTCTCGTACCTGCGCGAGCGTCTCTTGACGCGCAGGACCGAGACGAACGAAGAGATCGCGCAGCGCCTGGAGATCGCACACCAAGAGATGCAGTTCATCCGCAGCTTCGACTACATCGTGGTGAACGAGCAGCACCGCGCGGAGGAAGCGGTCGACGATCTCGCGGCGGTGCTCCAGGCGGAGCGCTTCAGGATTCATCGCTGGGGCGACGAGCGGCTACGCAACGTCGAACACACGTAACACAGAACGACAGTTAAAAGAAGAAGGAACATGAGCAAAACGGTTTTCGGAGATCTCGACGCGCTGCTGAAGCACGCGGACTCCAAGTTCAGCCTCGTCAACATCGTCACGAAGCGTGCGCGCCAGCTCAACAACTGGATTCGGGTGCAACAGCTGCCGCCGATGGAACGCCGCGAGTACTACGCGAGCGAGCCGCTCGTCGACAAAGAGTCGGTCAATCCCAACAAGCCGGTCTCGATCGCGCTCGATGAAATTGCGGAAGGCAAGATCGGGTATCGCCGCACCAAGGAAGGAATTAAGTGACGTTGCTCTCGCGGCGAGCGAGTGTCGCGTTTCATTCAGCTGAGGAGGCTCTGAACGAGCCCCGGAGCCATCGATGGCGAGAGGGGCGAGGAAGGCAGCAGGAGCGAGCCATGGACGGCGAGCGACGAGCGTCTCTGAAGCGAATGGAACGCGACAGAAGCGAGTAGCCGTGTGTGGAATTGTCGGGTACATAGGCGCGAAGGATAGCGTTCCGATAATTCTCGATGCGCTCGGACGCCTCGAGTACCGCGGATACGATAGCGCCGGCATCGCCGTCATCGACGAGCACGGCAAGCTCTGCGACTCGAAGGCGGAGGGCAAGCTCGCCCGGCTTGCCGAGCGTCTGCGCAACGGCGAGCGGCTCTGCGGACCCGTCGGGATCGGACACACGCGCTGGGCGACGCACGGCCGGCCATCCGACATGAACGCCCATCCGCACATGGACTGCAACGGGCGGCTGGCGGTCGTGCACAACGGCATCATCGAGAACTACGCGCCGCTGCGCGCGCGGTTGCTCGAGCTCGGACACATTTTTCGCAGCGAAACCGACACCGAGGTCCTCGCGCACCTGATCGAGTTACATTTCGACGGCGACCTGCAGGAGGCGCTCCGGCGTACGCTGCGCGAGGTGCGCGGTGCGTACGCCATCGGCGTGATCTCTACCGACGATCCCGAACACCTCGTTTTCGCGCGTAACGGCGCGAGCCCGCTCGTGCTGGGCATCGGTGACGGCGAGATGTTCGTCGCCTCCGACACGCCTGCGATCTTACCGTACACGCGCAAGGAAGTGATCGTTCAGGAAGGCGAGATTGCGGTCGTCGGGCGCGACGGGTGGCGCATCACCGATTACGACGGCCGGCCCGTCGAGCGCGAAGTCGTGCAGATCCTCTGGGACGCCCGTTCGGCGGAGAAGAGCGGGTTCAAACATTTCATGCTCAAGGAAATCTTCGAGCAGCCGAACGCGATCAAGGAGACACTCGCGGGGCGCGTGCACGAAAACGGCGACGTCAATATCGTGCACGAGCTCGACGCCATCACCGAGGAGCGCCTGCGCACCGTTTCCAAGGTTGCGATCACCGGTTGCGGGACGGCGTTCTACGCGGGAATGGTCGGCATGTACCTCTTGCGCTCCCTCGCGCGCCTACCGGTCGAGATGGAGCTCGCGAGCGAATTCCGCTACGGCGATCCCATTGCGGACGCAAACACGCTCGTCGTGGCGATGTCGCAGTCCGGCGAGACGGCAGATACGGTAGAAGCCGTGCGCATCGCGCGCGATCTCGGCAGCCCGATTCTGGGCGTCTGCAACGTACTGGGCTCGCACTTGACGAGGCTCGCGAACGGAACGCTCTACACGCGGAGCGGCCCCGAAATCGGCGTCGCGGCAACCAAAACGTACGTCTCTCAGGCAACGGCAATGGCGCTGCTCGCCTTGGCACTCGCGCACCTGCGCGGATCGGCCCCGAAGGAGCGCCTGCGCGAGGTCGCGCTCGGCACGCGGCTACTCCCGGCAGCGATCGACGTTGTGCTCAACACGTCTGACGAGATCCGCAAGGTCGCGCAGCGATATGGCGAGATGCGTAGCGCGCTTTTCATCGGCCGCTACGTCAACTTTCCAACCGCCCTGGAAGGTGCCCTTAAGTTGAAGGAGATCTCCTACATTCATGCCGAGGGCTACGCGGCGGGCGAGATGAAGCACGGGCCGATCGCGCTGCTCGACCGTTCGACGCCGATCATCGGCGTCATCACGCACGATCGCGTGCGGGAGAAGATGATCTCGAACATCATGGAATCCAGGGCGCGTGAAGCGCCGATCATCGTTGTCGCAAACGCCGGTGACGACGAAGCCGCATCCATCGCCGATCACGTCTTCTGGGTGCCGAAGGTCGACGAGCTGCTCGCGCCGATCGTCAACGTCATTCCACTGCAGCTCTTCGCCTATCACATCGCGGATATCGCCGGGAAAGACGTCGACCAACCACGCAACCTCGCCAAGACCGTCACGGTGGAATGATCGTGCGGAGCGATGGGCGGCGACCCGACGAGTTGCGGCCGCTGACGATCGAGCCGGATGTCATGAAGTTCGCGGAGGGCAGCGCGCTCATCACGCTCGGCGACACCCGCGTTCTCTGCGCGGCGACGATCGAGGAGCGCGTCCCGCAGTGGATGCGCGGACAGGGCGTCGGCTGGATCACCGCGGAGTACGCGATGCTGCCGCGCGCAACGAAGGAACGGTCGCAGCGCGAGTCCGCGCGCGGCCGAATCGGAGGCCGCACGCACGAGATCCAGCGCATCGTCGGGCGCGCTTTGCGTGCCGTTACCAATACCGCGAAGCTCGGGGAGCGTTGCATTTGGATCGACTGCGACGTCCTGCAAGCCGACGGCGGGACGCGAACCGCTGCCGTCACCGGGGCATACGTCGCCCTCGCGCTCGCCCTGCGGCGCCTCTTCGACCCGAAGCAGGGCGCGCAGTGGCCGCTCGACGCTGCCGTTGCGGCCGCGAGCGTCGGCATCGTCGATGGCACTGCGATGCTCGATCTCGCGTACGAGGAAGACCGTCGCGCGCACGTCGACATGAACGTCTTCGCAACCGACGCCGGGCGCTTCGTCGAGTTGCAAGGCACCGCCGAGGCAAAGCCGTTCGATCGGCGCGACCTCGACGCGCTGCTGGCTCTGGCGGACACGGGCCTGCGCGCGCTCTTCGCGGCGCAGCGCTCCGCGCTCGAAGCCGTGGGCTTTGCGGTGGCCGCGCATGCCTGACGATAGGTTTGCGACGCTCGTCAAGCAGGTCGGCGCCTTTCACATCAGCGACCGCGGCATGCGTCGCGTATCTAGATGCGGTGAGGCGATACTTTGGCGCGTTAGAACGCGAGGCGCGCGCGCATCTGCGCGACGTCGACCACCGGATGGAACACGCCAACCAAGTCTTGTTCAACCTGACCGCGGAGCGCGGCGTCGCGACCAAACGCATCGAAGCCACAAAGGCGGTGCTCGCCGAACTCGACGCAATCGAGGAGCGCCTGCCGCAATGAACGTGCTCGAGCG
>DAHXOK010000005.1:53269-62575 GCA_027364935.1 Vulcanimicrobiota bacterium | reverse complement strand
TTGCGCAACGCGACGCTTCCGCCGCCGACGACGAGCGCCTGGCGCGCGTCCGCGCGCAACGCGATAGGAAGGACGGTCGAAGACACGGCAGGGAAGAGTTCCCCAAGCGCCCGGCAAACACCGTTTAACACGTATGGAGAAGCCCGTGCGCGCGGCATGTATCGGTGCGGCCGTCGGCGTGCTCGCGACGCTTCCCGGACTCGGCGCTGGAACGCTGTGGGACAACAGCGAGACGGCCTATGGCGAAGTCGCACGCGAGATCCTCCTTCGTCACGACTGGATCGTCATGCACCTGAACGGCCAGCCGTGGTTCGTCCAGCCCCCCCTCTACTTTTGGATTGCCGCAGCCTTCGCGCACGTCTTCGGCACGACGGCCTTTGCGCTGCGACTTCCGTCGGCGCTCGCAACTGCCGCGATGGGCGCCGCAATCGCCTACGTCTTGGCACGTGAGGCAGGCGAGCGCGCCGGCATCCTCGGCGGGATCATCTTGTCGTCGGCGCTGATGCAAGCAGTCATCGGCAGGCTCGCGATTATGGACGCACTCCTCGACCTTGCGGTCATGACGACCTTGCTCATGTGGTTCCGTGGCCTCGAGACCGGCGAAGACCGCTACTATCTCTACGGCACTATTGCCGCAGCTCTCGGCTTTCTTGCAAAGGGGCCGGTCGCACCGGCGGTTTCGCTACTCGTTATTCTGCCGTACGCGTACTGGAGCCGCGCCGCAGTGCGCGCGCCGAGCGCGCGTGCCTGGCTCCTTGGCGCCGCGGCCTTCGTCGCGATCGCCGCTCCCTGGTTCGTCGCGCTCGCGTCGCGAGCCGGCGGCGCAAGCGTGTTCGAGCTCATCGGTCACTACACGTTCGGGAGATACGCCGGCGTCATTGAAAATCAGTCGGGACCCGTCTGGTATTACGTGCCCGTGCTCATCCTCGGATTCTTTCCGTGGATTGCGTTCCTGCCGCCCGCCGTTGCGTACGGAGTCGGAGAGGTTCGCCGAAATCGTTTGTGGCGCTTGAGTTTCGTGTGGATCGTCGCGCCGTTGCTCTTCTTCAGCTTCGCGCAGACGAAGCTTCCGAACTACGTCGCGCTCGAACTGCCGGGTCTCGCGATCGCAACGGCACTCTACTTCGACGCCGTTGTGCGAAAGGGAGCGCCGCGCTCGGCAATCGTCTCTGCCGCCGTCGTTCCGGTGACGATCGGACTGTTCGCGATTGCTATCCGCATCTTCTCGCACGTGAATCGCCTGACCGTTGCGATCGCTTCGGCGATCCCACCGCTGCTCGGGGCGGCTGCGGCGATCTTCGTAGGCTCGCTCGTGACGGCGTTGCTCCTTGCACGTCGCAACACCATCTCGGCGGCGCCGTACGCGCTCGCCGCAGCGACGCTCGCTGCGGTCGACGTGCTCGCGGTTGCGGTGCTTCCGCACGCGGAAGCCTTCAAACCCGTTCCGCGTCTCGCCGCCGTCATCGACCGCGAGCGCAGGCCCGGAGACGTCGTGGCAATTCAAAATGTCTCCGGTTCGAACGCGTTGGTCTTCTATGCGCAGCCGGGCGTCGTAATGCTGGCGTCTCCGGGAGATGGCCACGAGCGAGGTGCGATCAGGCCGCGTCGCGTGATCTGCGCGGCGTCGCGCGTCTGGGTCGTCGCTCCGCGAGCGCGTCCGGCATTCGATCCCACGTACGGACGCAGCCGCCGCGAGATCGCGACGGCTGCAAAAGCCGCGCTATTCTTGTATAGCGGACCTACTTGCTCGCCTGCGCCGCGCTGACCGGCGACGCGTTGTTGCTCCCGAGTTTCGTTCGGATGTAGGTGATCACGTCCGCAATGTCTTGCGTGGAGAGCTGGCTCTTCCACGCCGGCATCTGCCCGTTATACGTCTGGCCGCCCACGCTGACCGCTCCGTGCAGGCCGTTCTTCACGGCAGCGATGACTTTGCTCGGATCGCCCGTCACGAACGGATTGTTGGCGAGCGGTGGGAACGTGCCGGGCAACCCTTGGCCTTGCGCGCCGTGACAGCTCGCGCAGTTCTGCGAGAAGACCGCCGCGCCGTGCGCCGCGGAGGCGGAGGCGGTAGTGCCGGAAGCGCCCGTCGATGTGGCTGCGGCCGGCGCAACTGCCGGCGTGGCGGCCGCGACGGGCGCGGCGAGGATCTGCGCTTCGCTGAGCGACGGAGGGTTCTGTCCTTGCAGCGTCATGATTCGGAGCTGGCTCTGCACCGAGAGTCCGACGATGACGGCAACGACGAGCGCGATGCCCCAGAGCACGCCCTTACGGGATCCGAACGAGCGCGTCATGCTGCGATCGATCCACGGAATCGCGAGAACGATCACCAGGAAGAGCGTCGGGATGTAGATGGTCGCGAGCGTGTCGAGTTGCGGCGGGAAGAGGTTCAGCATGCCGAAGAGCGCGAGGAAATACCAGGCGGGATACGGCTGGAACAATACGGTTGGATCGGCTTTCTGATCGAAAAACGGCGGCGCGACGAACGCGAGAATCAGGATCAACAGAAAGACGAAGAACGAAACGACCGTATCCATGAACATCTGGTCGGGCCAGAAGCGTCCGACCTTCAAACCGCGGCGGTCGTCGGCAACGGGACCCGCCGAGCCGTTGTGGCGGAAGATCGCCAAATGCGCGCCGACGAGGAGCAGCAGCAGCGCAGGCATGAGCCAGACGTGTAAGCCGAAGAACCGGTTGATCGTTTGCGTGCCCATTACGCCGCCGCCCTGCGCGATGTTCTGAATCAGAGGGCCGGCGATCGGGGCGGTACCGGTGATGTTCAGCGAGACCTGCGAGGCGAAGTAGGCGTTCATGTCCCACGGCAAGAGATAGCCGGTGAGACCGAGCGCGAGCGTCACGAGCAAGAGGAGCACGCCGACGATCCACTGCAGTTCGCGCGGCGCTTTATACGCGCCGAAGATGGCAACTTGCAGGAGATGCAAGAAGACGAGCGCGATCATCGCGGTCGCGCCCCAGTAGTGTACCGAGAGCACGAAATGCTCGAACGGATTCAGGTAGATCGCGCGGGTAGATTCCCACGCGGTCGCGGCCGACGGCGCATACCAAAACGTCAGGAAGATGCCGGTCGTGATCTGCACGATCATCGCGAAGAGCGTCGCGCTGCCGAAGACGTACCAGTAGCTCGCGCCACCGGGGACGTCCTCGGTGAGAAAGTCCTTCGCCATCGAAAGGAAGCCGGTGCGCCGTTCGATCCAGTTCAGCATCGTTGTTCCTCCTGCGGCCTATGCTTGATATGAGATGACGATGCGGTCGGGCGTCGTCGACTGGTATCGAATCCACATGATTTGCGCGATGCCGCTCTGCTCGCGCAGCGGCAATGGGTCGAGACCGCGCGGAGCGGGCCCGGCGAGATGGGCGCCATCGAAGTTGTAGACCGAGCCGTGGCACGGGCAGAGAAACTTGTTCGTGCTCGCATCCCAGTCGTAGCGGCAGCCCAGATGCGGGCAGAGCGGGCTGAAGACGACGAAGCTCATGTTGACGACGTCGTACGACACGTCGGCTTTGCCGCCCGGCCCGTTGAAGATATCGGGACGAGCCGCCTGAAATCGTGCCGGATTGACCTTGATACCCCAGACGTAATCCTGCATCGTCTGCTCGGGAAGGTACGCATCTTTGGTCGTCATCGAGAAACTCAGTTTCACCGGCTTCTGCGTTGCCGCTTCGAGTTCGGTCAGCTCGGCGTGCGTGAGCGGTGACCAGCTGCCGGCCCCCGAGCCGGATTCGGGGATCAGTCCGCCGACGATGGGAATCGCGAGGCCCACGCCGATAATGCCGCTCATGGTGACGACGGCGTTGACCATGAAGGCGCGCCGCGAAACTTCCTCCGGCGTCTCCGGCTGCTCTTGGGCGTCCTGCGAGCTATGAATCGCCATACCCCGCCATTACTCGCAATTTTACGTTCGCCCTTTTTACCGGGCGTTGCGACTTTTGCAGCGATGCGAGGAGAAGGGCGCCGTCGGCTACACTTTGTAGCTGTGCAGCCCGCTGATCCAAATGTTCACGCCGAGATAGCAGAAAATGATCGAGGCAAAGCCGATCACGCTCCACCAGCTGCATCGCAGGCCCCGCCACGCATGGCGGGTGTGCAGGTGCATGTACGCTGCATACAAGATCCACGAGGCGAGCGCGGCCGTCTCTTTCGGGTCCCATTGCCAGTACGCGCCCCACGCTTCGTGTGCCCAGGCGGCGCCGGTGATGACGCCCAGCGTCAAGAGCGGTAAGCCGACCGCGACGGTGCGATAGACGAGCACGTCGATCTGTGCGAGCGACGGCAGCGTGCCGAACCACTCGGCGACGGCATCTCCCCCCTCCGCGGCCGCAGCGAGCGCGGGCGTGTCGCGCAGTGCCGGATCGGCCGCACCGCCGTCGCCGGCCGGCGCCAGCGCGACGCCGTTCCGCGCATAGCGCCGATTTGCGTAATACTTCACGAGATAGAGCATGGAGAAGACGAACGATACCAGGAAGGCGGCGTACGACGAGACGACGAGCGGCACGTGAATCTTCGCCCAGTACGACTGCAGCGACGGGACCGCCGGCATCACGCCCTCGTTCCACGTTACGCCGTACGCCAAAAAAATGGCAGCGAGCGCGAGCACGAAGCCGCCGGCGAACCAGAGCCGGTAGCGAAACGCGAAGGCGATGAAGATCGCGACGGACATCGCGGAGAAGAGCGAGAGCGATCCGTAGAGATTGAGCAACGGCCAGATGTGGGTCTCGGCATAGCGCGCGCCGAGCTGCGCGAACTGCGCCGCGCAACCGGCCACGGCAAGGGTCGCACCGAAATTGCGCAGCCAGCCTTCCCGCGAAAACAAATACACGACGAGCGCGAGCGCTCCAACGGCGTAGGAACCCAGCGCGAGAACCATGAGCACGGCGTCGAGTGCCATCGCGTGCATGTGGGAGACCTTCCTTATTTAGTCGATGCGCTTGCGCAGCTCGTCGACGAGCTCGCGAAACTGCGTTTCGAAGATATCGTAGCCTTTGACGGTCGTGGCCGCGAGCCCCACCGTGCAGGCGCTCTCCCCCGAAGGGTCCACGCGGACGTGCAGCCGGGCCGGTAAGAAGTAGAACGAGATCACGAGGCCGATCAGCAGCAGGACCGAGCCCGCGGCGACGAGGGGGACGCCGGGATCGTAGCGATATTGAAAGCCGCTGTATAGCACCGCGCGCTGCGGCACGATGCGCCATCCGTTTCCGAGATCGACCGAGGAGCGCAACGGGTCGAGCACCGCGCCGAGCGATGTGCCGTCTTCCTGGAGGGAGAGAATGACCGCCGGGTCGTTGACGCGTGGGTCCGACGAGGGCATCTGCGTTCGGCGGTCGACCGTCGGGACGAACCGCTCGTACACGACGCTCTGCGTCGTTCCCGGAATCGCGAGCGCGTCGCCCTCGACGAGCGTGCGGCTCGACAGCGCGGGTACGGGCTTCCCGTCGTGCGTCACGGAGAAGCGCATTCCGAAACCGTAGCTGGCTTGGTAGACGAGCGTACCGTCGACGTCGATCGGGTGATTGACGCGAACGACCATCGGCGTAGGAACGCCGTTTCGACCGACGACGGTCACGTGCGAGACGTAATCGATCGGTTGATAGAGCATGCCGCCCTTGGTCAGCACGGGCGCAACCGTGTAAGCGAAGCGGTCCAATCGGATCAGCGCGCGCGTCTGCGGAATTTGTGCGGTCTGGCCGGTCAGGATCGCCGTCTCGCCGGCGAAGCCGCGCGCCCAGTAGAGAATCGTGCCGGCCGCGATGACGAGAATCGCCGTATGGTTGACGAGCACGCCGATGCGCGCCCAGTTATGCCGGTCGGCGAACGACCAGTGCGTGCCCTCGATGTCGCGCCGTACGATCTTCCAACCGCGGGTGGAGAAGAAGCGCTCGACGCGTGCTCGGATCGTCGCCTCGTCGCCCGGAACGGTCACGTGCGCGTGCAGCGGTATGGCGTCGATCGTGACGGCTCGGCGAGGAGGAAGGCGCCGAGGAATGACCTTCGTGAAGGTCGCGATCGTCATCGAGGCGAGGACGAGCCCGATGCTCGCTAGATACCATCCGCTGTGATAGATGTCGTCGAAGTTGAGTCGCACGATCGCGCGCGCTATCGGCGCCGGATAGGATGCAAAGTAGGCAGCCGCGCCTTTCCCCTGTTCGACCACGACGCCCACGAGCGTCAGGACGCCCCAGAGCGCGAGCAGTGCGACGCCGACGGTGACGTTGCCGAAAGTCCGGGTCAGAGCGCGCGTCACGTGGTTGGAAGGCCGCGCGGGCGCCACGAGCGTTCGAGTGCGAGAATGATCCAGATCGAGATCTCGTAGAGCGCGTACATCGGCAGCGCGATGAGCGCCATCGTCATCGGATTACCGTCGGGAGCTGCGATGCCGCCGATTACGAAGAATGCGAAGAACGCGTGGCGGCGATAGTGCCGCAGCGACGTCGAACCGACGATGCCCAAACGCGCGAGGCCGACGAGCACGATCGGCATCTGAAAGATGATCGCGAAGATGCCGAGCAAGATCAGCACGAAATTGATCGTGGGCGCGACCCCGAACGTCGGCGTCGCAACCGCGTCGGTGATCCCGAGCAGCGCGTGGACGACGCGTGGGATTACGAGGAAGTGCGCGAAAGCCAAGCCGGCGCAGGCAAGGAGAATCGACGGCACGATGAAGCCGTAGACCATGCGGCGCGTCCGCGGATGAATTGCCGGTACGACGAACATCCACAACTGATAGATCAACACCGGCAAGCCGACGACGATACCCCCGATGACGGAGAACTTGAACTCGGTGAAGATGACGTCGGCCGGGCCGAACGCGTGCAGCGTGATGCCCGCGAAGTACGTGTGAACCATCCACGTGATCACGTCTTTTGACGGGATGAAGAGCAGCACGGCGATGCCGCCGACGGTCGCGAGCGAGATCAAGAGGCGCGCGCGCAACTCCCGCAGGTGCTCCGTGAAGGGCATCTCCTTTTGATCCCATTGCGTATCGGTCGCGGGTTCGTCGAGGATCGGCATGGATGAGAGCGGCACGGTCGCCGGTCCTACGAGCTGAGCGTTCCCTTATCGGAAGGGGGTGGAACGGCTTCGCCGCTCACGGAGCCGGCCTCGACGCCGTCCATGACGTCTGCGTTCTGGGCCTCGGCCTTATGGCGCGCCTCTTCGCGTGCGCGAAGGACGGCTTCGTCGGCCTCTGCTTGACCCATCATGAACTCTTTTTTCGCTTGCCCGGCACTACGGGCGAGCTTTGGCAGCTTGTCGGCGCCGAAAAGCAGCGCGGCGATGACGACGATGCCGATGATGATCGGTGCGTCGATGAAACCTAAAACGGGATGAAAAAACATGGCGACTTCCTTTATTCGAGGAGCGCGTCGGCGAGACCGCTCAGCTCTTTCTTCGCCGTGCTCGCCGGTAACGGCTGCAACGCTTCCTTGGCCAGAACGAGGTGGCGTGCGATCTCGTCTCGGGTCGCTTCGAGACCGCCCTGCCACCCGATCGCTTCGATGATCCGCTCGACCGGTACGCTTGCGTCGGCGAAGAACGAGCGCACCGCGCCGCGAAAGGCGACGTCGCCGCGGTCGAGCGCGAGAATCAACGGGGCGGTCATCTTTTTCTCGGCGAGATCGTTGCCGACCGGCTTGCCGAGCGTCGCGCTCTGCCCGGTGATGTCGAGAAGGTCGTCGAGCATTTGGAATGCGACGCCGTACGCTTCACCGAAGCCGCGCAACGCCGCGACCTGCTCGGGGCCGCCTCCGGCGACGAGTGCGCCGCATTCGGCCGCGGCGGCAAAGAGTGAGGCGGTCTTCCGTCGCGCGATCGCGAGGTAGTCGTCGAACGTCGTCGTCACGTTGCCGAGCGCGTGCAGCTGCAGGACCTCGCCGTCGCAGATCTGCGCAAGCGTCGTGGCAAGCACTTGCGGAATCGGCGGCGGATAGTTTGCGGTCACGTTCTTGAAGATCCACGCAAAAAGATAGTCGCCTGCGAGCACGCTCGTTCGGTTGCCGAAATCGATCGCGGTGGCGTTCACGCCGCGCCGCGTCGCCGCACGATCGACGACGTCGTCGTGGATGAGCGTCGCAACGTGAATCAGCTCCATGTATGCGGCGAGGTGCAGGTTGCTCGCCGGATCTCCGCCGCAGGCTTGAACGGCGAGCAGCGTGATGCGCGGACGCAAGCGTTTGCCGCCGGCCGAGAGCATGCGCTTGACGGCCTCGGTGATGATCGGGTTCTCCGTCGTGAAGCTCGTGCGGAAGTAACGCTCCACGAGATCGTGCAGCGCCGACTCTCCCAGCGGATCCTGCGCGTCGCGGATCATGCTGGTTTGGTCCCGATGTGCACGGCGATTGCGCCCCCCATCAGCGGCACGTACCGCGCCTGCTCGAAGCCGGCGCGCTCGAAGCGCTCCCGGAGATGTGGGGCGTCGGGGTGATGCGTGAGCGAGCTCGGAAGATAGGCATAGGCCTGCCGGGATCCCCCGACGAGGCCGCCGATGAGCGGCACGATGCCGTAGAAGTAGAAGCCGAAGAGACGTCGCCAAAGGCGATTGGGCGGCTTGCCGACGTCGAGGTTGACGAAGCGCGCGCCGGGGCGTAGCACGCGCAGCACCTCGCGTAACACGTCGTCGATGTCTACGACGTTACGCAGGCTGAACGCCATCGTTGCGCCGTCGAACGTGCCGGTCTCGAACGGAAGCTCGGTGACGTCGGCCTCCACGAACTCCGGTGGATCGTGGAATTCACGTTCGGCACGCGCGCGCGCCTCCTCGAGCATCGGCGGGCAGAAGTCGATACCGGTGACGCGTAGCGTCGGATCGGTGCGAAGCAGGTGGAAAACGACGTCGCCGGTGCCGCAGCAGAGATCGAGCACGCGACCGCCCTCCGGCGGCGCCAGCAAGGCGATGGCGCGCCGCCGCCAGCCTTCGTCGAGTCCGGCGGTGAGGACGCGATTCGTGGTGTCGTAGCGCGGTGCGATGCGCGCGAACATCTCGCGAACGTGGATCGACTTGGCGCTAGAGCACGTCGTGGGGACAGAGTGCATGAGCGGGCTACCCTTCCAACCCTTGGCGGAGCCGCCCTTCGTCGGGATGGGAGGACGATGTTCTTCCTCAGCTCGCAGGCGCAGCTCGTCGCGGCCGTCGAGCGCGCGCGCGACGTAACGCTCGTCGCGTACCTCCTGCCGCGCGGTCCGGCATTCGAAGCGCTCGCGGCAGCTGCACGGCGCGGCGCGCGCGTCGTCGCCAACTCGGTGGGCGTCATCCGCCGCGGCGCGGGGTTTCCCCCGTTCGAGATCTACGCCATGTC
>DAHXOK010000005.1:0-53259 GCA_027364935.1 Vulcanimicrobiota bacterium | reverse complement strand
GCCCGTACTACGACGCGCGCGGCGGCGTGCGACGCCTGAATCGAGCGGTGGTCGACGAGCTCGTTCGAGACGGTGCCGACGCGCGTCTCGTCGACGATGACGGTACCGCACCGGTGCACGCGAAGGCGGCGCTGGTCGACGGCCGGCTCTATCTCGACGACGTCAACTTTGCGCGCGACGAAGAGAGCACCATCGTGCGCGACGACGCTCGGCCGGACGCGCGCGCGCTACGCGATGCGATCGCGGGGCGCTTCGACTCGCCCCGTCGCGACTTTGCTTTGCGCAAGAGCGACGCCCTTGCGCTGGAGGCCGGCGTTCTTGGCGCGGTGCACCACCGTAGCGACGTCGTCGTCGAAAGCGAATCCGTGGGCAGCGGTAACGCGGTTTACTCGGCACTGGAACGTCTCGGAAGAGCCGGATGCGCGCCGCGCCTGCTCGTCTCGCGCGAAGCGCTGTGCGCGAAGGAACGTGCTTTGCTTGCGCGGTTGCGAACCAATGGCGTTTGCGTCCGCATCTGCACCTCGAACGAAAAGTTTGCGGTCGCAGGGAGCCGTGCCTGGGTCGGCTCCGCGAACGCGACGTCGGCCTTTCTCACGCCCGATCAACTCGACTGGGGTGCCCGTACGGCCAAGCGTGCCGTCGTCGACGAGCTGCGCGCGCATTTCGAGTCGCGGTGGCGAGCTGCGCGCGAGCTCAGCGCGTGAATCCGAAGCGCGCGGCGTTTCGGGTAGTGACCTCCGCAACGGTCGAGGGCGCCATGCCGAGCGTCTGCGCGAGTTGCTCGGCGGTATAGGTAACGAAGGCGGGCTCGTTGCGCTCGCCGCGCATCGGAACCGGAGCGAGGTAGGGAGCGTCGGTTTCCAGGAGCAGCGGCTCGATGCCGACCGCTTTCACGGCGGCGCGCAGATCCGTGGCCGTCTTGAACGTCAGGACGCCGCCGACGCCCAGGCAGAGCCCGAACGTCTCGACGTACGCTCGCGCGTGATCCGCAGTACCGGTAAAGCAGTGGACGACGCCGCGCATCCCCGCGCCGCGCTCTTCGCGGAGAATCTCCAGCATGCGGTCGTGCGCGTCGCGAACGTGGAAGACGAGCGGTAGATCGCGCTCCCTGGCGACGCCGATCTGGGCGCGAAGGACGCGCTCTTGCACGTCGTGGGGACTGTGGTCGTAGTGGAAATCCAATCCCGTCTCGCCGATCGCGACGACCTCCGGCGATTCGAGCAGCGGGGCAAACGCGGCGGCAACGTTCTCGGGCGCGCTCTTCGCCTCGTGCGGATGAATGCCGACGGAGGCGACGATGCCGAACGCTCGCGCCGCCGCGATCGCGCGCTCGCTGTCTTCGAGATCGCATCCGATCGTGACGATACCGACGACCCCGGCGTCGCGAGCGCGCTGGATCGTCGCTGCGCGATCCGCGTCGAACGCCCGATCGTGCACGTGCGCGTGGCTGTCGATCATTTCCCGACGAGATCGAGCCGGGGAAAGAGCGGATCGCCGAGGATCGTGTGCGTGCCCGGCGCGAGGGGACGCGCAAAGGCCGACTCCCACGCGTCGTCGATGCGGGTCTCCCCGATGCCCAGCCGGCGCCACAACTCCTGCATGCGCTCCGGCATGAACGGGTGGAGCAGAATGGCTAGACGCCGCAGTCCCTCGCACAATTCGTAGAGAAACGCATCGAGCTCCGCGCCCCGTTCTTCCTTATGTAGCGCCCACGGCTTGCGCTCTTCGACCGCGCGGTTGAGCGTCGTCACGAGATCCCAAGCGGATTCGAGCGCGTCCCGAAAGCGCAGGTCGAAAATCGCCGTCCGCATGTGCTGCGGCAGCTCCGCGAACCGCGCGAGCACCGGGGTGGCTCCCGGCGCCGGAACGACGCCCTCGCGATAACGTTGCAGCATCGAGAGCGTGCGATGCGCGAGATTTCCGAGATCGTTGCCGAGGTCGTTGTTATGGCGCTGCGCGATCTTCTCTTCGGAGTAGGAGAAATCGCTGCCGAAGGGCGCTTCGCGAAGGAGAAAATACCTCAGCGAATCGGCGCCGAAACGATCGGCGAGTGCAAAAGGATCTACCGCATTGCCGAGGCTCTTCCCGATCTTCTGCCCTTCGACGGTGATCCACCCGTGCGCGAATACGAGCTCGGGCGGCGCTTCGCCGATCGCCCACAGCACGGCAGGCCAGATGATGGTGTGGAAGCGTGCGATTTCTTTGCCGACGAGCTGCACGGCCGCGGGCCAGTACGCGTGGAAGCGGTCGTCGTCCACGGACCACCCGATTGCGGAAATGTAGTTGAGCAGCGCGTCGAACCACACGTAGATGACGCCGCTGCCGCCCGGAATCGGAATGCCCCAATCGAAGTTTGTGCGTGAGATGCTGAAGTCTTCGACGCCCTCTTCGAGCAATGCCATCATCTCGTTGTAGACGCTCTTCGGACGCACCCAGTCGGGATGCGCGCGAAAATACTCGAGCAGACGCGGCCCGTATTTGGAAAGCGCAAAGAACCAATCGTCCTCGGAAATCCACTGCACCTCGCGCCCGCAGGTCGGGCATTTTCCGCCGGCGAGCTTCGACTCGAGCCAGAACGTCTCGTCGAAGACGCAGTACCACCCTTCGTAGGTTCCAAGGTAGACGTCGCCGCGCTCGCGCAGCGTCTCGAAGACGCGCTGCACCACCCGCTCGTGCCGAGGCTGCGTCGTGCGAATGAAATCGTCGTAGGCGACGTGGTATGCGGCGAAGAGCGACTGCCAGCGCGGAACGAGGTCGTCGCACCACTCCTGCGGCAACTTCCCAGCCGCCGTCGCGGCGTTCGCGACCTTCTGCCCGTGCTCGTCGGTCCCGGTGAGGAAGAATGCGGGTCCGGCGGTTCGCGCCGTGCGCGCGAGGACGTCGGCAACGACGGTCGTGTAGACGTGGCCGATATGGGGGTTGCCGCTGATGTAGTAGATCGGCGTCGTGACGTAGTAGGCGCGCTGCTGCACGGTTCTTTCGTTACGGGCTCTTATCAAAGGCCCTTCCGATGCCGCTTGCGCTCGCTCGCGCGCGCGTAGAGGGAAGGCCGCGTGCCGCAACCGCGTTCGGCAAGCTCTTTGGCGATTGCCGGCACCGGAACGTCTCGCGAGAGCAGCGCGTCGATGGCGGCATCGAGCGACGCTGCGTCGGGCGCTGACCGTACGATGGCGGCGCTTTCGACGACGAGCGCAATCTCGCCGCGAACGGGCTCCGAAAGTTGTGCCGCAACGTCTGCCGGCGAGCCGAGAAGCTGCTGCTCGTGCAGCTTCGTGTACTCGCGCAGAAGAAAGATTCGCGCGTCGGGAGCGACGGCGGCGAGGTCCGCGAGCGTCGCGCGAATGCGTTTTGGCGAGTCGAACCAGACGCTGGTCACTCCCAGGGCGAGCGCACGCGCGAACTGCTCGCGTCGCGCGCGGCTCGTGCGTGCGACGAAGCCTTCGAAGACGAAGCGTTTCAACGAAAAGCCCGAGAGCACCGCCGCTCCAACGAGCGCGCTTGGCCCGGGAAGCAGGTCGACGGCGATTCCTGCGGCGCGCGCGGCGGCGATCAGCTCGCTGCCGGGATCCGATATGCCCGGCGTTCCGGCGTCGGTCGTCAATACGACTCTTTCGTGACGCGCCCGCTCGAGAATGTTCGGTGCGGCGGCTACCGCATTGTGCTCGTGATAGCTCCAGATCTCTCTGCCGGGCAGCTTCAAACCGGCCAGGAGCGCGCGCGCGACGCGCGAGTCCTCGGCCACGAGCAGATCGCACTCGCGCAGCGCCTGGAGCGTGCGCAGCGTGACGTCGCCGAGATTTCCGAGCGGCGTGGAAACGACGATGAGCGGCATCGCACGCGGATTCGCCGCATCGCGCAGGTCCTCCACCGCGTTGCCCCGTAGCGTCCATAACCGTGAGGGCCGCCGCAAGGCTGGACGTCTCTGCTCTGCGCACTGTAGCCTCCGGCGAGTGTGTCGATACCTCACCCGCTTCTGCAATCCGGTGCACGATCTCGGTTCTTCGAAAAGAGCTGAGTCGTATCGTTTTTCGTGCGCACGTCGTCAACGATACGGAGGAGCCCGTGCGGTGCGCTCCCGGCACCAGGCGGGATTCGAGCGCGCTGCTACAGGGCGATCTCGAGCTGACGTGCGAGCCGCATGCGGAGCTCGGCTTTCTCTTTGCCGTGCCGCGGTTCGGCCGCTCGGGGCGGGCCGCGTTCGTGCGCGTCTCCGGAACGACCTTTGCGTGCGGTTTCGATGCGCCGCTCGAAGAGGATACCGTGCGCTTGGCCGCGATCTCGCTCGCCGTCGCTGCGATACTCGTCGCGGTTCTTGCAGGCGTCGTCGTGTACGAGCGCCGCAAACGTCCGAAACCGCGCGCCGCACCCGCACGCGACGAGGCGGAGGCCGCCGTCGCAGAGGTCGTGGAATCGGCACCGGCGCCGATACTGCCGGTAATCGCGCGGCCGCCGCTCGTGCCGGAGCCGGTGCGCGGCATCGAGGCGCGCGGCTTTGCCGCGGTGCTCGACGAGCAGCGCGTCGTGATGGGTGCGCTCGAGTGCACGCAGCGCCGCTTTCTTTCGACGGATTTCGTCGCAAAAGTCGTCAATCAGGCGAATGAGCCGCTTCTCTGCACGGTGACGGGTCGCACGCGCCGTGCGAGCGTTCCCGTCTCGCCGGGTTCCTTTTGGATTCACCCGCAATCGGCGGTTGCGGTCGCCGTCGTTGCGCCGCTGCGCTTTCCGTGGCGCCTGCGGACGCTGCACCTGCTCATGGAGAACTCATCTTTGCGCGCGTCGGCCCAAGCCGGCGTTCCCGTTCTGCTCGCCGTTCGGCTTGCCGTCGCACTAGCGGCGCTCGTCGTCGCGCTCGCGATTGCGGCCGTCGCGTACCGCGCCGTTAGGCCGACCATCCACGCGTTTGCCGTGCCGGCGCGCGTACTCGCCGGCGACACGGTCAAGGCGAGCTACGCGCTCTCCGGTATCGGGAGCGCCACGTACGTCGTAACGCTTGGCGATACGCCCGTCGCAAGCGGTACGGTACGGACCGGGCGTGGGTCGTTTACGTTTGCCACGTATCGTCGAGCGGGAACGTATCGCGTCGCGCTCCTTGTGAAGGGGCCATTTGGAAGCACGCAGGCGTCGCTCGCGTTGACGGCGCTCGTTCACATGGCGGCGGCACGCGCCTCCGTCGAAGCCCTCGAGGTCGATCCGGGCGTCGCGGCGGCAGGAGCGCCGATCGTGGTCCACTACGCCGCGCACGCTCAGAGCGGAACGATCGCGCTCGTCGATGCCGCGCAAATCGCCGTCCAGACGGTGCCGTATCGCGCGAGCGGCGCCAGCGTGCTCACCGCTCCGCACGTAGCAGATCCGACGCAGTATCGAGTGCTGCTGCGGATCGCGCGAGGCGGCTCGGCTGCGCGAGCCTCGGTCGGCGTGCTCGTCGTCCCGCAGACGCTTCCCGCACCGATGACGCCGGCTGCGGTTCCATCGATGCTCCCCGTCGCGCAGCTGATGCGCGTCGTCCCCGCGCGCGTCGTCGCCGCTCGCCATTTCTTCGTGGTGTTGCTCGCGCACCCCGCGAACTTACGCTTGACGTTGCAAGATCGAAGCGGCACGACGGTCGCACTGCGCGCGATCGCATCGAATGCGGCGGCGGTCGAGTTTCTCGCGCCACCCGCGGTCGCCGATCGCCGCTACGTCATCGTGGCGTCTTTTACGCGCGGCACCGCCGATCAGCTCGCCCTGGAACCGCTGACCGTCTACGCGCGGTAGTTCCTAACAGGATCCCGAGAGCGTCAGGGGGGCGGTATTCGGTGACTCCGGCAACGGCGTGGGCGGACTCGACACGTTGAGCGTCGTGTGCTGGAGAGATTGCTCGACGGCGGTGCCAAGCTCCGCGTAGCACGCCAAGATCGTCTGCACGTCGGGGCCGTCGAAGAAGTTCTGCGTCGCACTCAAGTTCTGGTTTGCTCCGAGCGCGCTCTGCAGGTACGACGGCACCGACACGGACGTCGTGACCGTCGATTGCGTGTGCACGAAGAGCATCGGCGATGCCATCGTGCCGCCGGAGAGATGCGTCGGGCCAGGGGTGCACGTGCCGTTCACGGTGCCGGTCGGTTGGAAGAACGAGGGCGACTGCGGGCCCGGAAACGTGCCGTTCGTGGGATTGTTGGTGAGGGCGTCCGGCCCGGGCGTGATGCAGGTGTAGACTTCGGCCGGGGCGATGCCGGGAAGGCCGTCGTAGAGCGCGCCCAGACTGTACTGATGATAGGGATTGGCTTCGTCGGAGACCAGGCCGCTGAAGCGTACGGCGACTTGGGCGCGCTCGTTGATCACCGAAGATTGCACCGTCCAGATCACGCCGAAGAGCACGAGAAGGAATGCCGGCAGGAAGATCGCCGTTTCTAGCGTCGCTTGGCCGCGCTCTGCGTGACGGCACCTGCGCGGACTCACTTGCACGTGAAGCTCGATCCTGCGGTGAGCGCCCCGGCGAACGGCCGGATCGCCATCGTGCTCCACCATCCGTCCGCGTCGTAGAGGCCCGGATAGCTCGCGCTGTAGCTAAAGCCGCCGCTGCCGTCTGACGTCGATGGGTCGCCGGGATTGTATACGTTGTTGGGATTTCCGCCGTAATCGATGCGGTAGTATTGATCGTTGTTTATGAATCCGACTGCTTGGTCGTTCGGGCTTTCCGGATATTCGGACGGCTGAAGAACGCCGTTCGATGAGCTCGCCGGATCGACCATGGAGCCGACCCACAGGAACTCTTGCGTGTCCATGATCGATGTCGCCGCGGCGCGCCCGACGACGTTCACCGCCGCGCCGTTCCAGTCCCAGAACGTCGGAACCCACGGCGTCACGCGCGCGCAGGCGACGATCTCGATCTGCATCGGCGTCAGGTCGAGCTTGGGATGTCCGCTCGTGCCGCCGCCGACGACCATGTTGCAGCAGTCGGCGTAGACGTCTTCGGTATACGTCGAGGGACGGGGCGTCGCCTCGACGAGCGTGTAGTTGAAGGCGCAGTCGCCGCCGCTCGCGGTCCCGCAGTTCGTCTGATACTGCGACAGCGCGGACTGGATGAGCGAGACTTGCTGCGACCACGGCGGCGTCGAAACGCGCCCGACGATCGCGACGTCGTTTGTGTAACGGCTAAGCGAGTCGAGGTAGTTTTGGCGGAGGTTGACGTAGAGCGCGGCGCAGTCCGGCGTGCTGGGCTCGCATCCGCCGTCGCCGTGAATCACCTAGAGCAGGTCGTTAATCGTGACGCGCAAGCGATACTCTTCAACGGCTGCGGCGTGCAGGGCGGCCTCGGTCTCGTTCCATTGCGTCGTCTGGACCGAGAGCATGCCGCGCGCCGCTGCGTCGGCGGCGTTCATCGCGCGCATCTGCCATGCGACCATCTGGCCGTAGCTCATCGCCAGCGCGAGCATCGTCAGCACGGTGAGCGTCCCAAACGCCCAGATCGGGAACGTTTGGCCGCATTGCGCGTGGGAGCCCGAGCGGGTACCGCCGTTCATGCGCCCGGACCTCCATCCGTGCATCCGTAGGTCGGATCCAGTGGATAGCCGTTTGCAAACGTCTTGCTTCCAGGATTCTCACCGTGCGTTCCCTGCACGTCCCAGGTGTAGACCATGCGGAACGAAGCGCCGCCCCACGCAGCGACGGTCGACGGGCCGCTCGACGTCTCGTCGTAGACGCTGCCGGGAATCGGCGAAGGCGACGGCATCACCCTGGGAAACGCCGCCGCCAAATCGGCGAAGATCCGCTGGTGGCACGCCATCGTCTGAAACGTTCCATTGGTGCCGATGCCGTCGGCGCTCGTCGTGTAGTTGCCGGCATTCCCAGTCTGGTCGTCCTTCAAGTACTCGGCGAGACCGAGCGAGCGCAGGCCGCCGCTCGTGTACCAGCTCGAGCACGACGATCCGTTCGAGCTGAACTGCGACAACGTGCAATAGCTCATGTACGCAAACGTGAAATAATACGGCGGAACGTTCTGGTCGTCTTGCGTGATCGGGTTCACAAGCGAGCTATAGACGGTCTGCGAGTTGTATCCCGCACCCTGCGCGTCGTCGTCGTGATTGCCGACCATCGTCATACCTTCGACGTTGCCAGCGGAGAGCGCGATGAAGTTGCCGAGGACGGAGAGCCCGTTGACGGTCATGCTTCCCTTCGTCTGAACGAGCTGCGAGCGAAGGATCGCCGCGCCGCCGAATCGCTGTGTCAGGCTTCCCCACTGCGTCCAGTTCGGCATCGCTGCGGTGTTCGTCGCGAGAGGGTTGGCATTGGTGATATTGGAGAGTCCCCACGTCGTCATCGGGACGCTCGGGAAGATCGGCCCGAGCGAGGCGTCGACGGCGGTATAGTTGCTCGAGCCGAGGGCAGCGGCGTGCGAGTACATGAAGGTTGCGCCGTCGAGCTGCGTCTGGAAGAAGCCGATCAGCGCGATCTGGATCGCGCCGAAGATGACCATCAGCGTGAAGCTAAGGACGATGGCCGTCTCGGCCAGTGCGGCGCCGCGAACGCGATCGGGGCCGCCTCTCACGGTGGCGGCGTCCCCAGGGTATACGTCTGCAGCGCCGCGCTCGAGTTGCTCCACGTCGTGGAGCATGCGACCGCGACGCCGACGAGTGCCGTAATCGCGCCGAGCCCGATCAGCGCGAGCGCCAGCGCGTACTCCGGGAGTGCGACTCCTGCCTCGTCGGCGAGCAGGCAGCGCACACGGCGCATTACTGCGAGACGATCTCCGGCGTGAGGATGAAGATCACGTCGGACTCCGAGTTCTGGTAGTTTACCGACTGAAAGAGCTTTCCGAGGATCGGGATCGACGACAAGATCGGAATCTTGCTAATCGTCCGCTGGCTCACGTGCTCGATCAGGCCGCCCATGATGATCGACTGGCCTGGCGCGGTGATGATGTCGGTCGAGAGCCTGCTCTCCTTGAGCGCGGGGATATAGAATCCGTTGAGCTGCACGGCGTTCTGATAGTCGAGATTCGAGATGTCGGGCGTGATGACGCTCTCGACGCTGCCGTTGGGGAGGAGCGTCGGCGTTACGTTCAATTGAACGCCGTAGTTCTTCCAATCGACCGACGTTTGGCCGATGCCGGTCGAGTAGACGTACGGGATCTGCCCACCGACGAGGAACGTGGCGAGGCTGCCCGGGGTCGTCACGAGATTCGGGGCCGAGAGAATGCGTCCGTGGCCGCTCTGCAGCACGAGGTTGAGCGTCGGTACGAGACGCACCGTGCGGAAGAACGGCGCGATGTTCAACGCCTTGCCGAGCAGACCGGCGACGCCGCCTTCGAAGATCGGGAACGTCGGCGGCGCGAGATTGATCTCGTTGGGATTATTCGGATTCGGAACGCCGGACTGGAGCTGGAGCCCGATATCGCCCAGACCGGTTCGATCGATCTCGAGGACGTAGACCTTGATGCTGATCTGGCTGATGTGCGCGACGGAGAGGCGATCGATCACCTTGCCGTCCGCAGCGAGGTACGTACCCGCGAGAACCCGAGCGCGGTTGACTACTTGCTCTTCCTCTACTTGGTCCCGCACGTATCCGCTGACGATGATGTTGCCTTTGCCGTCGGGCTCCATGCTGAGATCGTGCGCGGTCGGCGAGGCCGCGAACTCCGATTGGAGCGTGTCCATGGAGTGCGTGACGCCGACGACGTCGACGATGTGATACTTCTCTTCTCGGGCAATCGCCGTGAAGCTCGAGACGATGTTGTTCTGATTGACCCACTGCGCCATGTCCGGAACGGTGCCGCTGACGATGACGTTTGTACCGTAGCTTCTCACCCGAATGCCGGGGTTGTTGATCGCGGAGGACAGCATCTGTGCGAAGTTGTCAAACAGCTCGTCCGTCACGCTTACCGTATACGTACGGCGGCCGGATCCCGACCAGATGAAGAGCGACGTCGTTCCGGGCGCCTTACCGTTGATGATCAACTGGCTCGTTCCGATGGGAACGACGCCCGCGATGTGACCGTCACCGATCGCAACGCGCGTGAGCCCCGGAACGGGGATGATCGTGGAATGGCCGGCTTTAAGCGAGATCACGTCGGGATGCGCTTGCGCCGGCGCGACCGGAATCGCAACCGCTAGCGTCATCGCGAGTGCCGCGCAGAGCGCGCGCACATGTACCATTGTCATGTAGTTCCTTCCGTGAGCCACGGCATCGGAAGTCATTATGCCACAACCCCTTACCTTAAGGGCATAAACGCAACGTTTGCTTTCTGTAAAGGTTGTGCGCGCAATGTTTGCAGCGAGCCGAACCTCGATTATGATCGTCCCACGTTCACGGAAAGGAGAACGGCATGTTGCATCGAGCGTTCACGTCGTCTGCGATTATTGCGTCGCTCATCATGGCCTCGGGAGGTACGGTTTCGGCCGGCATCCTCGGGCCGACGCGGTCGCAGGCACAGCATACCTGGGTAGGTGCGAACACCGGCGCGGCTGCCGTTTCATCGGTCTATCCGAGCTATTGGTTCTCGGCTCCGGATCGACCGTCGTTCGACGCGGGCGGCGTGGGGTCTACGACTCCCGCCGCCGGCTCGGCGCCGGTCGTTCTGAGTCAAGCGCCACAAGCCGGAACGATCGCACTCTCCGCTCGTCGTCACGATGGCGCGGAGGCGATCGACGTTACCGGGACCGCTCCGCCAGGGACTTCAGTCGAGATTACGGCTAGGGCCAAGATCTCGATTGACTTGCCGGTCGTCTTCCTCAATCGCTTGACGGCGGTTGCGGACGCGTCCGGCGCCTTCTCGGTAATACTCCCGATCGCCCCCGACTTCGTGCAGGGCACCGAGATCATGATTCAAGCGGACGCGCCGGGTACGACCCCGGCAACCGTGAGTTTCACGGTCGGGCCTCCAACGAGCGGGCCACCGATCACGTCTACGGACGTGGACAACGACCGCGGACCGTAAGACACACCTCGTACCTACACCACCTAAGTGAGGAGAAGCCTTCAGTATGTTTTCCGCAATCAAGACCCTCGTGAAGGACGATAGCGGTGCGACCCTGGTCGAGTATGGCCTGTTGCTCGCTCTCGTTGCCCTCGCGGCAATCGCTGCCATGACCACGCTCGGCGGCAAAATCTCGAGCCTGTTTACCAACGCAGGCAACGACCTCTAAACCCAACGATCGAGGAGCGGGCTACCCGCCGCCGCGCGTAGCCCGCCTTTTCGCTCATGATTGATGCATTTCACAACCTCGTCCGAGACGATCGAGGCGCAAGCCTGGTCGAATATGGACTGCTGATCACGCTCGTCGCCGTCGCCGCCATCGCTGCGATGGCGGTGTTCGGCGGTGACATCAGCTCCATGTTCTCGAGCGAGGCGAACGCAACATAAGAGAGAACCGCAAATGATTTCAACGCCGCACACCGTAGCTTTTGCCGTCGCGGGCGCCGCATGCGCGATCGCCGCGTACACGGATCTCGCCTCGCGGCGCGTTCCCAACGCGCTCACGCTGCCGCTCATCGCCGTCGCACCGTTGCTCGCGGCGTTCGACGGCGTGCAGGCGGCGCTCGCCGCCGGAGCCATCGTCGTCGTCATGCTCGTTCTTGGGACGTTCGTGCACGCAGCGGGCGTGCTCGGGGGTGGCGACGTCAAGCTCCTTGCCGGCGTCGCCGCGCTTGCGGGATTTCCCGCGTGCATCGACGTCGTTCTCTACTGCGCGCTCTGCGGCGGCGCGCTCGCCGTCGCCGTCGCAGCGGTGCGGGGCGAGTTCGGTGCGGTCGTCAGCCGGCTGAGGGTCGGCGTTACGACGACGCTCGCCGGCCGTAGTCTCGCTCTGGGTGCCGCCGCGATCGGTGCGCGCGGCACGCGCATTCCGTACGCGGTCGCGATCGGCGCAGGATTCGCCCTGGCGGTCGCAGGCCTCACCGTCTCCCCGTTCCTGAGGATCGTTCAATGAACAAACGCAATACGCTGCTCATCGTCGCTGCCGTGCTCGCCGCCGGCGCCGGGCTCTTAACCTTCAACTATCTCTCGTCGGCGAACCGACACGTCGCATCCGCGCCGCCGAGGCCGGTGCTCGTCGCGATCGCCGACATTCCGGCGCACGCTCCGGTCACCAGTTCGATGGTGAACGTGGTCATGCGCCCGAGCAGCGACGTCGACCCCAACGCGCTCTCGTCGCCGAGCGATGTCTCCGGCGACGTCGCGCTGGGCCCGATTCCGGCCGGCGCGGCCATTACGTCTTCGAATACGAGCAAGGACGAGGCGCCGGCGCGGGGCTTGCACCTCATGCGCGGCTATCGAGCGATCTCAATTCCGGTTGACGAAGTGCGCGACGTCTCGGGTCTCGTCGAGCCGGGCGACAAAGTCGACGTCATCGCCGTGCCGCCGCGCGTCGGATCCGCGCAACCAACGGCCTCGACGATTCTGCGCGACGTCACGGTCTTTGCCGTCGGTGGCGAGCTCGGCCCGTCGGCGCCCTCGACGCCCACGCCGGGGTCGCAGCCCGTTCCCAACGTCCCGCGCTCGGTGACGCTCGAAGTCACGCCGAGTCAGGCGGACTTGCTGGCGATGGCCGACCTCAACTCGACGCTGCGACTGGCGCTGCGTCCGAAAGGCGATCGCAGCGGCTCGACGCAGGACCTCGTCTTCGCGTCGCAGACCTTCGCGGCTCCGCCGCCGGCGGTCACCTCGGGCGGACCCGCCCCGCGTCGCGCGCTGCCGTACTCGCCGGTCGAAATCATCGAAGGCGATCAAATCGGCGGCCCGGACACGTCGGGCAGCTCGACGAGATAAACGAGATGCCTGAGATATTCTTCGTCATCGGCTCCAAAGGCGGAGTCGGTGCGACGACCTTCGCGACGCACGTGGCAATGAGGTTCGCGAAGGACGGCGGACCGACGCTGCTCGTCGACGGCGATCTCTCAGGCCGGCGCGCAGGCGCGGTGCTCTTCAACGCGATCGCGAAGGTCGACGCACGTCGCGCACAAGACGATTTCGCTCTTGCCGAAGTCGCGCCGAATCTCACGCTCTTCGAGCTGGCGGGATCGATCCACGACGGCTTCACGATCAAGCCGGACAAGGTGGAGCAGCTTCTTCGCTCGATTTCCGACGCGACGAAGTTCGCGATCGTCGACGCGGCGCAGCCGTTCGCCGCGGCCGTGCGGCCGTTCGCGGTTCGGGCCGCGCAGTTCTTGCTCGCGGTCGAGCCGTCCATGCTGGGCGTTACGGGCGCGCGGGTGATGCAGCTCGAGTTGATGAAGTTTGGCGTGCCAGAGTCGCGCTTGAGCGCGGTCATCGTCGCGCGCGACCCGCGCAACCGCGTTCCCACCGCGGAGATCGAGCGCGCGCTGAAGCTGAAGATCGTCGGCGAGATCCCTTCGCTCGACGACAAGAAGTACGAAAAGGCCATCGTCGCCGTCGTAGACCAGCTCAAGAACGGTCCGAAAGCCGCCGACTTGCTCGTCCTACAACCTTCGACGAGCACGCCGATCGGCGAGCGCCGCATGGTCGATCGCAGCAAGCTCGATATGTCGAACAACGGCGCCCAGCAGCGCGCCGCTGATGCCGCCTCGGATCAACTCAGGAGCAAGTGGGCGTCGCTGAAGGCGGAGATCCATCGCGAGCTCTCGCGTCGCATCGACTTCGCGGCGATCGGCTCCAACGCCGATCCGCTGCGGTTGGAAGAACTTCGCGCCGAAGTCGAGAGCGCCGTCACCGAGGCCGTCGCACGATATCCGGGGCTTGGATCGGCGGAAGAACTGGCACGCCTGAGACAAGACATCATCCACGAGAGCCTCGGCCTGGGTCCGCTCGAAGATCTCATGAACGATCCCGAGGTGACCGAGATCATGGTCAACGGCCCGGAGCGCATCTACGTGGAGCGCCGCGGTCGCATCGAGCTTTCGGGCATGCGCTTCAACGATCAGCACCAAGTGCGCTTGGTCATCGAGCGCATCATCTCGCCGATCGGACGGCATATCGACGAAGCGGTTCCGATGGTCGACGCGCGCCTTCCCGACGGCTCGCGCGTCAATGCGACCGTCGAACCTCTCTCGATCGATTATCCCACGATCACCATTCGGCGCTTCGCCAAGGATCGTCTCAAGGCCGACGATCTTGTCACCAAAGGTTCCCTGACGCCGGAGATGGCGGACCTCCTGCGAGCGGCCGTCGAGTCGCGCTTGAACATCGTTATCAGCGGCGGCACCGGCTCCGGTAAGACGACGCTGCTGAACGTCCTCTCGGGATTCATCCCGGTCAACGAGCGCATCATTACGATCGAAGACGCAGCAGAGCTGCAGCTCCACCAGGATCACGTGGTTCGGATGGAGGCGCGTCCGGCAAACGTCGAAGGACGAGGGGCGATCCCGATCCGCGAGCTCGTGCGCAACTCGTTGCGTATGCGCCCGGATCGCATCGTCGTCGGCGAGTGCCGCGGCGGTGAAGCGCTGGATATGCTCCAGGCTATGAACACGGGTCACGACGGATCCCTGACCACCGTGCACGCGAATACGCCGCGCGATTGCCTGTCGCGTATCGAGACGATGGTGCTGATGGCGGGCTTCGAGATCCCGGTGCGCGCGATTCGCGAGCAGGTCTCGGGTGCCGTCGACGTGATCGTGCAGACGTCACGCATGCGCGACGGCAGCCGCAAGGTGACGTCCGTCACCGAAGTCGTCGGCATGGAAGGCGACATCATTTCGACGCAAGAGATCTTGCGTTTCGACCAACACGGCCTCGACAAAGAAGGCAAGCTCTCCGGCAGCTTCGTCTACACGGGGGTTCAGCCGAACTTCCTGCGCCGCTTCGAAGAGTACGGCATCAGCTTCCAGATCGAGCGGCTGAGCCAGATGCAGCTCGCCGTCACGGCGTGGTGACGGAGATGCTTGCATGAGCTCCGTCGCACCGTTCGTCGTCTTCTTCGGCGTCGCGGGCGCGGTCGCACTCGGCTGCATCGCGTTCTGGGATCGGCTTGTCGCGTGGGTGGCCGTACGGCTGGAGCCGTACCGCAAGCTGCTCGAGCGCGCCGCAATTCCGATGAAGGCCGAAGAGCTCGCCCTCATGGTGATCGCCTCGGCGATCATCCCCTGGGGCGTCCTGGCGTTTCTCGTCAAGCCGTCGCCGATCGTCGGGATACTCTTGCTTGCCGGCACTTCGATGGTCGCGTACATGGGCGTCAAAGGGTACGTCAACCTCAAGGTAGTGCGGCGTCTCAATCAGTTCAACAATCAACTGGAGATCGTGCTCCGCTTGATCACGGGCGCGCTGCGCGTCGGCCTCGGGCTGCGCCAAGCGCTCGTTACCGTCGTGAACGACATGCCGGATCCGGCGCGGATCGAATTCTCACGGGTGTTGAGCCAGACGCAAATCGGCGTTAGCATCTACGACGCCCTCGACCAGCTCTCCGACCGCATGTTCTCGAGCGAGTTGGCGATGATGACGCGCTCGATTCGGATCCAGAGCCAAACCGGCGGCAACCTCGGCAAAGTACTCGAAAACTTGGCCGAAACGATCAAGCAGCGCCGCAAACTGAATCGCAAAATCGCCGCGCTGACGTCCGAGGCTCGCTTCACGAAGTACATCATCTCGGCGCTCCCGATCGGCGTCGGTGCTTTCATCCTAACCTTCGAGCCCGACATGCGCGCCGGCTTGCTCGACACGCTGCTCGGCCGGATCTGCTTGGGCGTCGTCGTCGGATTGATCTCCTTAGGCTGGATCGTCTTCGGCAAGCTCTCGAGGCTCGACGTCTAATGCTCGCGCTGCTGATTTTGCTCGTGGTCGGCGCGGTGGGCGTCATCGTGTACGCGGTGACGAGCTCGAACAGCGACGTGAATGCGCGTCTCGCCTCGATCAACGTCTCGGCGGGCATCGGCGGCGCCGACGAATCGGGAACGATCTTTCAGCGTCTGCTCGACGAACAGCGGCGCGATCGTCTCGAGGTGCGCTTGCAAGAAGCGGGCTGGTACGACGTAACGCCGGCGAAGCTCTTCGCGCGTGCCGGCATCTATTGCGCGGTCGGTATCGGCATCGGCTTTTTGGCCATGCTGATGCTGCATCAAACATCGACGGTCATGCTGTTGCTCGTGGCGGCGCTCGCAGGATTCGGCTTCTATCGTCCGTTCGGCGAGCTTGCGGGCTCGGTCAATCGGAGAAAAATTGAGGTCCGCCGCGCTCTGCCCGACTTTCTCGACCTGCTTTCGAGCACCGTCGAAGCCGGCGTCGCGCTGAATGCCGCGATATCGGTCGCAGCGGAGGGCTTGCAGGGAGCGCTCGGGGACGAGATGCGCACCGCGCTGCAAGACGTGCGGCTGGGACGCTCGCGCGCCGAGGCGCTGACCGCGATGGCGGCGCGCATACGAGAGCCGGATTTGACGACCGTCGTTACGGCGCTCGTGCAATCCGAGCGCGTCGGAGCGTCGATCACGCACGTCATCGAAGAGCTCGCGGCGGACTCGCGCGACCGGCGCATCATGCGCGCGGAAGAACTGGCGGCAGCGCTTTCGAACAAACTGATCTTTCCGATGGCACTCTTCATGCTGCCGTCGCTCTTCATCATGATCTTCGGCGGCGTTCTCGCGAGATACATCTATCACTAATGGCCGCCATACTCGCCTGGGCTTTCATCTACGCCTGCGCCGCAACGTGCGGGGTCATCGCGGCGGATTTCGTCTGCGCGCGCATCCAGCGCCACGACGACGGTCCGGCGCCGGTACGGCTGCACCCCGCCGTGCCGATCGTGCTCTTCGCGCTGCTCGGCGTCGTCGTCGCAGCACGCGGCGGAAATCTCGCGCAGCTCGGCACGATTGCGTTGCTCGGCGTTCCGCTCGTTGGCGCATGGTACAGCGACGCGCGTACCGGTATCGTGCCGGACGCGTTCACGCTCGCTCCGCTCGGCATCATCGCGCTGGGCGTTCTCCTCCATCATACGTGGTGGGTTGCAATCTCAGCGTTCGTCGTCTTCGCGGCCTTCGCGCTCGCGGCGACCTTCTCGCGCGGACGCGGTATGGGGTGGGGCGACGCGAAGCTCGCGATGCTCACCGGTGCGGCGCTCGGCTTGCAGACCTCGCTGCTCGCGCTCGCCGTGGCATGCTTCGCCGCGACGCTCGTATCGGTGATACGCAACAAGGGCACGCAGCCGATTGCGTTCGCGCCGTATATCGTGGTGGCGATGCTGCTAGCGTTCGGCTTCAGCGTCCATGGATAAGCGCGTTACCGTCGATCGCGCTTCGGGCGTCGTCGCGCGGACGCTCGGTTTGATCGGGCGCGCGCACGTCGGAGACGACGAAGGCATGCTCTTCGATCGGTGCTCGTCCATTCATACGTTCTTCATGCGCGTGCCGATCGACGTCGTCTTCCTCGACGCGGACGATCGGGTCGTACGTGCCGTCCCAAACGTGCCGCCGTGGCGTCCATTCGTTGGGTGTCTCGGGGCGGCGCGCGTCGTGGAGCTCGCGGCGGGGTCGATCGAGCGCCGGGGAATCCGCGCCGGCGACGTCGTGACTCCGGTCGCCTAGGAGCTCGTCCTAAGCGACGACGGCGCGCAGCGGTACGACGTTGACGAGTAGCCGGCGCAACGCGGTCAAGTGACGCTGGATTTCGTTGAAGCTCTCGTCGATGTCGCGGGCAATCGTGGTATTCGCCTCCGTCGGCGTATCGAGGATCAACGGCCCGTGATAGAGCGCGCGAGCGGCCTCGTACTCCTCGGCGGCGCGATCGAGACGCTGCTCGGCCATCGCTTCGCGAGCCGCCGCCACGTGCGCGGTGAAGCGAGCGAGGTCGGTGAGCGCGAGATCGGTGCGGAGAACGACGTCGTTGCCTTCGCAATGGAAGTAGAGATGGATGCGCGACTCGGGCAAGCACCGGCGAAGCGCGGCGCGGATGTTGCTGCACGTCGTGCGCAGATTTTGCCCCGCCTGTTGGCGGTCGTGCGTGGGCCAGAAGAGCTCGCACAGATCGGCACGAGAGGCGCGGCCGAGCGGTGCGAGGAGCAGATGCTTGAAGAGCATAGCGTCCTTGCGCCGGACCCAGTCGACGCGACGCCCGCCGATGCGCACTTCGAACTCGCCGAGGAAGCGAACGAACATTGGAGCCGCATCGGGCAGCGTCGCAAGGTCGGGCGTTTCGCCGTGCGGGTTGAATGCGGCGGCGACTGCGCGAAGGAGCGCGTATCCGTGCTCGGAACGCACGACGTACAGACCAGCGCGCTCGAGCGCGCTCAGGTCGTCGGCGGTGACGAGTCCTTCGCACGAGCACAGGCGCATCAGCGAGGGGCCGAGATCGGAGGCGGCGGCATCTGCGAGCACCATCTCGCGCAGCGAGATTCCCCGTTGCGCATTCCACTGGCGCAGTGCGTCGGCGAGCGTCCGGCCGGCGTCGGCTGCGGCACGAATCGCACCGGCGACGACGAGCGGCCACCCTTCGCTCTCGCGCGCGAGCTGCGCTACGTGCGCGCTCTGCGCTTCGACGGCGGCGAGGGCGGCGAGCTCGCCGATTTCGTGGGGAGTGAATGCTAAGCTCGATGCGTCGAGCAACGCGGTGCCACCGTCGAGCAGGCGGCGCGGATCGGCGATGCTCTCGCGCGAGCGCCCGGCGAGCACGATGCGTACGTGCTCCGGCATCTGCGCGACGATCTGCGCGAGCGCTTCGCGATCCTCGCGGCGTAGCGCATGGATTTCATCGATGGCGATTTCGCACGGAGGGAGCGCTCCGAGCGCTGCGACGGCGGCATCGACGGAGAGGCCGCATTCGGGCGACATGCCGAGGCGCTCGCACAGCACCATCGCGAGCCGGTCGGTCAACCGGCGCATCGGTCCGACCGCGACGTAATAGCACGCAGGACGCGTTGCGGCGTACTCGGACAACAGGACGCTCTTCCCGAAGCCTGTGGGGGCGACGATCGCTCGCAACGGCGTCTGAGCGTGGCGCTCGAGCCATGCCAGAAGCCGCTTCCGCGGAAGAACGTAGGACGGCATCCTCACCTCCACCGATCGGCGCCTGCTTCGCAGGCATCCGTGCTTACAGCATCGTCTGCTGCTTAGGCGAGCTTTAGCCTAGGAGCAATCCAAACGCGTGCTTTACGCAAACTTGACTTTCTCGGCCCGGCGCAGAAGCGCCGTGAGCGCGCCGGCGACGACGAACCCAACGTAGTACGACACGTCCCCGAGCTGCGGACACGCGTGCGCGATCGGCCCGACGTACCAGGCTTGATTCCAAAACGGCACGGAGGCGAGGAGCCCTGCGATCCAAGCTACGGTGCCCGCCCGCCAGCTCGGCACGCGTTCGGGATCCGCCTGCGCGCTGCCGCGCATCCAGAGATCGACGAGGACGACGGCGGCCCAAGGAGACGCCCAATACGAGAGCAGCAGCAAGAAGTTCGTGTAGTAGGTTGCCGTGTCGCTCCACACGGCGCCGCCGGTTGCGAGCAGCGCTCCGAGCACGCCGACGGCCAAGGCCGCGGCCGCGCGCTTCACGCGAATGTTGAACGCTACGAGCGCCGCAAGCGCTCCCGAGTAGAGGTTCATGCAGTTTGCCGTCAACGTGCCTAGTACGATGGCGAAGAGCACGAGCTTGGCGACCCATCCGGAGCTCAGGAGCGCAAAGACTGCCTGCGTCGGCAGCATGTTCGTTAGCGAGGAGCCGTGCGCCACGGCGGTGGCCGTGGCTGCGCCCATGATTTCGAGCACGACGCACGACACGACGCAGCCGAGAAACGAGTACGACCACACCGCGCGGGCGCTCGTCGTGCGGGGCAGGTAGCGCGAGTAATCGGAGGCGCACGGAACCCACCCGAGCGCGTACGAGAACGAGAGCGCGGTCGCGAAGATGAAACCCGCAAGTGCTCCGCCTCCCGCCGCCGGCGCGAACGGATTGAACGGCGCGTTCCAGTGGACGTGCGAGAACGTCACGACGCCGAGCGTCAGAAAGCCAAGTGCGAGCAAGACGACGCTCGCGCGCTCGAAGAGGTGGATGAAGTTATACCCGTACACCGCGATGACGATCTGCAGCGCCAGCATGACGCCGAGCGCCACGAGGTACGGCCACCCCGCGATCGTTTGCAACGCGTACGCGCCAAAAACCGTGTTGATCGCGAACCATCCCACGCCGGCGAGAAAGCTGAGCGTTGCGGGAGCGACGTTGCCGCCGCGCCCGAATGCGAGGCGCCCTGCCACCATTTGCGGCACGCCGAATCGCGGCCCCATCGTCGCGAGTGCGCCGAGGACGGCAAACCCGGCGAGATTCCCAAGGAGAATGCCCGCCGCGGCGCTGCGCAGATCGGTGCCGTACGACGCGGTGATGATGAGGCCGACCATCCAGGTCGCGATCTCGGCGTTCGCGGAAAACCACACGCCGAAGAGATGGCGCGGGTTCCCGTGGCGCTGATCGTCGCCGACGCGCTCGATGCCGGTCGGCTCGATCTCGAGGACTTGATTCCTATAGACGCGCTCCTGGCTCATCGCTCCTAGACGCCCGCGATCACGTGATGCGAATCCACGAATTCGGCGCCGCACGCGCGCATCTCGGCGATTGCGCGCTCTTCGTCACCCGGGTTCGCGTTGATAGCGGCGATTGCGTCGCTGATGACGACGACGTCGAAGCCGGCTGCGCGTGCGTCGAGCGCCGTGCACTTCACGCAGTAATCCGTAGCGATGCCTGCGATGAAGAGCCGCCGAATGCCGTGCGCGTGCAGACGATCCGGGAGCGAGGTTCCGGCGAAGGCGCTGTACCCGTCGGTGTTCGGGTCGGTGCCCTTGCTGACGATCTCGTCAATCTCGCCGGCATGCAGCAGCGGTGAGAACTGGGCCCCCGGCGTTCCGGCAAGACAGTGGAAAGGCCACGGCCCGCCGTACGCCTGGAAGAATGCATGTTCGTGCGGATGCCAGTCGCGCGAAGCCGCGACGTAACGGAAGAGCGGCATCAGCCGATTGATCGGCTCGAAGATGCGATTACCGTCCGGCACGGCCAAACTGCCGCCGGGCAGGAAGTCGTTCTGGGGATCGACCACCAGCAACGCGTCGCCGTCCTCTATGCGATACATAACGTCGTTTAGCACAAACCTCCGAATCGAAACGCTCCGCGGAGGGAGGCCTCCCAAGGCAAGCGAACGGTCGCCGAATGGACAACAACTCTCAAGACCTCGGTAACGCCGGCGCAGCAGCGGCTGCGATGGCGGGGACCTTCTTCATCGTTTGGCTTGTGTTCTTATTGGCCATCACCGCGCTGTTCATCTGGTTCTACTGGCGCATCTTCACGAAGGCTGGATTCAGCGGGGCCTTAGCACTGCTCAACCTAGTACCTGCCGTGGGGCCGTTGATCTGCATCCTTATCCTGGCGTTCGGCGAGTGGCCGGCGCTCCAGGGAGGCTCGACGCCGAAGACGACGGGATAGTTCCCCACCGACGACGGCCCAGAGCTTCCCTAAGACCGCAGCTGCCGCATCCATCCCTCGACGCCTGCGGCGCTTGACGGAAGGATGGCGGAGAGATTCTCAGGCGCGCCGTTCGTGACGACCACGTCGTCTTCGATGCGCACCCCGATGCCGCGCAGCGCCTCGGGAACGGTTGCGTCGTCCGGCTGGAGGTAGAGCCCTGGCTCGACGGTGAGCACCGTGCCGGGCTCGAGTCTTCCGTATTTGTACTGCTCTGAGCGCGCCCGCGCGCAGTCGTGAACGTCGAGGCCGAGCATGTGGCTCACGTTGTGCAGCGTGTAACGCCGATGGTATTGCTTCTCCGGATCGAGCGCCTCGTCGAGCGAGCAGCGCAGCACCTTCAACTCGATGAGCCCCTCGGTCAACACGCGCATCGCGCGACGGTTCGGCTCCAGAAAATCGCTCCCCGCGACGCACGCTTCCATGGCCGCCTTCTGTGCGTCGAAGACGAGATCGTACACGGTGCGTTGCTCTGGTGAGAACCGCCCGCCGATGGGAAGGCTGCGCGTCACGTCGGCCGTGTAGAGCGAATCGCACTCTACGCCGGCGTCGAGCAGGAGCAAGCTCCCTGGCTCGAGCGGTCCGTCGTTGCGGGTCCAATGCAGCGTGCAGGCATGAGCACCTGCCGCTGCGATGGTGAGATAGCCGACGTCGTTCGCCTCGATGCGCGCCCGGCTCCAGAACGCCGCCTCGACCTCGCGCTCAGTTTTCATCGTCGGGAGGCTGCGGATCACGTCTTCGAAGGCTCGCTTCGTGATCTCCACGGCGTTGCGCAACTCGGCGACTTCGTAGTCGTCCTTGCGAAGACGCATCTCGCTGAGGTGGGTCGCGAATGCCGCGTCGGCGTCGCGCCGCTCGAAGCGCGCGTCGACCTCGGCGTTGGATCCGCGCAGCACGCGCACCGGATGATCTTTCGAGCGCAACGTCTCGATATAGCGTTCCATCGCACCCAACGGCTCGCAGCGATCGACGCCGTAAAAAGTGCGGCTCTCCTCGACGCCGCGATTGCGCCCGACCCAGAGCTCGCCTCGCGCGCGGTCGCTGAATCCCGCCGCGGTTCCGCGATTGTGCTCCGGCACGAAGAGATGCGTGCGATGACCGGCGCCCTCCGGCTCGAAGACGAGCAACGCGTCGGGTTCGCCGGCGCCCATGAAGTACGCAAACTCACTCGACGGACGAAAACGAAAATACGTGTCGTTGGCGCGTACGCGCTCGCAGCCGGCCGGCAACAGCAGATAGATGCCGGGGAACGCGCGCGATAGCGCCGCGCGGCGCTCGAGAAAGCGCGCGAGCTGCGGATGCGCAACGCGCTCGACGGGCCGCGCGATCCAATCGCGCGACATGAACGCGACGAGCGCCTGCGGCGGCTGCTGGTCGTGTGCGGCTTTCTCGCGCGAAACGCTCTCGAGCGCGTCCGACTCCATACGGGCAACGGTTAGGGGGCGCTGCACGCGAATCCCCTGGCTGAAGCGCTTAGATGAAAGTCATTTTCATTTAGGACGCCGGGCGCTAGAGTGGGGGTCCGGCGTGCAGGCGGCGGAGAAAGGCGTAGACGATGTTGGCTCAGGTCGGAAAACCGGCTCCCGATTTCAGATTGCAGAGCACGAAGGACGCAACGAGCGCAAGGAACCTCGGGAAGGAGATCGCGCTCTCTGACTACCGGGGCAAATGGCTGATCTTCTTTTTCTATCCTTTGGATTTCACGTTTGTCTGCCCAACCGAGATCACGGCGCTCTCGGACCGGTACGACGAGATCAAGGAGCTCGACGCCGAGGTTCTCGGCTGTTCGACCGACTCGGTCCACAGTCACTGGGCGTGGCTGAACACGCCGCGCGACAAGAACGGCATCGCGGGAACGAAGTACCCGCTCGTCGCCGATTTCACCAAAGAGGTCGCGCGCGCGTACGGCGTGCTCGACGAGAGCAGCGGTGCGGCGCAGCGCGGGCTCTTCATCATCGATCCCGACGGCGTTCTTCGGTACGCGGTCGTGACCGCCGACAACGTCGGACGCAGCGTCGAGGAGACGTTGCGCGTCTTGCAGGCACTGCAAGCCGGCGGCCTGTGTCCGGCGGAATGGAAGCCCGGCCAGGCGCTGCTCAAAGTCGGATAAGGCCGATGCCGATGCGCATGCGTAGCCCTCTTCCTTCGCTAGAGGGGGCTACCGCTTGGGTGAACGGCGAGCCGTCTGTCGAGGAGCTCGCCGGGCGCCCGGTCGTCGTGTTCTTCTGGTCGATCTCGTGCTATCTCTGCCACGACGTCGCCGAGCGCGTGGCGGCCTTACGCGAAACGTTCGTTTCGCGAGGCGTTGCGTTCGTCGCGGTTCATCAGCCGCGTTCGCCCGAAGAGCTCGACGTCGACGCGGTGCGCCACGACGCAGCCGAAAACATGCATCTCACTCAACCGTGCGCGATCGACAACGAACATGCAATCGTCGGTGGTTTCCAAAACGCGTTCGTCCCCGCGTTCTACGTGTTCAATCGCAGCCACGAGCTGAGGCACTTTCAAGCGGGTGGTGCCGGACTCGAGCGCATCGAGGCGGCAATCGAGCGCGTGCTCGTCGAAGAGCAGCGGGACGTCTAGGCGATAGCACCGCCGCGCGAAGCGGCGCGAGCTTCGCGCGCGCGAGCCGCACGTTGACGGCGGCAAGAGCGCTCGTAAAGAGCGCGTGCGTGCGTGCGGCCATCGCCAGCGACTGACGGCCGTAGGCGTCGATGAGTTCTTGCTGCGCCTGCGTGGGCGGCCCCAAGTAGGTCGGAAGAATGTGACGCTGGTAGGCGATGGCATCGATCAGCTCTGCGGGATGCTTGTAGCCGCTGTTCTGGCTTCCGTTGCCGTTGCGCAGCGCGTCTGCAGCCGAATCGAGGTCGCGCCGGTAGGACGAGAGCGCGCTCTCGAGCGCTACGCTCGGAGCGTGCAGCGTGCGAATCTGTGCATCGAGCGAGGCGATGATCGCGAGCTCGGCTTCGCCGCTCTCCTGCATCCGCGCGAGACGGTCGAGTGCGTCGTACTGCGCCTGTAACGCGCTTACAGACGCGTGCGACGCGGGATCGAGCTTCACGTCGAGCACGCGGTCTTCGACGTCGCTTCCGACCTGGAGCCGAACCGCATACGAGCCGGGAACGACTTGTGGACCGGCAACGTGCAGGAGGTAGAAAACGTAGTAGATGCGGGCGTCCTGGGCGGCGTGGCTGCCGCCGGGCGGGTCGGCGTGCAGATCCCAGACGACGCGATTGATGCCGGGCTTCGCGGTCGGATCGAGCGTGCGCACGACCGCGCCGCTTTGGTTGAGGATTTGCAGCGCGACGTGCGGCGGCTTCCTGCCCTTCGCCGGCGTCGGCAGATAGTAGGAGATGAGCGCTCCGTATGGCGTGTTGTCGGAGACGAACGCGCCGCGTCCGGGTTCGTAGGTCGGGCGCGGGACGTATCGCCACGCAGGCATCGGCGGGTAGAGCACCGGCGCGTTTGCAGGGCGCTGCGCGAGCTGCTCGAGCGGCGTCACGTCGTCGAGAACGTAGAACCCGCGGCCGTGCGTTCCGAGGATGAGGTCGTTGAAGACGGGTTGGATCTTTAGATCGTACACTGGGACCGGCGCCATTCCGAGCATGAGGCTCAACCAATGCTTGCCACGGTCGAATGACGTCCAGACGCCTTGCTCGGTGCCGGCGAAGAGAAGATTCGTCTGTCGCGGATCCTCGCGCACGACGTGCACGTAGCTCGGCAACCCGCGCGAGATGTCCGCCCACGTGCGCCCGTAATCGGACGTGAAATAGACGTGGGGACGTTCGTCGCCCAAGCCATGGCGATCGAACGAGACGTAGGCCACGCCCGGCGTCGTCCGCGACGCGTCGATCGAGGAGACGACGGCTTGACGAGGCAGGTTCGGAATGTTGGCGTCGAGGTTGGCCCAGTGCGCGCCGCCGTCGCGCGTTAACCAAAGGTTGCCGTCATCGGTGCCTGCCCAGAGCGTCGTTGCATTTCCGGCGTCCTCTGCGATCGCGTAGATCGTACAATAGGCTTCGGCGTTCGTGTCGTCGCGCGATACGGGTCCACCGCTCGGGCCGAGCCATCGCGCGTCGCACGGCTGCGAAAGATCGGGGCTGACGACGTCCCACGTCGCACCGCCGTCGGTCGTCTTGAAGAGCACGTTGCCGCCGAAGTAGAGCACGTGCGGGTCGTGGGGTGAGAGGTAGAGCGGCGCGCTCCAGTTGAAGCGATACGGGTACGCGCCGACGCCGGTGCCGAAGGTGATCAAGGGCTGGGGCGAGATGTACCTCGCCTCGCCGGTGCGCAGATCGCGCCGAACCAGGTCTCCGAAGTGCGTGTCCTCGTAGACGATGTCGGGATTGTGCGGATCGGCGACGGCGTACTGGCCGTCGCCCCAATCCGAGATGTTGCGCCACGCGCCGCCAGGCACGCCGCCGTACTCGCCGTCGTTCCAGAGCGTGTTCGGCCCCCACCACACTTCGTGATCCTGCATCCCGCCCATGATGTGGAACGGCACGTCGAGATCGTAGCCGACGCGATAGACCTGTGCGAACGGTACGACGTTGTCGTACGTCCACGTAGAGCCACCGTTGACGGAGTACTCGAATCCCATGTCGCTTCCGGCGAGCATCCGTTGCGGGTCGGCGGGATCGATCCAGAGATCGTGATTGTCGCCGCCACCGCCGAAACGTGCGAACGTCTTTCCGCCGTCCTTCGAGACTTGGTTCTCACCCGTGATGACGTACACGCGCTGCGGATCGCGCGGATCGACGCGCACTTGTGAAAAATAGAAGGGCCGAAAGTCCAGCTCGGCATTCGCGTTCACCGGCGTCCAGCGTGCGCCGCCGTCGTCCGAGCGATAGAGGAGACCCGTTTTCGTGGGCACGAGCGCGTAGACGACGCGCGGATGCGCGTCGCAGAGCGCGACGCCGACGCGGTTGATGATCCCGCCGGGAAGGCCGTCGTGCAACGCCGGGTCCGTCAAGCGCTGCCACGTGCGCCCGTTGTCGTCGGAGCGGTACAGACCGCTTCCCGTACCGCCGCCGCGGAACGTCCACGGCCTGCGCAAGAAATCGAAAGTTCCGGCGTAGACGACGTTCGGATCTTGCGAATCGAAGACGACGTCGCTCCCGCCGGTCGTCGCGTTCACGAAGAGCACGCGCTGCCACGTCTTGCCGCCGTCTGCAGTGCGATAGAGGCCGCGCTCGCCGCCCGGCGTCCACTCCGGTCCGAGCGCCGCAACGATCGCGACCTCCGCGTCGTGCGGATCGACGGCGATCTTCGCGATGTGTGCGCTCGATCGCAGCCCAGAGAACCTCCAGGTCTTTCCTGCGTTCGTCGAGACGAAGACACCGTCGCCCGGAGACGCGGTGTTGCGCGGGAAGCCCTCGCCGGTTCCGACGTAGAGCACGCTTGGGTTCGACGGCGCGACGGCGAGCGCGCCGATCGCGGACGACGTTCCTTCGTTGAAGATCGGCGCGAACGTCGCGCCACCGTCAGTCGATTTGTACAACCCGCCGGAGGAGTGACCAAGATAGATCGTTCGCGGATCTCCCGCGACGCCGGCGACGACGTCGAGCCGTCCGCCCATCTGCGCCGGGCCGACCCATCGCCAGGCGAGCGCGCCGAGGTCGCGAAGCGTCGGCACCCGTACCGCGGCTGGGCTCGGTTTCGGCTGCCCCGCGCATGCGGCAAGGCAGCCTATGATAAGCGCACTCGCCACGAGCCGAAGGCGCGCCGAAAGGCCCATATGGGGAGACTCTTCGCGAGCGGATGTTTTCGTACCGCCGTGCAAATCATCTGGCATGGAATTCGTGCGTCTCGGCAGTTCGTTAGCTTCGCTGCTTCTCATCTGCGCCGGGCCCGCCTCACCGGCCGTCAGCGGCGCGTCGGCTTCCGGCGTCCAAGCGGCGTACGATGCACAATGTGCGGACATCGTGCGCGGCGATTTCGAGGATTTCGCGCGCACCTTGAGTCCGAGCTTCACGGCTCACGTCGAAGGCCAAACGTATTCGCGGGACGATGTCGTGACGTCGCTCGAGCGCGCGTCTACGAGCGTGACGCTCACGCGATGCACGACGACGGTCGACTCCGTGACGCAGAGCAACGGCGTGTTCATCGCCCTCGTGCGGCAGCTCGTCGACGGAACGCATGGGAATCAACCGTTCGAGCTGGCATCTGGTAAGCGCGACATGTGGTCCGCCGGAAGCGACGCATTGATCGAAACGTCGTCGACGGCGCTGTGGTCGACGACGAGCGTCAACGGTCAAATCGTGCAGCAGTCTGGACTCGTTCCTTCGCCACCACCCTTGCCGCAAGCATCGCCGACGCCGCCCGGAGGCCGGCGCTAATGGGAACGCGTGCGAGCGTCGCGCTTTGTGCGATTCGCGCGATCGTCGGGCTCGCGTTCATCTTTCACGCCATGATGAAGCTACCGGCGGGAGCTGCGTCGTGGATGGGCCCGCACGGCTTCGCGCCGTCGTGGCTCCAGGGAGTCGTGACGTTCGCCGAACTCTTCGGAGGCGCGGCGCTTATTCTCGGCATTCTCACCCCACTTGTTGCGGCCGTTCTCTCGATCGACATGATCGTCGCGATCGTCAAATTTCATCTTCCGGCCGGAGGGCATTTCGTCGGAGGGCGGGCGGCGTTCGAGGTGCCGCTCGTCTATCTCGTCGTGCTGCTCTCGCTGCTCGTTGCCGGCCCGGGCGCGTACTCGCTGGACGCGGTGCTTTTCAAGCGCCGTTAGCCGCGCCGGATCACGCGTGCCTGGGTCCGAGGGCGCCTTTCGTCAGGTACATCTTCGTGTTGATCACCAAGGAGCGCCGGATCTGGGAGGGCAGAGACCCTCGCAAGAACCTCCCATCGTTCTTACTCCGGAATCATCCGCCAGCCCGGCTTCGCTTGCAGCTTCCACATGAATGCGGAGTGAAGTAGGCGTTTCGTCCAGGCGCCGCTTCGCCCCACGTCGAGATCGGAGCGCGATCAGAATCAGGCCGGCGACGACGCGCGCTAGTCGACCCGTGCCGCTCGATAAGAACGCAATCATCGGTGTTTCCCACGCTCCAGCATCGGTGAAATCGATGCGGCTTCTCGCGTAGGTAGCCCGTGAGAATCGGAGAGGAATGAGGTTCTCGGCTTCTTCACGGCATCGCGATTCCTGCCGGGCCTGCCTGACGATTTTCGTTGGGTTCCGCGGAGCGGACCCTGGCCCGGCAGAATCTCGGCGGCTGCATCCGCAGAGGAATTTTGTACCCGGATATTGATGAAACATAGCTGAGCCCGCGCGTGGCTTCTGAGATAGAAAGGAACCGATGAACAAAGTAGACCTGGTCCGCTCTGCCATGGAGCGAGTTGAGCTGAAGAAGAACGAGGCAGTTCTTCTGGTCGATGGAATCTTCGACGATATCGTCCGCGCCTGCGTCGGCGGCGAACCGGTGAAGGTTCCGGGATTTGGGCAGTTCAAAGTGCGCGATCGCGCCGCCCGCATTGCGCGCAATCCGGCGACCGGCCAACCGGTAAAAGTTCCGGCGAAGCGCGTTTTCAAGTTCTTACCCGCGAAAGCGCTCAAGGACGCCGTTATGAGCAAGCGCCGCGCAAAGGCCGCTCCGGCCCGTAAGAAGGCGACCGCGAAGCCGGCGACGCGTAAGGCGTCGACCAAAGCGGCAAAGAAAACCGTCAGGAGAAGGCGCTAGAGCCGGCATCGCCCAGAACGACACCGGGCCCCCGCTGCCGCCACGGCGACGGTCGTCATCGGCGGGCCGGTGTAGGGCGGCGCTACGCCGAGCCGAAATTGTGTAGAGCTGGACGGGCAATTTGAAGCGGCGGCGTCGCCCGACTTTGGCGGGCCGAGAAGAATCCGTCGAAGTCTTGCGTGGCGACGCGCTGTCGTGCTGCGGCCTTGCCGACTTGCTCCAGCTCGTCGAGATGAACGATGCTATCGAGCGGCTGTACCGATTTCGGATCGATGCCGGGAGGCGATTGCTCTCGATCGTACAGGCCAAGATCGCCGAGGCCGGCCTCGGATAACTCGACGTTATACCGTAGGTAGGTGAACAGTTTGTCTTTCAGCGGCGCGTGGTTCTCGATGAGGCCGCCGATCTCCGAGTCGATCACCGATGGGGTGCACGCCGGCAGCGCCTTACCGAAGACGCGGCAGAGAACGTCCTGTTCGACCGTCGCGGCGCGCATGAGCGCAGCGGGCGTCGATTGGACGTTATAAAAGAGATTCATCTGCTGCGTGCCGAGGTCGAGGTTCGCGCTCTCGCAAAGCCCGGTTCCTACGGAAACGAGAAGGATCTCTCGCTCTCCCGGCTGCCACTGCAGACGGTATTCGGGGAGCGTGGCCATGAGGAATAGTTGAAAGGCCGGATTGTTGAATACGGTGATTCCACCGTCCATGAAGATGAAAGGCTTTTTGACGCCCGGAATGTCGATGCGCTCCGGAGGGAAGAAGACGGGTGCGGCCGTGCTCGCGCGAACCAGTTGCCAAAGCGGCAAGTCGAGATTCGTCGGCTCTTCGCCTTTTCGAAGATTGTATTTCGCGCGCGGGTTATTCGAAAGAGGCCACGGTGAGTCGGTGCTCACGTTGCGCGTCACGATCATGAGCAGCGTGAGAAGCTTCTCGGTGCCGAGCGTCGTCAGTCCGGCATTATCGCCGCTTCTTGCAGCGCCGGGAAGCGGATCCCCAAGAACCTGCTTGATCTCTCGCTCGAGCGGAAGCGGATCGTACATCGTCTTATATACCACCATGCCGAGCACGCCCATTGCGACCGCGAAAGGCCCTTTCAAGCGCCGGGCAATGCGCTGGAAGCGATTGGGATCGAACATCGTGTGCGCTCCGGTTCGGTAGAACGAGCGTATTTCGTCCACCGAATATCCGAGTGCGATCAACGTCGCGATAATGGCGCCGGTGCTGGTGCCGCCGACGTAATCGAAGTAGTCGCTCAGTCGCAGCTCCGGCCGTTGCAACGTGTCGCGAAGCGTGCTTTCGATGCGCGACAGGAACTCAATCGCGATCAGGCCGCGAATGCCGCCACCGTCGACCGACAGCAACTTTTTTTGCCCCGGGGCGTCGATGAGTCCGTCGAGATGACTCAAACCACGACCACCTTCATCGGACGATCGCGGCACATGATGAGCCATTCGGCGTGCTCGATCAAGGCGGCGTGACCGAGTTCGTAGATGATCTTCTCGGGGTTCCCTTGCGCTCCGTGACCGATGCGAGCGAGTTCTGCTTGCGCGCGGTCGAAGACGCGGTACATGCGTTCGTAGCGTCGCGCGTTTGCGACGAGATTTTGCTTCTCGACATAATGCTCGATGACCGCTCCGAGCACCGCCGCCATCGCGAGCGGCACGCTGAATAGCTCGCGCAGGAAGGCGACGTTCTCAGGCGCCGCATACGGCTTGTGGCACGTGCCGACAAGCACGCATAACGCATTGTACCGGATCAGCTCTGCCAGAGACGTTGCCATGCACAGAAGGCCCACGATCACAGCCACGAGCGTAATGCGATCGAGCCGTGCTTTGACGGCAGATTCGCGGCGGCCCGCGCGCTCGTAATAGCGCCGCTGCGATTGCACCCAATCCTCGCAGACGGGATGCGCGTGCGACGCATCGGCGAACGCGCGGCTCTCACACAGCGCGAGGTAAAAGAAACGCAAGGCCATGCGAATCCACTGCAGCTCTCCCTCTTGCATTTTTAGGTATGCGTTGTCGGCGAGCTTGTGACGCAAGCCGGCGCAATACCACGCGCTCTGAACGCGCAGACCTTCGGCAATGGCGCGATAATCTTGATACCGGTTCTCATAATCGTACTTGCGCGCCCACCAGTAAATGCCGAACGCGACTGCTAGGCCGAAGATTTTTATGATGGAAGGGAGTTGCGTAATGATTTGAAAGCCTGCGACCACGAACGCGACCGAGAGCAAGCTCGTCTGAATGGCGGCAGTGCGTTTTTGAAGGCGATTTGCCGCCGCATCGGTTCTTTCCATGAGCGTCTGCAGGCCCAAGTCGCGTTCCGGAACGGACGTACGTGCAAGATCGGCATTGTACGTGTCTATTGCGGCGAGCATTCGGAGAAATGATTGTCGGCCGTCATGCTCTTGTGCGTACCGATGTGGATAGAGACGGCGTACCTGAAAGGGTTCGCTCTGACAGGGAGCGCTCAAACGCGGCGTGACGATCTGGTCGACGGGGCCGATGTCCGGCAGATACGGAATGGATTCAATGTCGCCGGTTCGCGTGCTGCCGGTGAGCCGCATCTCAACGACATCAGCCGTACCGCCCGGGCCGCGCGAGGTTTGCCCATCCCAAAATGCGACGAGAAGGTGACTGTACTGCGCGATAAACCGTGCGACGGCGGTATAGCCGTTCTCGCGCGTCGGCGACGTTACGGTCACGCGAGCCGCAGCGGCGAGCAAGGCCCGAAACCTCACGAGCTCCGGGGCGGAGAAATCCTTTTCGTACTCTTCCACGGGCATCGGAAGGCACGCAAGAACCGGGATGTTCCTCGCGATCGCTTCCTGCGCCGCAAGCGAATCGGCGCCGGCCGCGAGCCCGGAGAGAACGAGCAGCGGCGTATGCGGACACGACTGCGAAAGTTCTTGCAATACTCGCCCAAACGCTTCGCGTAATCGACGTTCATCGTCCGCTGCGATATCGCGATGGCCCGTGACGCCTACCACGATCGACAGCCGATCGGTCAGGATCTCTGCTCGAGCCGAACTCACGACGATATGGTTGGTTGAGCAGTCCGCGATTTCTTGCCTGACGGTCAAGCCCGTAGGGCGCCGGACCCTCCAAGGCAAAGGCTCGTTACGATGGCTGCGCCAGTATCACCGGCCCGGCTCGGCGCGGGTGGCGCGGTGTTGACGGCGGCGATCGTCGCCTCGAGCATGAGCTACATCGACAGCACTGCACTTACCGTGGCATTGCCGGTCATACAGAGAAGGCTCGTCGCAACCGATTCACAAGCGCAATGGATCGTCGAGGCATACCTGCTCTTCCTCTGCTCGCTGATTCTCATCGGCGGGGGGCTCGGCGACCGTTACGGACGCCGTCGCCTTTTCACGCTGGGGACGTGGATATTCGCGCTCTCGTCTGTGGGGTGCGCTCTTGCAACGACGCCGGGCGCCCTCATCGTCGCGCGCTGCGCGCAAGGCGCCGGGGCGGCCGTGATGATCCCGGGAAGCCTTGCGCTGATAACCGCGGCGTTCGACGCTCGAGAACGCGGCCGGGCGATCGGCATTTGGGCCGCCGCGTCGGCGATTACGATGGCAATCGGTCCGGCGCTCGGCGGATGGTTTACGCAGAACGCTTCGTGGCGAGGTGTTTTCTGGATCAACATTCCGCTGGCGATCTTGGTACTCGTCGTTTCCTATACGCGAGTCCCGGAGAGCCGTGCGAAACGCGTCCGCGGTAAGCCTGACGTTCTCGGCAGCATGCTCGCTGCCGTTGGTCTCGGCCTGATCGTGGTTGCCATGATCGAGATGCAACATCGCAATCATCCGTACGCCGTTGCGCTCCTCGTCGCAGGGCTCGTCCTCATGGTGGCATTCGTCTTCGCCGAACGCGTGGCGTCGGCTCCGGTGGTTCCGCTTCGGCTCTTCTCTGCGCCCGCATTCTCGGTCGCGAGCGTGTACACGTTGCTCCTCTACGCCGCCCTCGGCGGCGCGCTATTCTTCGTTCCGTACGAGCTCCAGCACGTCATGGATTACCGGCCCTTTGCTGCCGGTTTGGCGTTGCTGCCGACGATCGTGCTTATCGCGTTGTTCTCTCCGTTCGCAACCGCGTTGGCGGCGCACATCAGTCCTCGAGCGTCGCTCGTCTCCGGCGCGATTGTCTCGGCCATAGGATTTGGGCTCTTTTCGCGGCTGGGGAGTGGCGCGCCGTACCTAGGAAGCGTCTTTCCGGCCACGACCGTGTTGGGCATTGGGCTCTCAGTGGCAATCGCGCCATTAGTCAGCGTCATCATGGGAGCGGCCGATACGAACGACATCGGTGCTGCGTCGGGCATCAACAACTCCATCTCGCGCGTCGGCAATCTCCTCGCTATTGCCGCCCTCGGAATCGTGATCGCGTGGACCGGCAATCGCGCCGTGCCGGTACCGTCGAACCCACAAGGTTTCTCTCACGCGATGCTCGCGTCGGCCGCGATGGCGCTCCTCGCCGCGGGTGCTGCAGTTCTTCTTCCACGTAAGTCGACGCCGCAACATATAAGCAAGGAGCCGTAAGCTCTGCAGAAGAAAAGGCCGTGCAGCGATCGGAGGTTGCTGCATGAAGCACGGGGCGCTTGGCACTATCGCCATGGCTGCTGCCAGCGTGGCGCTGGTCGTGAGTACTATCGGCGCGCCGGCTGCTTCAGCGTCCGCGCCGCTCTCCGGGCAGGGCTGTAGCGCGAAGCGCCTTTCCGAGATCGTCGCGGTCTACCTCGGTGCACCCGTCGCGAAGCCCACGCCAGTGCCAATGCCCCGCGGCGTTTCAACGTATCTGAGCCGCGTCCTCAGAAGCCGCCTCGCGTCGTGCGAGGCAGCACTCGGAGCCGGTCAGACGGGGGCCTGTAAACCGTCGCGAGGCGAGCGCAACGATGTGCGCCAGCTTTGGGCGCACCTGCGATTCTGCGAAACGCTCGTGACGTCGCCACCATCGGCGGCGTCTGAGATGATCCCCTGGGAGCTTCCGGGCGCAACGGGCTTCAAGCCCGTGATCTTCGTCATGGGTTTCGGTGCCGACGTACCGATGGTGTCCAAACTCGTCTCGACGCTCACGGTCTTCCTTAATGCCGGCAGGGACGAGGCAGGGTACCACTTCGTGGGCAACGCGATATTGATCCCAGAGCCCACATTGACGCTCGCGTCCTATGCGGCCCAATGTGAAAGTTCGCCCAATGTCGAGGGCGCAATCGTCGTGAACATCGGCGCCTCGGGAAGCGGGTCGAGTGACGAGTTCATCAGTCGACGGAGTTGGACCGCCATCGAAGCGACCACCTCGTATGCCCAGTGCTCGCATACGACGGCGCGTGGTTCGCCTGCGTTCACATGGCTGTCCAATATCGAGAGACAGGAGAGCCAACACAGTACGTTTACGCCGTTGATGCCGCTTGCAACGCTCCTCGCGTTGACGTCGATGTATGAGGACTTCGCGCCAGTGCGATCGACAAACGTTACGTCAAGGCGTACCGGTATCCCAGCGCCCAAGCCCGTCCCCTCCACGGGTTATGTCAGCGAGGTGGACACGTCGAACACGACGTCATATAATGCTTCGCAGCTCGGCGGCATCGCCGGCAGCTTCTTGGGGAGTTCAATCAACTACACGAATAGCAGCGCTCCATTGACGCCGACCGCGGTCGATCTCCAGACGTGGAATACGCTGCAAGCGCTCGCGATGAAGCTGATCGGCGATATGAATTGCTGGCAAGCCGCGCCACAGGCGATAGGCACGCCGGCCGCCGCCGACATCGTCGGGGGGGCCCGCCGGTTGCCGGCGTACAACCCGCCGGCCGGGCTTGGCCAATACCATCCGCTGGGTAGACCCTCCGCCCCATTCTGCCGCGAGCCGGGGCTCGCCGAACCGAACAACCACGCTTCCATCCGCATGCTCTTGCCCGGTACACCGCAACCGGCAACACGTCCAACACCTCGTCCGTAATGGGATTCTGAACTGCTGGGAGTGCACTCGATGCATAAGATCGCCATCCGGCTCTCGACCGTCGCGTTGTGTCTATCCATTGTGGCAGCGAGTACTGGGATATCTGCCGCGCAGTCGCGGGCTGCCCAGTTGATTTCAATGTGGAACTGCGAGACCACCGGCGTGAACGGTCAGGTTTTCGGGGAGCAGGACAGCGTCGAACCGCTCGGCAGTCATTGGCTGCACGGGACCGCGCGACCACAACCCGGCACGGCTCCGGCGCCCGGGCAACCCGCAGAATACGACTACTACGTCGGGCCGGACGAAACGGGCTCGGGCTCCGTCTATATCCAAGTTAACCCATTGGAAGGCAAGGGAACATTTTTCGTGGGCACGAGCCCGGCTAGCCCCAACGGATTATCCGGCTCGCAATGGAGCGTGAACTTTCCTGTCGCAGGCGGTGCCTACGAGTTCAACGAGACCGCTACGCAGTTTACGATCACCTACGCGAATTTGATGCAAGTCTGCAACAAAAGCGCTGCACGGTTGCCGAGTTTGCCGCAACCCACGCTGAGCTGCGACACGATGCGTACGGCGGACATCTCGTCCGGATCCGGCTACCCCACCGCGCTCAGCATAAGGCGACTCGGCAATAACTGGTGGCAAGGCGTGGGAACGAACTCCGCCCACCAAGTGGTGTACGAGTATAATATCTTTACGGTCTCGGGAGAGTGGGTTGCGGTCGCCATTAACGCGTTTACGGATTCGTATTTCATCGCTACAAGCTACGCGTCGCCGAACCTCGGCAACACGACGTGGACCGTCGTCTATCCGCGCTTAGAAGACGGATTCACCTTTGCGAACGTGGTATTCAAGGATGCTCTGCCACAGGCGTTCGACCTCATTTTTGCTGACGGGGAACAGCGGTGCACCCCGCTGTGACCGCCGCGGCGCCGTAGCGTTCGACCCGCTCGAGGAAAAGTGCGTGGCATGCTGAAGAATATCTCGTAATGAAATGCCTGATACGCGCCGCGCTTGCGGGATTCGCCGTTGCGGTGCTCGCGAGCGGCTGCATTGCCCACAGGCCGTCCGCCCAGTCGGCGAGCTCTTCCGGTCAGTCGTCGGATTCCCAGAGTGCAGTTCCCGCGGGGCTCTATGAGTGCTCGACGCTCAGCGATGGCGAGTTGCAAGCGGCCGCGAGCGAAAATTTCACGATTGTGGATGCGAGCAACTACACCGACGCCGGCGGCAACCAGGGCACGTATGCACTCGACGGTGATACGATTTCCTTCCAGGGTGCTGCGCTCGACGGACAACGCGCGACGTACACGGCAGGCGTCGTTGGCTCGAACAATCCGCCGTCGATTGCAATCCTCATGCCGGACGGTAATCCGGGGGACACCTGCCAGCCCCACTAGTCACGTCGCTACGCTGACGCTCCCGCGACGACCAACGCTCCCACGGAAAGTGCAGGACGACGCCGTCGTCTGTTCGCCACGCGTTGCCGGCGCGCGGTGCGACGATGGACACGCGGTACGCGCGCGCGGTGGCGTGCGCAGCACCAGCGCCACGCCGCCTGCGTGATCGCCGTGGGGGTTTAGCGCGAACGGTAGGGCTCGGAGTCGGGCGGCGGACCCTCAAGGAGCGCGTGGCAGAAGATTGGCTCGGTCGGAGCGAAGCCGGGTGCATGTTACCGAGGCGTCGGTGAATCTGCCGCGGCACGGGACACGTATCCGCGGGAGCACTTTTCTGAGGGCTGCATTGTGGTGCCGCCGAGCGTACCCTGCACCAGCCGTAAGGATAGCTCTCTAGGCACCGGCTGAATATGAACTTTGTGCAGCGCGCCCTGTTCAGAGCGCGGCGGTTCTTGGCTGAGGACCTACCGTCATGGGTCGGCCGAGTCGCGCTTCTTACATGCGTCTACGTCGTCCTCATGGCTGCGATCGCGTATCTGGTCCCCGCGTGGAAGGATTGGGATTGGCAGTTTTTCTCCTGGCTCAGCACCCGATCCGAGCCAAGATATTCGCGTCAGTTTCCGATCGTGGACATCACCCCATGGGATCCGAGACGCTCCGCGGTCCCGTCGAACCGCCTGCGCGTTGCCGACTTCCTCAATGGCCTCGTGCAATCAATCAATCACGACCCACAGCATCGACATCCCGATGCTATCATCCTCGACATCCTATTCGGTCCCTGCCCAAACACTCCATGTACCGCGGCGCAGAGAGGCGCACGCGCGACACTCATCGCAAGCATTCGTACTGCCGTGGGTACGGGCTTCTTTCCCGTCTATGGGGCAGAAGAGTTCCCGGTCAGTACTTCTACCGACCTGCCCCTGGCGGACGTCTACCCAGAGGATCGGCGTATTTATGGCGTTGTCAGCGCGTCTGCGGACACGATATTTATTCCCACGGAGCGCAGTAAGACCGACCTCTATTATCGTGATTGCTACAGCGACGTCCCATTTGTCAGCAACGACATAGAGGCAGATGAAGACATCTGGTCAATGGTCGACCGCGTCTTGGTGCTCAGGGACCCGGCCAACACGAAGCACCTAACCTGCGCAACAACGGAGAATGCGGTTCGCCTCGGCCCAACCGCGCCACTGGTCTACAGGTTTACTAACGCTCGTACATTTCAGAGCTATGCCGCGCTCGAGGGGAAAGACGTGATCGTCGGATCGATCGAACGCGACACCTCGACGCGGACGGACCGAAGCGGTCCTGAGGTGCTTGGCTGGGCGCTGAGCGACGCGCAAACGCAGGGAGGAACCGGACTGTACTACGACCTCGACCCGCAAGGGCCGTGGCTTTTCTTGCTAATACCGCTCTTCTCGGGTATCGCGGTGCTGATTTACACGAATTCGTTCCTCCTCCTTAAGCGCACTCGTCTGCGCACGTTACGGCCTCTGTTACCGTGGCTTTCGCTGGGGCCCGCCGTTGTCGCCGGTCTTGGTGCGTTGATGCTCTTTGAGTGGTGGATGTTCTCATCGCATCACATTCAGCCACAAGTTTCGCTGATTGCGATAGGGGTCGTCCTGGCATCCGGGCTGAGCGTCACTCGCGGCCACCAAGTCCTCACCGATGAAGCGAACGCCTTCGTGCCGCTACCAGTGGAAGCCTACGATTACGATGTCTTCCTCAGCTACGCGCGCGAGGATGGAGCTTGGGTCTACGAGCATGTGTACCTGCCATTCCATCGCGCGAAGCTACCGGATGGAAAGAGCCTCTCCGTTTTCTTCGACCAGTCGGCGATTCGCGGCGGCTCCGGATGGCAAGCGAAGATTTCGTTCTCGCTCGATGCGAGCAGGTTTGTCGTGCCCGTATACTCGACGACGTACTTCAAGAAACCATACTGTCTCTTCGAGATTATGCGAGCGCACCGGAAGTGGATCGCAGCCGGCATCGGATCGCGCTGCGTCTTTCCGGTCATGCTCGGTCATCCGAAGATTTATGAACCGGTCGACGATATCCAAGGGCGGAGCGTCGACGATAACCCGCATCTCGTCCAGGAGTACATCGACGAAATCGTCGAGCGACTATCGCATCAGCCGAGCCCGGCAAAACCTGAGCGGGGAGACGCGTCTCCGTGAAGTTGTCTCCGAAGACACTCTCCATTGGGCTGCTTGCGGTAGCCTGCGTGTGGCCGTCGTCGGCGTTCGCGGCTTCACAGCAGAGACTGTCCATTGGACTGGTTGCGGCGGCCTGCGCGTGGCCGTCATCGGCGCTCGCGGCTTCACAGCGCGTGCACACGGTCCAGCGAATTCTCGTCGACGGGAAGAGCGTCGAGTCCGCCGGCGTGACCGTGCGCCGCGGTGGCGTCGTCCAGGACACGATATGCCGTGGCGAGACGATCTTCGACGGCACGACGATCGCCGTTCCGGCACACGTCGTCGTGATCATCGTGAGTACCGGCGGAAAGAGCACGGCAACGCTCGATCCTGGCGCCAGCGTCACCTTCGTGAGCACCGGCTCAGGGGAGCTCGTCAATCGCAGCGGCGGCGACGTGAGATTCGATATCGTGCATGGTTCCTTAGACTTCTTCCGGGTGCAGTCCGGGCCGCAGATCGATGCCGCGGTTCCTGGTACTAAGTTTGAGATCAGCGGCAGTTCGAACGCAGTGACCTTTACGTGCACCCGCGGTGAGGTGAACATCACGAGGACCGGCTATCTATTGATCGGCGCCACGCCGGTGAAAGCATCGTTGATCGACGTAATTTCCGCGGCGAACAGACCGCAAGTAACCTATCATCCGACCTCGACGTGGTACTTGGCGACGTTTGCGAACTTTGCCGAAGCCGCGACGTTTTATCAGCAGCAGTTTGCTGCGGCACAACAGAGCGGTGATGCTAATGCCGTAAACGCTGCCCTCGTGAACCTTGGTATAGTCCAAGAGTACCAAGGTCACTATGCCGGCTCGCTGCAATCATATGACCGAGCCCTTGCGTATTATCGGGAACAGGGTGACCGCGAGGGCGAGGCGAGCGCACTCAACAACACCGGCATTGTCCATATGGATCAAAGCCAATACGCCGGCGCACTGCAATCGTACCAGCGGGCGCTAGAACTGTATCGCGAGTTGGGCGACAGCGGCGGCGAGGCGCGAACGCTCAATAACATCGGCATCGTTCAAACGGCTCAAGGCCAGTACGCCGTCGCGCTGCAGTCGCATCAGCAGGCGTTTGCGCTCTCGCGGGAGTTGGGCGATCGTGAGGGCGAGGCGAGCGCTCTCGGCAACATCGGCATCGTTCAATGGGTCCAAGGTCAATACGCCGGCGCGCTGCAATCGTACCAGCAGGCGTTCGCGCTCTTCCAGGAGTTGGGCGACCGCGACGGCGAGGCGCGTACCCTCAACAATATCGGCATCGTTCAAATGAATCAAGGTCGCTACGCGGACGCGCTGCAATCGCACCGCCAGGCGCTCGTGCTCTTCCAGGCACTAGGCGACCGCGAGGGTGAAGCGCGAACCCGCGGCAACATCGGCTACGTCCTGGAGCAGCAAGGCCAATACGCCGGCGCGCTGCAATCGTATCAGCAGGCGCTCGCGATCTTCCAGGAGCTCGGCGATCGCTCCGGCATGGCGTCGACCACGCAAAGCATCGAACGGGTTCAGGCGATCATCAACGGAGTGCCGAGTCCGTCACCTCAACCGACTCCCAGCAGAGCATCCGCGAGATGATGAAGACGTAATATGAGCGGGCGGCGCGCGGGTTACGCGATCGGTACCCTTCTGATGTTTGCCGCGGTTCTTGCCGCGCGCAACAGTGAATCAGCGGGAGGCTCTGTCGCGTTCCGCCCCTTTGTCGTCACCAACGGCAACAGCATCACGCTTTTCGACCCCAGCAATCTCGTGCCGAGAACGATTACGGCGGGCATAGGTAATCCGAGGGCAGCCGCGTTCGATGCCGTCGGCAATCTGTATGTGGTAAACGCTCCCTCAGCACAGTACGTCGGCGGGTCGATAACGGTATATGCGAAGGCTGCGCCCCAAACGCCGCGCAGCATTTCGGAGGGAATCAACAACCCCGTTGCGTTGGCGTTCGATGGCGCGGATCGTCTGTACGTTGCAAACCAGCGAGCTTCGGCCACTGCCCCTGCTGATTGTCCGGAAGGGTGCGTTACGGTGTATAGCCCGGGAACGGCGTCGCCGCTGCGCACGATCGCGAACGGCATCACGAATCCAACCGCGCTGGCGCTCGATTTTCGCGGATATCTCTATGTAGCGAATAGCCCCTTATCCGGCGCGGCCAGCGTCGCCGTCTACGCGCCCGGCAGTGCGTCGCCGGCGTACACCCTGATTTCCGGCGTGAGCCGGCCCACGGCGCTTGCGTTCGATCGTTCGGGCGACCTTTACGTCGCAAATAGCGGCAGCGTCACGGTCTACGCTTTCGGGCGCACATCGCCTTTGCGGACGATCGTACAAGACCTCTCGGCGCCCGATGCGCTCGCCTTCGACGCCGCCGGAAACCTCTACGTCGCCAACCTCGATAAGAACGACGTCACCGTGTACGCGCCCGAAACCTCAGCGTATGTGCGCGAGATCACGGCCGGCGTCAGGGAACCCACTGCGCTCGCCTTTGACGCGCGTGGGAGGCTCTACGTTTCGAATCAGTTCGGCAGTACCGGAGTGGGTACGGTCACGGTGTACGCGCCCGGGGGACAATATATACGAGCGATTTCCGCGGGCGTGAGTTATCCAACGGCATTGGCGTTTGCGGAAAGCAGCGCCGTGCTACCATTGCCGGCTCCCTCTCCATCGATCGGCATATCCGCGACGTCGGCGCCGTTACCTCGCGGGGCATGGAGCAGCGCCCCCGCGATGCCAGGTGCTCTCAATGAGTTGGCGGCCGTTGGCGACGCGAACAACGGCACGTTATACGTCGTCGGCGGGCAAAACAGCGGGTACTGGAACGAGCTCTGGGCATTCGATCCGTCGACGAACGCCTGGTCGACGAAGGCGTCGATGCCGACGCCACGTTGCTGTCTGGCTGCCGGGATTACGGGCACGACGTTGTATGCGGTCGGTGGAGACCTAGGATATGACACGCCAACCGGGGAGCTTGACGCCTACGATCCCTCGACGGACGCGTGGACGGTCAAGGCGTCGATGCCGACCCCACGCATCTATCTGGCTGTCGCCGGCGCGAACGGCGTCATATACGCGGTTGGAGGTCGCAGCGAAGCGAGCCCATCCGTCGTCTACAATACGCTTGAGGCGTACGATCCGGCGACGAACAGTTGGGCAACGAGAGCGCCCATGCCGACCGCGCGTTTCTTATCGTGGGCCGGCGTTATAGACGGCATTCTCTACGTAGCCGGCGGCTTCTCGAGCACGAACGCTGGCCTCGACAAGCTCGAGGCGTACGATCCGTCGACGAACACGTGGACGACGAAAGCGCCTTTGCCGGCTCGCCGCGGCGCGTTTGCGGCGGGCGTCGTCGGCGGCATCCTATACGTGGTTAGCGGCAGCAACGGCACGCCGGCGTACGACAGGACCGTCGACGCATACGATCCCGCGACGAACGCGTGGACGACGGGATTGGCACCAATACAGACGCCGCGCACCGTCTTCGCAGCGGGCGTCGTCAACGGCGTCATATATGCGGTTGGCGGGAACTACAACAATGCCATTCTCAGTTCGATGGAAGCCTTCACGCCGTCGGCAGCGTCCTCGCCGATCCCACCAACGCCGGCGCCGTCTCCATCGGCGAACTATAGAATCGTCCACAGTTTCGTCGGTGGCCGGGGCGACGGCGCCGATCCGGCGGCGGGCGTGATCGAAGTGAACGGCGTGCTCTACGGTACGACTCAAAACGGCGGTGCCTACGCCGCTTGCGCTGACGGTTGCGGAACGATCTTCGGCGTGACCAAGGCCGGTGCGGAGAGAGTGCTGCACAGTTTTGGGCGCCACGGCGACGGAAGCATGCCACAAGCAGGGTTGGTCTTTCTGAATGGGGCGCTCTACGGCACCACGACGCAGGGCGGTGCCTTCGGGCCACCGTGCTGGTTGAATTGCGACGACAACTTCGGGACCGTCTTCGCCATCGATCCAAGTGGCGCGAACTATCGCGTGGTGCGCAGCTTCGGCAATGGTTCCGACGGCAATGAGCCAGAGGCGCCGCTCCTCGAATCTCGCGGCGTGTTCTATGGGACGACGAACCAAGGTCCCGGGCAGCTAACCTGTTCGGACGGAGGATGCGGAACCGTCTTCAGCCTGACGACGAACGGTGCCGAGAAGCAGATTTTCGGCTTTCGCAGTTACGCGCGCGACGGAGACGGTCCCCAATCGGCAGGAGTGAACGACGTCGGCGGCACGCTCTACGGGGTGACGAACTTCGGCGGCAGGTACGATCCCGGAAATGGGTGGGCAGATCACGTCTATGGGACGGTGTTCAGCGTCACGACGTCCGGAAAGGAAACGGTGCTGCATAACTTCGGCGAGGGAACCGACGGCAGCGGGCCCAGCGCGACGCTACTCAACGTCGGAGACACGCTCTACGGAGTAACGAATCAGGGCGGCGCGTACGGCGGACAGGGCGGCGGGCATGGCGGAGGAACCGCGTTCAGCATCGGAACTAACGGCAGGAACTATCGACTTCTGCACAGCTTCGGTTCGCCCGGCGACGGTACAGGACCGGATGGAGCCTTGATCTTTGTGCACGGCACGATCTACGGAACAACCACCGCGGGTGGTGCATACGGATGTGGAACCATCTTCAGCCTCAACCCGTCCAGCGGCGCGGAGCGCGTGCTGTACAGTTTCTGCAGTAGCGCCTCCGACGGTAACACTCCCTACGCCGGTCTGACGTACGCTGGAGGCACGCTCTACGGCACAACCAATCGCGGAGGCACGCAGAACGACGGAACCGTCTTTGCTTTTACGCCGTAAGAGCGTCGGGGCTGCTTTGCTTCTTCCAACGGCGCTCGGGTTGGCCCCGCCGATATCGAAAAGCTTATCCGGCACGTCAACCAAATGCACGGTGCCTTCGGCGGCCGGTTACTGCGTCTGCTTCGTGCTCGGTGGTCACCGCAAGTGAGAGAATTACGGAAACCACACGGCTAAACCGCAACACCTGAGCGCAAAAATACGGCATTCGCGAATCTCGCCGCGAGAACGTATACCGGGTCAGTCGTGCGCAACGTCTCGGGTTTCGATTGACGATTTGACCTTCGCCCCGGAGACTGAAAGCGTCGATAGCCGCGATAGCGGTCCTCAACCGCCGCAGATCGGAGGTTCGAACCTCTGAACGACAGAAATACTTTAAGGAAACGCGATGCGAGAGATATGGAATACCGAGCTGCTCGCTTCTAACGTGCGCGCGCGATGGATCCTCGCCGCTCTATTCGTGGCGTCGCTAGCCCTTGCAGGCTGTGCGAAATCGGCCCAAAGTACGGCCGCGCCGTCGGCAAGCCCCACCGAAATTTCCGCGCAGGCCTCGCCGGCGGAATCGCCGACAGGGTCGCCAGGGACCAACGCGTCGCCGGAAAGCAGTGCTTCGCCGGAAAGCAGTGCTTCGTCGGAAAGCAGTGCTTCTACCGAAGAATCGCCGTCGGAATCGCCCTCGCCGCAACCGACGATACCGACGCCGCCTCCCGGCCTACCGTCGGGTTGGGAACAGGAGTCCGTACGAACGGAGAACGGTCCCGAGGCCGAGCTGCTCGTGCGAACCGGAGCGATCGATAATCTAGGATTCGGATGGCCAGCGCACTTTACGCCGTTCTCGGGCGAATCGACGCCCCCGCATGCGTGGATCTGCACGTCGCGGCCGGGTTCCGCTCCGGGAACCGATCGCAGCGAGCTCGGCACGGGGGTCCCCACGAAAGACGGGGTAGCCGTGCATCCGCTGGAAGGCTACTCCGGCTGCAGCCGGCGCCCTGACAACCTGCCGCAAGCGATTCCGCTCACCATCGGCTCGTTGCCGCCGAAGATTCACCGCGTCTTCTTTCAGCTTTTCCTCGACGACTTTCAGCCGGTGCCGCTGCACTCGCATTTCCAAATCACGCTCAACGGCACACGCATTCCGAACTTCGAAGACGCCGTCAACCAGCTCGATCAAACTGGCCCCATCGGAAAGCTTCTGACGCTCGAGCTGCTGCCCGAATACTGGCCGATCCTCAAATCGGGAACGGTGAATCTCCTCATCGACGATCCGACGACCGGCATGGCCGATGGATACGCCGTCAACTTCGTGCGCGTCTTGGTGAATCCGAAGCCCTGGCGCTATGCCGTCAGCATCTCCTGCAACGTCATCGACGCGGCGACGCAGAAGCCGATCGCCAAGGCCGACGTCAGTGCCGCGGGCGTTACCGTACTGACCGCCAACGATGGCAAGTGCACGCTACGCAACGTTCCTGCGGGGTTGGTCTCGGTCAACGCAGGCGCCGTCGGCTACGACAGCGCCGTGCAACTGCTGGACCTCCCCGCCGGTCAGCACGGCACGGCGAACTTCCAGCTCAAGCGCCACAAGGAAACCGTCGCGGATCTCAAACGCCAGATCGCGCAGAGCGGAACGGTCGCCATCTACGGCATCCACTTCAATACCGCATCGGCGAAGCTGCGTCCCGACAGCCTCCCGTCGCTCGACGAGATTCTCCAGGTCATCAAGAGCGAGCCATCGTCGCACTGGATCATCGCCGGCCACACCGACAACCAGGGCGGCGCCGAGTACAATCTCGGGCTGTCGCTGGCTCGCGCGCGCTCGGTCGTCGCGTGGCTGACGAAGCACGGCGTTGCAGCGAATCGCTTGACCGCGAAGGGCTACGGCCTGACGCGACCGGTCGCCGACAACTCGACCGAAGCCGGCCGCGCGCTCAACCGCCGCGTCGAGGTTTCACTGCAGAAGTAACCCCAGATTCGTGGAGCATCGGCGAGACCGTAATGTGCGTGCCGTCAGTGGTTATGGTGACGGCCCCGTTTTCATCCGTGCGATAGACGTGCGCGCCGAAGCGTTCGAGTGTCGCAATCGTTGAAGGCGCGGGGTGCCCGAACATGTTGTGTCTTCCCACCGAGATGATCGCGTACTGCGGGCGCACCGCGGCGATGAAGGCGGAACTCGAGCTGTAGGCGGAGCCGTGGTGCCCGACCTTGAGGACCTGGCAGCGCAGATCCACGGTTCGCCGTTATGGCGGTTTTCCGGCATACTTTCAGCAGCCTCGCGGTCATATAGTTAGCCTATCAGCATTGCTGTGGTTTCGGAGGGAGTTCATGAAACGTTCTGTTTTGATCGTATTGGCTCTCGCGACGATCGCGCTGATCGGGTGCAGGTCGACCGGCACCGCCTTCAATCCGCCTCCGGCCCCGCTGGTTGCCAAGTTCGCGTACGTTGCCAATGATGGCTCCAACGACGTCTCCGCTTACACGATCAACGCGACGACCGGCGCGCTTACGCCGGTGCCTGGCTCGCCCTTCGCGGCGGGCAACGGTCCCATTGGAGTGGCGGTCGATCCCACCGGCAGGTTTGCGTACGTTAGCAATTATAACTCGAACAACGTCTCCGCCTATACGATCAACGCGACGACCGGCGCGCTAACGCCGGTGGCTGGCTCGCCCTTCGCGGCGGGCGCCAATCCCTATGGCGTGGCGGGCGATCCCGCCGGCAAGTTCGCGTACGTTGCCAATGCGAGTTCCAACAACCTCTCCGCCTACACCATCAACGCGACGACCGGCGCGCTTACGCCGGTGCCTGGCTCGCCCTTCGCGGCGGGCAACGGTCCCATTGGAGTGGCGGTCGCGAGGTAGCTCGAAGCGTCGGGCGACTGCGAAACTGATGGCGTAGGGTCGCATTCTTCGAGGCTGTCGTAGAGATGAGGCTCGCTCGGCGTGGGGTCGTTGAGCATCGCAGCCGCGCGCATCCGCCGCAGGAGCGGACGCTTCCCGCGTTGACGATGCATCGGCGTGCATGTAAGGTGTGCTCTGGACGCGTTGCCCTCGCTGACAAGCGCGGCGAAGGCTGGCCAATGCCTCGGATGCGGAGCGCGGACTCCGACGCGGAAGCGCGAGCAGGCTGCAAGGGACAAGCCCGTCGCCGCTGCGATCTCTGCGAGGGAGAAGGCATCGAGCTTGGGCGCGATCTCGCGCAGGAACCATGCTCGGTCACGCTTGGCGCCTTGGCCGTGCTCGCGCTTCCACTCGCGGTTGCGCAACGCGAGTAGTTTCCCATCCTCATCCCGCCTTCGCTGCTTCAAGGTCAGCGTGTGCATTCGTTTCAGGTTGTGGGCGGTTCCCACGCTTTGCCACTCACCGCGCATCCTCTCATAGCCACGAAGCGAGAACTAGCGAAACCCGTGAACGCTCTTGATGTTGCCGAACCTCGGTCTCGATTCGCCAAGCCACCCTGAGCCTGCGCTCGAAAATGACGGAGAAAAGTGACATACAGAGGGTTGCTGCTATCTGACAAGAACAATTTGTGTCGACGTGAGAGCGCGTTCTCTTCTACTTCTATGCGATTTGCTGGCCGCTACGCTCGTTACCAGCGGTTGTAGGCCGTTTGGAACCAACGAAATCGAACATGGGTGCACGCTTCACAGGATCGTCCGAACGTTCAGCACTTCACCGTCGAGGACAACAATTGAACTCGATGATCGCCATGTTTATCGCAAGATCGACACGATTAACTATGTCCACGACCCCTACGCCGTCGGAACGCAGGTGATTTTGTGTCCTGCTGAGGGCAAAAGCAGAGTCCATCGTGTGGCGTTGGATTATGTGTCAGAGCCTTACCCACAGTTCGTTCAAGAAAGGTAGGGTGATGGCCGAAAAAGTGTGTGAAATGGCGGTGGCCTGAGCCGAGGTTATCTGCCTAGATCGGCGCTTCTTTTTCTGCAGGTAACCTGTAGGCGCGGATTCATATAGGCGGAGACTGCGAGTTCTCACGCGCCTTTCATCCAGCTTTACGCAAGAGCTGAGCACGAAAGCACCGCATCCCTCGGTCTCGCAGTGGGGACTTAGGGAGAGATCCCTCTCATGGCCGTTTAGGCCGGAAATCCGTAGTAATCCTTGGCTTCCGATTCAGGGCCGAGACCAGGGGAGCATCGGCGAGGCCGTAATGTGCGTGCCGTCAGTGGTTATGGTGACGGCGCCGTTTTCGTCGGTGCGGTAGACACGTGCGCCGAATCGTTGCAACGTCGCTAGTGTTGAAGGCGCCGGGTGCCCGAACATGTTGTGCCTTCCCACCGAAATGATCGCATACTGCGGGCGCACGGCGGCGATGAAGGCGAGGCTCGAGCTGTAGGCGGAGCCGTGGTGCCCGACCTTGAGGACCTGGCAGCGCAGGTCCACGCCTTCACCTAAGAAGCGCTGTTCCGCTGCAACGCCGGCGTCGCCGGTGAAGAGCATGCAGAACGAGCGATAGCGCAGCGTGAACGCGATGGAGTTGTCGTTGATGTCGTTGTTGCCGCCGTTGATGAACGGCAGCGACGGCCCGATGAAGTGCAGGACGACGCCGTCGTCGGTGCGCCACACATCGCCGGCGCGCGGCGCGACGACCGGCACGCCGTCCGCGCGCGCGGTGGCCAACGCATCGAGATACGCGTGCCCCGTATAGCGCTGGCCGCCGTCGGCAAGTTCCGCGACGCGCACCTTGCGCAGCGCCGGCGCGACGCCGCCTGCATGATCGCCGTGGGGATGACTGAGCACGATCGCATCGAGCTGGTGGATGCCGCGGCGTAGAAGGAACGGCACGACGGTTAGCTCTCCGACGCGCTCGGCCACGGATCCGTCGACCTGCGGTCCGATCTCGAGTCGCCCGCCGCCATCGACGAGAAGCGCGTGGTGGGATGGTGTCTCGATGAGAATAGCGTCGGCTTGGCCCACGTCGAGCGCCGTCCCGCGTAAGCGAGTATCGACGGCGCACGGCGGCCATAGGACGAGCCCAACGGCAACGATCAGCACCGCAACGCCCGGCGTCGCACTCTTACGGCGCACGGAGGCGGCGCAGAAGAGCAGCGCACCGTCGTACGCGGCGATGCACCACGGCGGCGCGGGCGACATCGGCACGGCGCCGTTCGGTAAAGCGGCGAGCGTGCGCGTCACGGCGAGCATCCATGCCACGATCCAGCCGTCGAGATTCGCCGCCGCTTGCGCGAGTGCGGGCTGCCACGCGAGTAGGAGCTGCAGCGCGCCGAGAACGAGCGACGCGCCGACGCACGGAACGACGGCGAGGTTTGCGGCCACGGCGTAGGGCGAAAACTGCAGAAAGATCGCCGCAGTAAGCGGCCACGTGCCGAGCTGCGTCGCAACGCTCAGCGTGAGCGCTTCGCGAAGCGCGGCGGGCAGTGCTCCATGGGCATCCAAAGCGTGCTCGATCGCTGGAGCGCATGCGAAATGGCTCCGCCGCAGCTGAACGAGAGCGCGAACGATGGCGTCGCGACGCTGAGCGGGCGTAACGCAGCAATTGCGATCGCCGCGAGCGCGAGGGCGTTCCAAGAGAACGACGCTCGCCCGAAGGCGTGCGCAACGAGTGCCACCGTTACCATGACGGCGGCGCGCATCGCGGGGAGCTGCTCGCCGCTCCACAGCGCAAATGCCCAGACGGCGACGATCGCGAGCGCGCACGCCGGCATTCGAGGGACCGAACAGAACGAGAGCAACGCAACGACGATCGCTGCCACAACGCCCAAGTGCAAGCCGGCGGTGACGAGCACGTGGACGGTGCCGGTCTCTTGAAACTGCGCGCGGACGTCGGGCGGAAGATCGGCGCGCTCGCCCCAGAGCTCGCCCGCGACGATCGACGCCGCCGGCTCTCCGAGCCTGGATCGCAGTTGCGCGAGCGCCCACGCGTGCGCGCGAGCAAGAACGACGCGTGGATCCTGTAGCGAGGGCGCACGCGTCTGCAGAATCTCGGCGCGTGCCAGTTGCGCGTCGAAGCCGCGTTCGCGTTCGAGCTCTACTTGGCTCGGCTCGCCCGGGTTACGCGGACCGTCGAACGGCTCGAGTCTTCCGCGTAGCACGAGGCGCTCTCCCGGCGGCGGAGGCGTACCGCGAACGTGCGCGAGAACCGTGAGGCCGCCGTCGAGCACCGCCGCGAAACTGCTCGCGGCCCCGTCGTCGCGCGTGCGAGCGAGCGCAAGCGCTGCGTATCGCGCGGTGCGGAGTTCGGCGACGTGCGGCGCACGCTCGCGCGCGATCCACGCGTTGCAGGCGAAGACTGCCAGGGCGAGGAGCACGCCCGCTCGAACCAAGCGAGTCTCGCGCGAAACGCACGTGTAGGCGTACAAGGCGAGGATGCCGAGCACGTCGAGCACGCGTCCGTCGAGCGAGAGCGGGGCGGTCGCGAGCGTACCGAGGACGGCCGCGATGCCGACCGTCAGAGGTACGGTCATCGCAGAGCGATCACGCGTCTGGAAAGGAACGTCAAGAGGTTGCGGATCATCGTCACCGGCGGAGCCGGATTCATCGGATCGCACGTCGTCGAGGAATACTTAGCGCAAGGGCACGACGTGCTCGTCATCGATTCGCTCTGGGAGCACGGCGGCGGCCGGCGGGCAAACGTGCCCGACCGCGTCACGTTCGTGCCGATGGATATTCGCGACAAGAACATCGCGCGCGTCTTTGCAGAGTTTCGTCCGGACGTCGTCAGCCATCACGCCGCGCAACACTCGGTGGCGATCTCGTCGCGCGATCCGGGGCTCGACGCCGAGGTCAACGTCGTCGGCCTCATCAACGTCCTCGACCATACCGTGAAGGTCGGTGCGAGGAAGGTGATCTTCGCCGGGAGCGGCGCGAGTTTCGGCACGCCGGAGCACTATCCGATCACCGAAACGACGCCGCAACGGCCGACCTCTCCGTACGGCATCACGAAGATGGTCGCCGAGCACTACTTACGGTTCTATAAAGAAGACCGCGGCCTCGACTTCACCTCGTTTCGCTACGGGAACGTCTACGGACCGCGACAGGATCCCAACGGCGAAGCCGGCGTGATCGCCATCTTCATCGGCAAGTTTCTCAAGCGCGAAGGCGTTCGGGTCGACTGGGACGGCGAGCAGACGCGCGACTACGTCTACGTCAAGGACGTTGCGCGCTGCAACGTGGACGCCTTGACGCGCGGCTCAGGCGAGTGCTTCGTCATCGGTACCGGCATCAAGACGAGCGTCAACGAGATCTATCGTACGCTCGTCGAGATCACGGGATTCGACGCGCCGGTCGCGCACGCACAAAAACGTCCGGGCGACGCCCGCGACGCGCAGTTCGATGCGTCGCTCGCGCACACGCTCTTAGGCTGGCGCGCGCAGGTACCGCTGCGCGACGGAATCGTCGAGACGTACAAGTACTTCCAGAAGCTGATCAGCGTACCAGGTTAACGAGCTTGTCGGGAACGTAGACGTGCTTGCGCGGCTCGCTGCCGTCGAGTTGCGCACGCACGTTTGGTTGCGCGAGAGCAAGCGCGAGAGCCTCCGATTCCGTGAGACCGGCTGGCACCGTGAGGCGCGCCCGGATCTTCCCGTTCACCTGCACGACCAGCGTGATCTCGGCGAGCGCCATGACGGAGTCGTCGGGTTCGAGGTACCGCTCGAGGTGCACCGACGTGGCGTGGCCCATGCGCTCCCATAGCTCCTCGGCGACGTGCGGCGCGAACGGAGCCACGAGCAACGGTAGGGCGTGCGCCGCATAGGCGAGTGCCGGCGACTGCGGCGTCTCTTGCTGGACTGCCGAGAGCGCGTTGAGCAATTCGTCGAGTTTTGCGATCGTTGCGTTGTAGTGAAAACGGCGGGACGTCGTTTCGTCGCGCGCGGATTTCGCCGCGACGTGGACGGTGCGTATGAGTGCCTTTTCGGCGGGACTGCTCGCCGGTGGCGGCACCCTCCAGTCGTCCTTCGCCGCCGCGAGCACTTCGCGCTCGCTGCACTCGGGACGACACAGACGCCAGAGCCGGTTGAGAAAGCGTACGCGGCCGGTGATGCCCTCGTCGGTCCAGTCGCTCGTGTCCTCGGGGGGCGTCACGCAGAGCAGGAAGAGCCGCATCGCGTCGACGCCGTAGCGCCGCGCCGTCTCGTCGATGCCGACGACGTTGCCGCGCGACTTCGACATTTTCTCGCCGCCGTGCAGCACGAAGCCTTGATGGAACAGGCGCCGGAAGGGCTCGTCGGCGCCGTTCACCCAGCCGCAATCGTGAAAGAACTTGTAGAAGAAGCGTGCGTAGAGCAAGTGCATCACTGCGTGCTCGGCGCCACCGATGTATTGATCGACGTTCATCCATCCGGCGGCCTCGTCGCGGCCCCACGGTGCGCTCGCGTCGTGAGGCGAGAGATAGCGCAGATAGTACCACGAGGATTCGAAAAACGTGTCCATCGTATCGGTGTCGCGCCGCGCAGCTCCGCCGCAGCGCGGACAGGACGCGTTCACGAACTCCGGCATGCGTGCGAGCGGAGAGCCTTCGCCGGTGATCGGCGCGTTCGGCGGCAGGAGTACGGGCAGCGCGTCGTCCGGAACCGCCACCTCACCGCACGCATCGCAGGACACGATTGGAATCGGCGTGCCCCAGTAGCGCTGGCGCGAGATGAGCCAGTCGCGTAGCCGATAGTTCACGTTAACGCGTCCCGCGCCGAGAGCGGCGAGGCGTTGGGCGATCGCTTCGCGCGCGCGCGCGCTCGACATTCCGGAGAAGTCGCCGCTTGCGACCAGCCGGCCGTCGTCGAGAAACGCTTGCGAGAGCGGCGCCGGCTCGTCGGAGAAACCGTGCGGGACGATGACTTGCGCGATCGGTAGCCCGTGCTTGCGCGCAAAGTCGAAGTCGCGCTCGTCGTGAGCCGGCACGCCCATCACCGCACCGGTGCCGTACTCCGCTAGCACGTAGTTCGTCACCCAAATCGGAACGCGTTCGTGCGAGAGCGGATTCACCGCGTAGGCGCCGGTGAAGAGGCCCGTCTTCTCCATGAGGCTGGTTCGCTCGAGCTCGGATTTCGAGCGCAGCGACTCCGCGAACGCGTCGATCTGCAGCGCGTGGTTCTTGGATATCGTCGTCTTCAGCACGGGAATAGCGGGGTGCTCCGGTGCGATCGCGACGAAGGTCGCGCCGTAGAGCGTGTCGGCGCGCGTCGTGAAAACGTCGACGCGCGCGTCGGTGTCCGCGATCGCGAAGGATAGCTCCACGCCCTCGCTGCGGCCGATCCAGTTGCGCTGCATCGTGCGCGTGCGCTCGGGCCATTCCTCGAGCCGGTCGAGATCCGCGAGCAGACGATCGGCATATGCGGTGATCTTGAGAAACCACTGCGCGAGATTGCGCCGCTCGACGAACGAGTCGCAGCGCCAGCAGCGGCCGTCGACGACCTGTTCGTTCGCGAGCACGGTTCGATCGTGCGGGCACCAGTTCACCGGCGCCTCGCGCTTGTAGGCGAGCCCGCGCTCGAAGAGCCGCAGAAAGAGCCACTGGTTCCAGCGGTAGTACTCGGGATCGCACGTGGTGATCTCGCGCGACCAATCGTAGCTCGTTCCGATGAGGCGAACCTGGCGCCGCATGTTGGCGATGTTCGAGCGGGTCCACGTTTCGGGGTCGATGCCGCGCGCGATTGCCGCGTTCTCTGCGGGTAGGCCGAAGGCGTCCCATCCCATCGGGTGAAGGACGTCGCATCCGAGCATGCGCATCATGCGCGCGACGGAGTCTCCGATCGTGTAGTTCTTCGCGTGGCCGACGTGGAGATCGCCCGACGGATACGGCAACATCTCGAGCACGTAGTATTTTTCGCCGGTCGGAACGCGCGGTGCGGCGTAGGTGCCGTCGCGCTCCCAGCGCTCCCGCCATTTTTTCTCGACCTGCTCGAAATCGTACGCCACGCGCATACGCC
>DAHXOK010000059.1 GCA_027364935.1 Vulcanimicrobiota bacterium | reverse complement strand
CAACGAGCCAGTCGACGTATCGCTGAGCCGTGCGCTGCGCTCGGCGCAATTGCAGCTCGACCTCGATCGCGCTATCGAAATCGTCGCTGTGTTGCGCGAATGCGCGATCGACGTACGCGACGATGCGCTCTCGCATCAGCGCCTCGTCCGCATCGCCGGGGCGCGGGAACTCTTCGTGAAAGTGCTCGAGGGCGAGGTGAAAGGCGGTGCCATAGAACGATGCGGACGATCCCGGGTCTTCGACCGCGGCGCAGACGTAACGGTAGTACCACTTGCGCGGACACTCCGCAAACGCGTTGAGCGCGGAAGCGCTGAAATGTTGTTGCCGTGCGCGAATGCCCGCGCGCGGATCGGCCGATTGCGACTCTTGTAGGGAAAGGCGCAGTTCGGACCCCGCTTGCGGCTGGGCCTCGAGGCCCTCCTCCAGTGCGAAAGCTGTAACGATCGCTTCGCGCAACGTCGCAGCGTCGCTCTCCGGCACGTTGTGAGATAGCGCGCGCAATCGTTCCACAAACGCCAAAACCGCGTCGCGCTCGGCGACCGGCAGGGCGAGCCGTCCGCCCGCAAGGGCATCGAACAGCGGCCCGATGCGCGGCGCCAGCGCGGCGTATGCGGCGGCGGCATCGTGTGGAATGGCGGAGTAAGGCGAGCGGATCGCACGCATCAGGCGAGCGTCGTCGGAATGGCTGAGCCAAGCGAGGACGTCGTCGACGAAGGCGCGAGCCTGGACGGATATGGGCACGGCTGATGGATGTTAGTGGTCGCACCAGGCGCCCCTGCATCGTGCGTGTAACCGCTGCCGTATGCGTCGCATAATCGTCGGTATTAGTGGAGCGAGCGGGAGTGCCTACGGCTACATGGCGCTCCAAGCATTACGAGCGATCGGAGGCGTCGAGACGCATCTGGTCCTGAGTTCCGCGTCGAAGCGCACGATCGAGCTCGAGACCGGCTCGACGGCAGCCGATTTCGAGGCGTTCGCCGACGTCGTCTATCGCAACGACGACATCGCGGCGGCGATCGCGAGCGGGTCCTTTCTCACCGACGGCATGCTGGTGGTTCCGTGCTCGATGAAGAGCGCCGCCGCCATCGCGCTTTCCTTGGACGATAATTTGCTCGTGCGGGCGGCCGACGTTTGCCTTAAGGAGAAGCGTCGCCTGGTGCTCGTCGTCCGCGAGGCGCCGCTTCATCTTGGGCACTTGCGCACGCTCGTGCAGCTCGCCGAGATTGGTGCCGTCATCCTGCCGCCGATCCCCGCGATGTACGCCGCTCCGAAGAGCGTTGACGACGTCGTGGCGCACACGGTCGGCAAGGCGCTCGACCAGTTCGGCATCGCGAACGATCTCTTCAAGCGCTGGCGATAATTCGCTCCGCCAGCGCGACGTCGCTTGCGCGGTCGACGTTGACGGCGGTCTGTGCGTACGGCGAGACGACGGCGTGGACCGGAGCGCCGAGAATCGTCCGGGCGCGAGCTTCGGCATCCGCGATCGAGAGGCGCCCGATACCGTATTTCGCCAGCACGCCCAGTCCGAAGATCGAGGCGAGGCGCCACGGCTTTTTTCGCGCCGCCCCGAGCTGCTCGATGAAGCGCTCCAGCGCCGGTAAGATGCGCGGGCGAAGCGTGAAGAGGCCGCCGCCGCAGTACGTACCGTCGCGCAGGTGCGCCCAGGTGTGCGGGACCTCCGGGTACGCGGCGACGTGGACCGTGCGTTCGACGCAGCCGTAGCCGATCTCGCCGCCGAGGCGTAGCGCCCGACCGACGAAGTCGTCGATCGCTGCGGCGGTGAGCACGGGCAGATCGGAGGCTGCGACGAGCACGAGCTCGTCCGGCGGTATGCGTGCCAAGCCGCTGCGCAAGCTCTCTCCGATTCGCCGGCCGTCCGGCCGGCGATCGTCGGCGAGCGCGAGCGCGTCGTCGGCATGCATCGCGAGAGGCGCGACGACGACGATGTGCGAGACGTCGCGCGCGGCGCGCAGCGCGCGAAGCACGCGCTCTACGAGCGCCTGTCCTCCCACGCGCACGAAGGCTTTGTTGGGCGCGCCGGGCTGCAGCGCCGAGACCTCGTCGGGCGGACCTCCCGCAAGGACGACCGCAGTCACGCGTGCGCGCTCGCGGCGCGCCACGCGTCGTCGCCTGCAAATGCCGTTGCGAAGACCTGGAACTCCGGTGCGAGCCTCAAGCGCTCGCGCAGGGCGTCGCGCTCGGCAGCGTCGCGCGCGAGCCCGAAGAGGCACGATCCCGATCCCGCGATCAGAGGATTGGCAGCGCCCGCCGCACGCAACGCGTCGTAGGCGTGCCGGATCGGCGGCACTTCGAGAGCCATCTCGTGGAAATCGTTCCCGAGCGTTCTTTGGACGCCGTCGAAGTCGCCGCGCTGCAGCGCCTGCGCGCATTGCAGCGAGAGCGACTCGCGGCGCGGGCGAATCGCGCGTTTCCGCTCGTCCAATGCAGCATACGCCTGCGCCGTCACGACCTGCGCCGGCGGCTTCACGACGAGCACCGACCACGCGGGAAGGGCGCCGAGTGCGGTCACCCGCTCGCCGGTTCCTTCGACGAGTGCGGCGGTAGCGACGAGAAAGAACGGAACGTCGGAGCCGAGATCGCGCGCGAGCGCGAGCCAATCGAGTGCGGGCATCGCGCCGAACGCGCCTTCCATGGCGGCGCGGAGAATCGTCGCCGCATCGCTCGAGCCTCCGCCCAGACCGGCCTGCGTGGGAATCCGCTTGTGCAGCGTGACGCGCGCACCGAGAGGGCGTCGCGTCGCGGTCTCGATCGCGCGCAGTGCGCGAAACGCGAGGTTCTCCTCGCCGGCGAGCTCGCGTACGTCGCAATCAAAAGCGAGCTTTTCGCCGGGCTCGATCGCGATCGTGTCCGCGAGCTCGAGGGGAACCATCACGCTGCGGATGCCATGGTAGCCGTCCGCGCGGTGCCCGAGTATCTCCAGCGTCAGGTTGATCTTGGCCGGTGCGCGGAGCGTGGTTCGGAAAGGCCGCGACCCGGAGTCGCGAATACCGGAATTCATGGGATCGAGCTACGACGCGCAGCACAACGAGTACTGCGCGTACGTTCTCTCCGAAGAGCAAACGCCGTACGGTCTTCTCTTGGGTAACTACAAGACGTACGCGCAATCGACGGCAAAAGGGGGCGTCCGCGGCTTATGGGACGCGGATACCGACCGGATCATCTTCGGAACCCACCAGATCGCCTATCGCCTGCGCGACGGGCGGCAGACCCTCTTCCCGCATCAAATCACGCGCGAGTTCACATTTCTTCCGTACGCTCAGCTCTCGGAGTTCACCCTCGAGAACCGCCTGCACGTCAGCGAGGCGTTTTACGTGCCGCACGGCGCCGCATTCGACCGGGCGGTTTCGTTCGTCGTGGACGTGACCCTATACAACCCCGGCGCCTCGGAGATCGAGGTCTCGGTCTTTCCTTGGGCGCTCCTCATCGGTCAGCGCTTTTACGGCGAGCCAGAGCACGAGGTGCAGGCGCATATCGATGGGCCGCTCGTGTGCTCGCGCAATCTCGAAACCGGCGGCGAGCGCTGGTGGGGCGGGTCGCGGACGCCGGCGGCGGTCAACCTGTCGCTGCGCGAGCAGGTGCTGCTCCAGCACATGCGTCGGGGCCGGCTCTTGCCCGGCAGGCAAGACCAACAGTTCGGCGAGGTGACTCCAGAGGAAGCGGAGTTGGTGAGCCATCGAATTTTCGGTGCGTTCGAGTACCGCATTCACGTCGCGGCGGGCGCGCGCGAGGCGCTGCGCCTTGCGGTCGTCTACCACGCCAAAGGTACGGAGCGCTCCAGGCCCGTCCTCGAGGCGCTCCTTCACGATCCGCGCGCGCTGCACGATACGCAGCGTTACTTCGCGGAGCGTCTGGCCGACGCGCGGATCATGACGCCGTCGCCGGTAATCAGTCGCGGCATCGTCTGGGCAAAAGCGAATATGCTGCGCGTCGTGAAGGAATATCCGCAAGGGTGGGGGGCGACGAACTCGCCGCCCTCCGATATCCTCGTCTCACGCGATACGTCGTGGTTCGTTCACGGATACGATTACTTCTGGCCGCAGTTCAGTCGCGACGCCCTCGAAGTGTTCAATCGGTTCGCGGAAGAGAGCGGCATGATGATCGAGTACGTGCGCGGCGTCAACGGCTTCAAGACGTCGTACGATCTCAATATCAACGACGACACGCCGCTTCACCTCGTGGCGATGCTCCACCACTACAACGCAACGCTGGACGACGCGTGGGTGCGCGAGCATCACGCGCTCGTCGTCAGAATGGCCGACTATCTACTCTCGCAACGCGACGCGTACGGACTGATTTTCTGCAAAGCGCAAGGCGTCGATATGTACGGCATCTCCTCGTGGCGGAACATCATTCCGTACTATACGCTCGACGGTGCCGTCACGGAGATCAACGCGGAATCGGTCTTCGCGCTGGAAGCCGCGGCAATGCTCTGCGCGGTCGTCGACGATCACGAACACTGGGAGCGTTACGGGCAAGAAGCGCAGGCGCTGCGCGCGGCGATGATCGCGCAACTGTACAACGACGACACCGGCGCGTTCGTCCTGAACTACGACAAGGATCGCAACTACCAGGACAACTTCACGGCGGACGAAGTCTTCCCGGCGCTCTTCGGCGTCGGAGAGTACGAACAGCGGCGCGCCATCCTCGCACGTTTGCAGGAGGCGGATTTCGTGACGCCGATCGGCCTGCGCACGATCTCTACGGCGGATTCCTGGTACTTCCCATCGTACGGCTACGGGTTGCTCGGCGGCGTGTGGCCGGATCTCACCCTCTGGTTTGTCGTGGCGCTCGCCCGTCACGGGTCCGTGGACGAAGCCGTGCACTACTTGGGTGCGATGTACGAAGCGATGGAGGCCGGAAGCCCGCGCAACACCGTGCCGGGTGAGTTCGGGGAATGGTTCGACGGCGGATCGCTCAGCAACCGCGGAATGTATCTCTCGCCGTGGACCGGCGCAAAATATCTCTGGGCGGTGGCCGAGACCGTCGGCGGCCTCGACGGGTATCGCACGAGCGGCAGGCCGCATCTCGTGCCGCTGCGCCCTAAGGGCTGGCAATGGATCGCAGCGGCGCGCGTGCACTGGGGTAATCGCCGCTGCAGCTACGTCATCGATCTGCGCAACGACATCATCTACGGCGACATGAGCGAGCTCTCGGCGGAGGAGCCGTTCACGTGCATCCATGCCGGGCGCGACGTTAGCGACGAGGTCACGACGTCGCCGGTCGAGGTCGGCGCGGTGGCCTTCGAGGACCCTAACGGTGCGGCGCGCATCTTTCTCTGCAATCTCGACGACGCTCGCCGCGACGTTTCCGTCGAGTTTCGCGGCCACTCCGCGCGCCTCGAACTCGCCGCGGGGGAACTCGGCGAAGTCCACTTGATGGGAACGCCCACGGAGCGCAGGGCGCGAGCCGCGCGCCTGGACGTCGTTCGCCCGGCGGTCAGCCGCTTGTTGAGGAGAAGCGTCTCCACGTAGCGGCGAATGCAGCAGCGTGGGCTCCTCCAAGCGTTTCGCCATCGTCGTGCTGGCGCTCGGTACCGTCGTCCTGCTCGCCGCAATTGCGATCGGCCAGCTCATGGGCTATCGCTTGCTCGGGCAGGCAACGGAGCTTTCACCCACCGTCCTGCCGACGGTCCTGATCACGCCCGAGCCCTCCGACGCCGGTTCGGGGACGTTCGGCCCCGATTGGCAGCGTTCGCAGACGCTCTCGGGCGCTCCCGACCCTGGCTTCCCGGATCCGCGCGTCCCGCCCGTGCCGCTGCCGACGCGGCCGCCCGTCCAGACGCCGACGCCGAAGCCGCCGGGCCCCACGCCGAATCCAAACATCCCCATCTGGCGCCAGAGCCCGCTCCCTACGGCGACGCCCAGCCCGGCCGGGTCGCCGGAGGCGCGCGCTGTCGCATCTCCGGGTGCAACTACGCCGCCGTACTGATAAGATAAGGAGAGTATGGAACACACCGGTACGGACACGGTCAAGCGCGGTCTCGCCCAGATGCTCAAGGGCGGCGTCATCATGGACGTCGTGACGCCGGATCAGGCGCTCATCGCGCAGGAGGCCGGAGCCGTCGCCGTCATGGCGCTCGAGCGAATCCCGGCCGACATCCGAACGGCGGGCGGCGTCGCGCGGATGAGCTCGCTCGAGCTGATTCAGTCCATCATGGACGCCGTCACGATTCCCGTCATGGCCAAGGTCCGTATCGGCCACTTTGCCGAGGCGCACGTCCTGCAGTCCATCGGCATAGACTACATCGACGAATCCGAAGTGCTGACACCCGCTGACGACAAGTACCATATCGAGAAACGCCCGTTTACCACGCCGTTCGTCTGCGGCGCGCGGGATCTCGGCGAGGCCTTGCGCCGGATTGCCGAGGGCGCCGCGATGATTCGCAGCAAAGGGGAAGCGGGAAGCGGAAACATCGTCGAGGCCGTGCGACACATGCGCGCGATCGGCGATGCGATTCGCGAACTGAGCGTTGCTCCGAAGGAAGAGCTGATGGCGCGCGCCCGCGAGCTCGGCGCGCCGCTCGAGCTCGTCGCTCAGGTCGCGCGGGACGGCTGCTTGCCGGTCGTGCTCTTCTGCGCCGGAGGCGTGTCGACGCCGGCCGACGCCGCGCTCATGATGCAGCTCGGAGCGCAAGGCATCTTCGTCGGGAGCGGCATCTTCAAATCGAACAACGAGAGGCTTTTTGCGAAGGCGATCGTCGACGCGACGACGCACTACGAGGATCCGAAGATCGTCGCCGAGGCGTGCCGCTCGCTCGGAACGTCGTCGGCGATGCCGGGCCTCGACGTGCGCAAGCTCCCCGATTCGGAGTTGCTCGCAACCAGAGGAAACTGATGGCGGACCGCGTTCCGGCGATCGGCGTCCTCGCATTGCAGGGCGATGTCGAGGAGCATCTCGTCGCGTTGCGCCGTGCGGGCGCGCAGGCGCACGCCGTGAAGCAGCGCGATCAGCTCGACGAACTCGACGGGTTGGTCATTCCCGGCGGTGAGTCGACCACGGTCATGAAGCTGCTGCAGCGCTTCGGCCTGGCGTCGCCAATCGTCGAGCGCGTGCGCGCCGGGCTGCCGCTCTGGGGAACGTGCATGGGCATGATCGTCGCCTCGCACGACGTTGCAGATTTGAAGCAGCCTACCCTCGACGTGCTCGACGTCACGGTACGCCGCAACGCATTCGGTCGCCAGAACGAATCCGCCGAAGTCGATCTCAACGTACCGGCGATCGGAGCGAAGCCGTTTGCGGCGGTCTTCATTCGCGCGCCGTGGGTCGAGCGCGTCGGTCCGGGTGTGGAGTTGCTCGCTTCCCGCGAGGGGCACGGCGTCATGGTGCGTCAAGGGAACGTGCTCGCGACGTCCTTCCATCCCGAGCTCGGCGGGGACACGCGCATCCACGAGTACTTCCTCTCGATCGTCCGCGAGGCGCTGAGGATAGGGAAGCGCTCCACCGCCGCATAAGAAACTGCGGCGGATGAGTTCTCAAGCAGCCCCGGAAGCAGAAGCCTCCGGTTTTCAGGGGCAGGTCCCTCCTATCGCCGAGGTCGTCAGCGAGATCGTCGGCTCGCTCGCCCTTGCGGCGCACGCCTACATGAGTGACGTCTCGGGTACGGTCGATCTCGCTTCTGCGGGCGTGGCCATCGACGTTGCCTCGCTCGCATTCGAGCGCGTACGGGAGCGCCTCACCGCCGAGCAGCGTCTCGCGATCACGCAACTCTTGACGGAGACGCGCTTGGCGTACGTCAGAAGACGCGAGGCCTAGCCTCGAAGGCCGATGCAAAGCGACGTTCTCGTTCTCAACTTCACCTACGAGGCGTTGAACGTCACGACGTTCCAGCGCGCCGTGAAGCTGCTCTTCGCCGGCAAAGCGGAAGCGGTGCACAACCAGGAACGCGTGCTGGCGTCGACGAGCTTCGAGATGCGGATGCCGTCCATCATCCGGATGCTCTATTACATCAGGCGCCCGTTGCAGCGCGTCGCGCTCACGAAGAAGAACGTACTCATTCGCGACGACTATACGTGCCAATACTGCGGAATGCACGGCGAGCGGCTGATGACGGTCGACCACGTGGTGCCGAAGAGCCGAGGCGGACCATCGACGTGGGAGAACCTCGTCTGCTCGTGCATGCGCTGTAACAACCGCAAGAACAACCGTACGCCGCAGGAAGCGAATCTCGCGTTGCGCCGCAAGCCGCGTCAGCCGAAGTACATCCCCTGGATTCAGATCAAGCGCAACACGCTGCCCGACGAATGGGGCAAGTTCCTGTTCCTCTACAACGTCTCGATCGAAGAACGCATCGAGGGTTAGGGCCGCAGAGCGAACGCTCTGCGCCAGGCTGCCGAGATGCGCTCTTGCGTCGGCCTCTCTACGACGCAGGCAACGCAGCCGTCGGGACGAACGACGAGCGCTGCCGACCCCTTGATATGCCAATGCTTGGGCGCCCTATCGAGGTGGATCACGCGCGCACCGACCTCCAAAGCCGGCGCGTCGCCGACGATCAGGAGCGCGGCTTCACCCTCGCGTTCGTGGTTAATGCGCGAACCGTTCGAAAGCACGAGGTCGTCGATGCGACGCCCCGCGAGCGGATGACGCGTGTCGACGAGCGGCGACTTCGCGTACCGGCCGGAGAGCATTCCCACCGCGCGGCAAGCTTTACGCTGCATCCCCGGTTCGCGTAGAACGCGTCCGATCAAGCGAAACGGCGCGCTTCCGAACCAGCGCGATCCGGTCATGCCGAAACGCGTGAGCGCGTCGGTGAAACGCTCCACGCCGCCCGTAATCATCTCTCGCCGCTCGACCTCGTAGCTGGTCAAGAGCGTCGAGGCATCGCCGCGCCCACGAACGGCGAACGCGAGCTTCCACGCAAGGTTCGCGGCATCGTGGATGCCGGAGTTCATCCCTTGGCCGCCGGCGGGGCTGTTGAGATGTGCGGCGTCACCGGCAAGCGCGACTCGGCCGACGACGAAATGCTGCGCGTGGCGACGGTGGATGTGGAAGAGGCTCGACCAGACCCTCTCCGTGGTGACGTCCTCTCCCAGAAGACGCTGCAGGCGCTGCGCGTGAGCTGCCGGCTCGATTGCGCTGGCGTCGTCGACTCCAGCGGGCACGAGCGAGATCACTCGCCAGTGGTTCGGTGCGTATTCGATGCCGAGCGCGAACGCGTGCTTGGCGAACGAGACGCGGGGCGAAGGCGGCGTCCATGCGGTGCCGCGGACGATCTCGTCGCTCAAGACCGCGCGGGTCCGGTACGTTACGCCCTCGAGCCTCAGTCCAAGGGCGTGGCGAACGAGGCCGTGCGCGCCGTCGCAGCCGACGGCATATGCGCCGCGCAGACGTTGCGTGCCGGGGCCGGCGGTTGCCGTCACGGTTACGCCGTCGGCGTCCTGCTCGACCGCCGTCACGTCGTATCCCGTGCGAAGTTCGCAGCGTCCGCTCGCACGAACGAGCGCGCGCAGTACGGTTTCGGTCTGGTTCTGCGGTAGGAGCAGCGCGCCGGTCCACGCGAGAACGTCCGCCACATTCGAAAAATCGATGGCTACGAGCCGCGTGCGATCTTGTGCCGACCAGATCTCGAAGCAGGAGCGCCACGTTCCAGCTTCGCGGAGCGGCTCGAAAGCATTCCAGTCCGCCAGTAACTCTGCGCTGCGCGGCCAAATAACGAGGGCGCGGGACTCCGGCGCCGGTTTCGCGTCGCGTTCGAGAACGAGCGAGTCGACTCCGTGGTGCGCGAGGCCGAGCCCGAGGCAAAGACCGACCGGGCCGCCTCCTACGATGATGACCGGAGCGTCCACGGTGGTTCCATTCCTCGCTTCGCGAAGCGGAGCCTTGGCAGCGGCGTTGAAGGATGACGACATGAGCGACGTCCGGCTCTTCGCGCTTCTCTCCGCCTCGCTCCGCGCGGCGGCGTTTGCGATCAGCCATCATTCAACCACGGCCAAGGGAGCGTAACACTCGTACCCGCGCGCTCTGCGCGCACGCGTTCCTCTAGCGCTCATTCTCTTTGCGGGGCAACGGTCGTGGACCAAACAAAAACGCCGTACTTCCAGGCACTTCTCGACTACGTCGATGCAGGCGTAATACCGTTTCACACGCCGGGGCACGTGCAAGGCAGCGGGATGGATCCGTCTTTTCGCGAGTTCGTGGGGGACAACATTTGCGCGATCGATCTCACGCCGATGCCTGGGCTCGACGATCTGCTCCAACCCACCGAGGCCGTGCGCGACGCGCAGGAGCTTGCCGCGCAGGCGTACGGTGCGGATCGAACGTTCTTCCTCGTCAACGGATCGACGAGCGGCAACCAATGCATGATGATGACCGCCGTGAATCCAGGCGACAAGATCGCCGTTCCTCGGAACTCGCACAAGTCGATGTTGGGCGGACTCGTCATGAGCGGGGCGCAGCCCGTCTACATGCAACCGGAGGTGGACGAAGGGCTGCACATGGATCACTGCGTCACGCCGCAGACGGTTTCGCGCACCCTCGACGAGCACCGCGATCTCGCCGCCGTCTATCTCGTCTCTCCGACGTATTACGGCGTTGCCGCCGATTTGGCGGAGATCGAGCGCATCGTCCACGGGGCCGGGAAGCTGCTGCTGGTCGACGAGGCCTGGGGGCCGCATTTCCACTTTCATCCCGAGCTGCCGCTTTCGGCAACCGCCGCGAAAGCCGACCTGTCGATCAACTCCACGCATAAGATGCTCTCGGCGTTCTCTCAGTGCGCGATGCTGCACCAGTGCGGCGGGCGCGTTCGCATCGATCGTCTCAAGTCGGTCGTTAAGATGTTCCTTTCGACCTCGCCAAATCTGCCGATGGTCGCGTCGCTCGACGTGGCCCGCAAGCAAATGGCGACGGACGGCGAGCGATTGCTCTCCCGGACGATCGCGCTCGCTCGCGAAGCGCGCGAGCGGATCAACCGCGTCGAGGGTCTCTACTCGTTCGGCGACGAGCTCAAGGGGCGTCCAGGCGTCTTCGACGTCGATCCCACCAAGGTCGTCGTCACCGTACGCGGCCTCGGGTACACGGGCTACGAGGTCTCGGAACTGTTGCGGCGCCGCTACAATATTCAAGTGGAGCTCGCGGACCTGTTCAATATCGTCGCGCTGTTCACGATCGGAACCAGGGACGAAGCAGCGGAGCGGTTCGTCACCGCATTGGAAGAGATCTCGCGCGACGACCGCCCGCTCGACATGTTCGCGCGCTCTGGGATTCTCGATCAGCCTCGCAATCGGCGCAGCTACCGGCTGCCGAAGACTCCGCCGATGCGCATGTTGCCGCGCGACGCATTCTTGGCGCCGACCGAGAGCGTTACGTTTCGCAAGAGCAAGGGGCGCATTTGCGCGGAGACGATCGCACCGTATCCGCCGGGCATTCCGGTGCTTGCCCCGGGCGAAGAGATAACCGACGAGATTCTCAACTACCTGCGCTTGGAATTGAAAGCTGGCGTGCGCATTCAGGGCCCCTACGATAGCGAGTTGCGTACGATCCGTGTGGTGAAAGGATAGCGTAACGCCCTGGCGCGCCGGGAGAGCACCCCTGCGTCGAACCGCTCCTCGCTCGCCATCCAGGCTCGCTCGTGCTGCGGGAGCTTCCTGGAAGAACGACGTGTTGAAGTTCGCATCCGTGTGAAGTCCAAGAAAGTTGCAGCTTCTCCGACGGGGCGCCCTCCCGGGCGCACCAGGTGTAACGCTATTTGAGGGAAAAGGAATACGCCGTGGCTGTGAAGGCCGAGAGCATTTCTCCGAGCTGGGAGCTCTCCCAACTTCTCGATATCTTTCCTCTTCCGATTCGTCAGGCGCTCGTTCGCCTTCCCAACGTCGAAGCGATGATCGAGGTCGTGCTCGATCTCGGACGGCCGCCGGAGGCGCGCTTCGAGCACGACTTCACCTACTTGAGCGACGCGGCGGTGACGAACGAAGACATCGCGCACATCTGCTCTCGCATCTCATCGTTCGGCGGTGACAATCGCGCCGGCATCGAGCAGACGCTGCATCGCATCAGCGCGATTCGCAATCGCAACGGCAAGATCGTGGGCCTCACGTGTCGCGTCGGTCGCGCGGTGTACGGCACGATCGACATTTTTCTCGACGTCTTGCACAGCGGCGCCTCGGTGTGCCTCTTGGGACGACCCGGCGTCGGCAAGACCACGATGCTTCGCGAGTGCGCCCGCGTTCTTTCCGAAGAGCGCAAGCGCGTCGTCATCGTCGACACGTCGAACGAGATCGCCGGCGACGGCGACGTGCCGCACCCCGGCATCGGGCTCGCCCGCCGCATGCAAGTCGCAGATCCGGCGCTGCAACACGCAGTCATGATCGAAGCCGTTGAGAACCACATGCCCGAAGTCGTCGTCATCGACGAGATCGGTACCGCCGCAGAGGCCGAAGCGGCGCGCACGATTGCGGACCGGCCCAGGTCAACGCCGAGATCTGGGTCCCGCATTTCGCGCGCCTGCTGCACCGGCCGGTCGGCGAGGTGTTCTACGCGCTGCGCGACAATGGCTGTTTCAACATCCAGGCTGCCGCCTACATCC
>DAHXOK010000058.1 GCA_027364935.1 Vulcanimicrobiota bacterium | reverse complement strand
ACGAGCCACGTCAGCGTCATCGCCGCGCCGTGCGCGCCGGGTACGTGCGAGAGCGCGCGTTCGAACGCGTCTTCAATCGCAAGGAATGGGGCAAGGCCTTCGTCGTGGTCATCGTCGCACTGCTCGTCGCGTGGGGCATCGCCATGCTGAGCGCCTTTGCCGAGATGATCGTCCTCTTCGTACCGGGGTTGCAGGCAATCGCAGCGCTCCTCAGCACGCTGATCGCGGTGCTCTCCTACACGGTGCAGACCGTCTTCTACTCGGTCTACTATTACGACGTTCGCATCCGGCGCGAAGGGCTGGATCTCGAGATGGCGCTCCAACGCCTGGGCGCGTCCACCGGTCCGTGACGCCTCCGATCGATCCGGCGCGCGCGGCGCGAATCGAGCTCGGGACACCTTTTCGCTACCATCTCCTCGCGCCGACGGTTTCCGAATCGCCGCTTGCGCGCGCGTGGAACGCGCTCGTCGACGCGTTCGAACGCGCGCTCTCGCACGTACCCGGCGCGCACGGCGCGGCGATGACGCTGACGTGGCTCGTCGCCGCACTGGCATTGGCGGCTTGTGCCATCGCGCTGGTGCGCGTGCTTCCGATCTTTTCCGCCGCGCGTCGCCGACGTGACCTCGGGGTGGCGACGATGCGCGCGGAGCGCGACGACGCGCGTCTGACGCGCGCCGCGTTCGCCGCTGCGGATCGGGGCGAGACGACGCTCGCCGTCCGGCTGCTGCTGCGCGCCGCGATCGCGCTGCTCGGCACGTGGGGTGTTCTGGACGATGACGCGGGAGCGACGGTGAGCGATCTGCGGCGCGCCGTTTGCGACACCGTTCTGGCGGAGCCGTTCAACGCCATTGCTTCAGCGTACGTGACGGGCGTCTACGCGCAGCGTCCGCTCGACTCTGCGGCGTGGAATCGCGCGCGCGGCGGCTACGAGGCGCTTCACGCGAGCGCGCGAAGGTGAGCGCGCGTGGCGATGCGTTCGCTCTCGTCGCCGGGCTTACCGTCGTCGTCGCGCTGACGCTGGCGCGGCCTGTGGCGATGCCGCCCTCCACGTACTCCTCGTACGACACGGGACCAGACGGATATCGCGCGATCTACGAGGTGATGCGGCGGGAGGGTGTGCGCGTCGATCGCTTCGAGGGCGAGGTAGGAACGCTTCGCGCAACCCGCGCGACGCTCGTGGTTTCACCGAGCGACGTGGAAGGCGAGCAGTCGAGGGCGTCGTCGTGGATCGATCCCGGAGACGGAGCACGGCTCGCGCGCTTCGTGCGAGCGGGCGGAAGGCTCGTCGCGCTGGGCGACGTGCTCCAGTTTGCGGGCAGCGCGCTCGCGCTCCCGCCCGTCGCGTCCATATCGCCTGCTGCGTTCGCCGTTCGTGCGGCGAAGGGTCCGTTCTCGGACGGCGTTCGCCGAGTCGAGGCACCGTTTGCGACGGCGTTTTCGCACCTGCGCCGTGGGGTGGAGCGCGTGCTGACCGTGCGGGGAGCGCCGGTCGCCGTCGCATATCGCCTCGGACGAGGAAGCGTCGGCGCCATCACCGCGGCTGGCGTTTTCAGCAACGCGTCGCTCGCGCGCGCGCAGAATGCCCGGTTTGCGTACGACACGCTGTCGGGTTCTGGCCCATTGCTCTTCGACGAGCGGCTGCACGGGTACGCAAGCGGCGACTCGATGTGGGGCGTCTTGCCGAACAGCGTACACGCCGCGCTCTGGACCGCGCTAGGAGTGCTCGTTCTGGCAGTCGCCGGCGGCCTCGCTCGGTCGGCACCGCCCATGGCACTCGAGCCGCCGCGCCTGCGCGACTCCAGCGCCTACGTTGCGTCGATGGCGGCGCTGTTGCAGCGCGCGCGCGCGGGAAGCGCGGCGATCGATCGCTTTGCTCGCGATGCGATGCGCCGCGCGGGCGCCCGGCCGGTGCGAGCGCGCGACGCGAACGTCCGCCGGGATCTCGAGGCGCTCGCCGAACTGAATCGGCGGCCCGCGGTAGACGACGCCCGCGTGCTCGAGGCCGCACGGTTGAACGCGCGTCTGCGAAAGGAGCTCGCATGATCGGCGACCTCTGCGCACGGATACGAGGCGCGCTCGACGCCTCGCTCGTCGGGAGCGAGCGGCTGGGCTTCGGCCTCCTCGTCGCCCTGTTCGCCGGCGGTCACGCGCTGATCGAAGGCGTCCCCGGTACGGGGAAGACGCTCGCAGCGCGTGCGTTCGCGCTCGCGTTGGGATTGACGTTTCGTCGCATCCAGTTTACTCCGGACCTGATGCCGTCGGACGTCACCGGAACGACGGTCTTCAACCCGAAGAGCGGTGAGTTCTCGTTGCGACCCGGGCCGATTCTCACGAACGTTCTGCTGGCGGACGAGATCAACCGTACGCCACCCAAGACGCAAGCCGCGCTACTCGAAGCGATGGAGGAATCGCGCGTCACGATCGACGGGACCCCGGTGCAGCTGCCGCAGCCGTTCTTCGTCTGCGCGACGCAGAATCCGATCGAATACGAGGGGACGTACCCGCTTCCGGAGGCGCAGCTCGATCGTTTTCTCGTCAGGGTCGAAGCATCGTATCCCGGCGAGCCCGAGGAGCTTGCGCTCCTCGAGCGGGTCGCGGGCGGCTTCGACGCGCGGGACTTGGAAGCGTCGGGCATCGCCGGCGTGACGAACGCGTCCGAGATCCTCGACGCGCGTCAGATCGTGCGTGCCGTGACGTGTTCGCCCGAAGTGCGCACGTACGTCTATCGTCTTGTGGATGCAACTCGGCGGCATCCGCAGCTTTCGCTCGGCGCATCGCCGCGCGCCGGCGTGAGCCTGCTGCTCGCGGCGCAAGCGACGGCCGCAATCGAGGGCCGCGACTTCACGTTGCCGGATGACGTCAAGAGCGCGGCGCCGTTCGTGTTGCCGCACCGCCTGATCGTGCGCCCCGACGCCGAGATCGAAGGGGCTCGCGCGCGCGACGTGGTCGCGGAGCTGCTCTCGACCGTGCCGGTTCCGCGCGAGTAAGACGACGCTCCCGCTCTGGTTCACGCCGCGCTTCTTGGTCGCGCTTGCGTTCATCGCCGTCGCGCTCGCCTGCGCGCCGGGCGCGCCGTGGTTCGCCGGCGTCGCGCAGAGCGCCGGCCTCGCGCTTGCGGCTGCGACGCTCGCCGATCTCGTGCTCGGGACGCGCGGCGTGCGGTTCGCGCGCGAACCTCCGGGGCATCTCGCGATGCGCGTCGACGCAACGCTGCGTTACGCGGTCGTCAACGCGTCCGCGATTGCGGTGCGCGTGGGCGTCGTCGAGAGCCCGGCGCGGACGCTGCACGCGCTCGACGACGAGGTTACCGCTTGGATCGCGGGACACAGCCGGACGCGGCTTACGCGGCGGGTCGTGCCGGTCGCGCGCGGGCGCGACGAGCTCGAGGCGCTATACGTCTGGCTCGAGAACGGCCTCGGGCTCTTGCGCAGGCGCGCGCGCGTGCCGCTGCCGCAGGAGATACGCGTGTATCCGGATCTCTCCGCGGTAGAGCGCTACGGAAGGCTCGACGTGCGCAACCGCTTCGTCGAAGCGGGCCTACGCCGCATGCGCATGCTCGGCGCGGGAACGGAGTTCGAGAGCCTGCGCGACTACGCTGCCGGCGACGCGTTCCGCTCTATCGACTGGAAGGCCAGCGCGCGACGCGGGCGCCTGATGGTGACGCAATACGAGGTGGAGCGCAGTCAGAGCGTCATGCTGCTGGTTGATTGCGGGCGATTGATGACGCCCTACGTCGGCGATCAGCGCAAGATCGACTACGCCGTTACCGCAGCGCTCTCGCTCGCATCCATCGCGGCCCTCGCGAGCGATCGCGTCGGTGTCGCAGCATTTGCCGGCGACATCATCACGGCCCGCTCGCCGCGTTCCACCGCTGCCTCGCTGTACGACCTCTCCGAGGCGATCTACGATCTCGAGCCGATCTTTCAAGATGCGGACTACGCCCGCGCACTCGCTTTCGCGGGGCGGCGGCTTCGCCGGCGCAGCCTCGTCGTGCTCATCACCGACGTCGTCGATCCAATCGCGCAGAGTCTCGTTCTCGCAGAGCTCTCGGCGCTCGCCCGCAAGCATCTCGTCCTCTGCCTTTTCATGAATGACGCCGCGGTCGCCGACGAACTGGAGCGCGAGCCCCGCAGCGTCGCCGACGCGTACCGGCTCGACGTCGCGCTCGGCCTCGACCGCGAGCGCCGCACCGCAGCCGCGATGCTCGAGCGGCTCGGCGCCGTCGTCGTCGACGCCCCCGCCCGTTCGCTCAGCGTTGCGCTCGTCGACCGCTATCTGCGCATCAAACAGCGCGGCCTGTTGTAGCGCGGCCAGCGAACGTGAAATACGCGGCGAGCAGCACGGCCGCAATGGCGCCGATCGCGATGCGCGCGTCGGCTGGTAGACGTAACGGCGAGACGAAACCTTCGATCGCTCCGGCGAGCACGAGCATCGTTACGACACCGCCGAAGAGCACTGCCGCGCGCCGGCCGCTGCGCACCAGCGCGTCCTTTCTGCGCAAGCGTCCCGGAGCGAGCACGCCGGCCGCTATCAGAAGTCCGGCCCCGCCGGCGATCTGAATAGCGGTCAGCTCGATCGTGCCGTGCGGGGCGATGGTCGCCCAGAAGTCCCAACCGAATCCCGCCGCGCCGAACATTGCGCCGAGCCCTCCCAGCATGAGACCGTTTTGCACGATGATGTAGAGCGTGAGGACGCCGAGCGTCGCCGCGCCGGCGAACGCGATCATCGCGACCCGAACATTGTTCGTAATGATCGCGGCGGAGACGAGCGGGCGATCGTCGCGTGCGATGGCGAAGTTCGAGTCGTGCAGGCTCTTCGTAATTTGCGGCGGGATGACGGCATGCGGCAGCAGCGCATACGCGTCGTCGGGACGGGCGCCGATGACGGCGTAGGCGACGACGGCGCTCGCAACGGTGATAACGGCGCAGAGCGCGATGGGAAGGATCGACCGGCGGAACTCGCACGGAAACGTCCGCGCGTAGAACTGCCAGGCGCGCCGGCGTCCGCTCGGTACGATGCCACCGTAGACGTGCGCGTGGGCGCGCGCGATCGTGCGATTGAGGTACTCGACGAGCTCCCGGTCGTAACGGCCCTGCGCGTAGGCGAGATCGGCCGTGAGCGCGCGATAGAGCGGGCCGAGCCGCTCCACGTCTGAGGGGGACACGCCTCGCACGCCGCGACGGCCGATTCGCTGGAGGAGCACCTCCATCTCGTTCCACGTTGGGGAACGGCGCTCCACGAACGCGCGCTGCGTCATGGGTCAGGTTTGGCCGGTAGCGCCGCGGGGTCCCGTCGAAGAAGCGAAGGGTGGATCGTAGCGTCGAGGTTCGCACGCCAGAAAGCGTCGCATTCGCGTTTGCCCTCGCCGGGCTCGGCAGCCGATTCTTGGCGGTCGTCGCCGACGGCGTCGTTCAGGCGCTGGCACTCTTCGGATTGCTGTGGGGGTTCTTTTGGGCCGTGGCACGGATGCACCGCGGCTCGAAGTTCGAGACGAATCTCGATACGGCGTTTCTGCTCTTGGTTGCTTTTGGTGTGCTCTTTGGATACTTCGTCGTTTTCGAAACGCTTTGGAACGGCCAAACGCCGGGCAAGCGCCTCTTGGGCATACGCGTCGTGCGCGACGGCGGATATCCGATCGACTTCACGGCCGCGCTGATTCGCAACCTCATTCGCATTGCCGAATGGCTGCTCGGGTTCTACCTCGTCGCCGCCGTGAGCGCGCTGGTGTCATCCGAGAACAAGCGCCTAGGCGATTTCGCCGCCGGAACGATCGTCGTCCGCGAATCGCGCGTCGCACCGCCGAAGACGGGGGCCGGCTCGACGGAGCGATACGCGGCCACCAGCCTCCTATCGGGCGACGAGCGCGCGATCGTCTTTCGCTTCCTGGAACGGCGCGACGGGTTGCCGGCGGCAAAACGCGCCGAGCTCGCTGCGAGTTTAGCGGCGATCGTACGCCCTCGCGTCTCGCCGGATCTCGCGCGCCTGGATGACGAGGGGTTGCTGGAGCGGTTGTAGAGTTTCGCTAATCCCGCTTGCGCAGTTTGGTGACGAGGTCGCGGGCAAAACGCAGCGCGTCGCTCTTCGTCTGTTCGTAGAGTTGTGCCGCGTCGTGCTTCGTCATATGGTCGCCGTGCTCGAAAAAGAACGTAACGCCTTCGCCGACCACGATCGTTCCCGCGTAGGCGATCGCGCCTTTGATCGCGATGCCCGCGACGGGTACGAAACCCGCGAGCTCGCGCGCGAGCGCCCGCCAGCCGAGGCCGCCGCCGATCACGGGAAGGAGCCTCCAGAGCCGTTGGACGTCGGGGTCCTTGCCGTACGCCGCTTCGATGTGCATGAGCAGGACTATTTGAATGCCCGTAATCGCGACGATGTCGCCGGCAGACGCCACGGCTCCGAGGACGAGGCCGACCAACGGAATGTGGTCGACGACCGCACTCGCGATCGCAACTTTCAAAGAGTTGGCGGCGGCATCGCGCGTCAGCTTCGCGGCGACGCTCTCGCGCAGCGGCGGCAAGGCCCGCCCGACGGCGATCTCGGTCCCGCGCGCGCACTCGACGAGGTGTGCAAAGAGCCGCGTGCGTAACGCCGCCGGCGCGAGCGACGGAACGACGTATTCGGCCCAGGTTCCACCGAGCGGCGGGGCCGGGGGCCCCGCAGGCTGCGCGTGCGCGTCGACGGTAATGCAGAGGATTGGCAATCCGAGCGGTTCGAGCAGGGCGAGATTCGCGGCAGCGAGATCGCCGGGGCGTCCCAAGAAGAGTACGGCGCGCGCCTTTGCGTCGAGCAGCGTCGTCGACCTGTCGGCCGGAATCGTTTCGAGGCACGCAGCCGCTTCCGGCGGAACGACGTCGGGGTGACCGCTTAGGAGCAGCGCGCGCAGCTCGGCGACGAGTGCGGGGTCGCCGCAGAGCAAGAAGCGAAACGGCTTGCGAACGTGCGCGCCGATCGCCTCCGCGTCGATGCCCTTGCGCACGAGCGCAAAGAGGTCGCGTGCGCCGATCGTCGTCGAGGACATGCCCGCCGCTATATTCCCACGGTCAGCGATCCGGGCGCCGCTCCGCTCAGTTCCTTCGTTGGGTCGTCGGTGTAATCGAGGTAGACCAGACCCATGAAGATCTCAAGGGGCCAGGCGTGCATGCCGTGTGCGTTCGCGAGATCGACGATGGGCGTGTGCGTTCGCAGCGATTCGTCGACGATTGCCTGCGGCGTGCTTTGAACGTCCGCTGCGATAATCGTGGCAGCGACGACGTCGCCCGGCGTGAGACCCTCTCGCACCATCGTGTGGTAGTCGATGCCGTTCATGTCGAACCGCTGCTGCAGGGCGTACTGAAGCGTCGCATATCGCTGCGACGAGCCTCCGAGACCCAGGAGCGTGATGCGAACCGAAAGCTGTCGCGCGCGAGCCATGTTGTACAGCTGCGACGCCTGCGACGCCGCGATCGCGGCCGCGTTGAAATCTTGCAGCACCTTGCTCATGCGCGGCTGCAAGCCGTTGTAATCCGGAACGGCGAGGTCGCCGAAGCTAACGTACGCGTGGTCGAGATCGCGAAGAAAGTCGTCGAGTTCTCCGATGCCTTGATCCATGAGCGTCATCGAGGCTCGCGACGCGTCGATGGAGCGAACCATGTCGCCGTCGGCACGCGAGAGTTCGCCGAACATGTGCGTGTACGAGGGAAGAATCGCGAGCGAGTCGTCGGGAACCGGATGCATCGCGAGCGGCGCAGCCATCTCGTTCAAGATCTCGCGGCTTCCGAGCAAGAGCCCGCCCTCCTTGTCCGGTTGAAGGGAGCCGATGTTTTCGATCACTTGCGACGCGTCGTCGACGCCGCTGTTGACCGCGCGCGCCATCGCTTCGAGATTGCTGACGACGGCCGCCATTCGCGAGTTCGGGCGTATCTGGATGTTGCCAAGATTCGGCATCTCGTACGAGACGTTCTGGAGACGCGCCTGAACGGCTTTGAGCTGATCGCGCGCCTCATCACGACGCGTTTCGAGTTGCTGCGCGGCGTCGGCGAGCGTCTGACGCGCGCCGTCGACGGTGGCATCGAGCCGGCTGAAGTCGGGGTCGAGGCGAAGCAGAGCGAGGCGATGGTCTTCGAGCTCGCGCAGCTCGGCCTCGCGCACGGCGACGAGGGCTCGCGCCTGCGGCGACCCGAGCTGCGCCGCCTGCGCCAGCGTCTGTCCGCTCTTGTTCGTCAGTCCCAACGCGAGCTGCACTTGTGCGAGTTTGAGCAGCGCTTCGACGTTGTGAGGGTCCGACTGCAAGATCTTGCCGAGGTCGAGCGCGGCGTAGGAGTACCGAGCGCGCTCGGCGTCCGAGAAGGCTTGTACCAAACGCTGCTGCTCCGTGACGACGGTCGGATCGAGTTCCGGGTACCCGAGGAGGTGCGCGATGCGCGCCTTCGGATCGGGGTGACCCTGTAAGTACTTGTCGACGAGATCGCTGTGCTCGTCCGCAAGCACGTTCATGTGGGCCATCATCGTCAGCATCGCGTGGGGATCGTATCCGGCGCGCGACATCAACTGCAAGCCGTAACGGTCCGCTTCGAGTTCGTCTTCACGCGACATCTTCGCCATCACCGTCGCGCCGACGAGATTTCCGAAGTCGTAGATGAACGGCGAAAAAATCGATGCGATGCCGAGAAGAATGCCCAGAATCTCTGCCTTCGAGTTCAGCGTGACGACGTGACGCCGCTCGATGTGGCCGGTCTCGTGCCCGATCACGCTCGCGAGCTCGTCGTCGGATTGGACGAAGTCGATCAGACCCTCGTCGATGTAGACGAAGCCGCCTTCCGTTGCGAACGAGTTAACGTCGCTCGCCTTGATGACCTTGATGTTGTACGGGACGTCTCTGCGCGCGACTTGCATCCACAGCTTGTCGGCGATCGACTGAACGTACGCGTTGAGCAGCGGGTCGGTCTCCACGACCTCGCTGCGCGTGATCTCCTCGTCCTCGGCTTGGCCGGCCCGAATCTCTTGCTGCGTCGTGACGGCGAGCGAGCGTGCCGGATAGCAGGAGAGCAGCAACGCTGCGATGACCGGCAACGGAAGAACGCGACGGAGCGGCTTCATGTGCACAGAGTATTCGCGCTCCACTGTGAATTCCGTGTGGATAAGCCGAAGAACTTGCGAACGGCGTGTGGACGACACGGGAGGAGAGGCCGCTCGGACAGCAATTGCGCCGGATGAGCGTGCTGCGCGGTACCGGCAGGGGCCTCGAGGTCGTGCTCTCCGAGGAGGATCTCGACGCAGGGCTCGCAGAGCTGGATGCTCGGCTTGCCAGGCAGCCCGAGTTCTATCGAGGGAGCAGCGCGACCGCAGTACTCGGCGAGCGGCTTCTCGCGGCGGAGCAGCTGGCGCGTCTGCGCGCGATCCTCGACGAGCACGGCATCGCGCTACGCGGACTGCGCGGTGGAGCCGAGATCGAGGAGCTCGCGCGCGCCGAGGGTCTTGAATTCTCGCTTGCGATCGTTGAGCCGGAGCTTTCGCCCTCGGCGCGCTCGCTCGTCGCAGACTTCGCCGGCGCTCGTGCCGACATCGCGGCGCGTCGCAAGCGCGGCGAACCGAGCGTGCGCCGCAGCGAGTCGCGCGAGCCGCAGCTTCGCTTGGTCGAAGCGGTCACGACCATGTACCATACGGGGACGCTTCGGGGCGGCCAGGCGCTGCACCACGTCGGTAATCTCGTCGTCGTGGGCGACGTGAATCCGGGCGCCGAGGTCGTGGCAACCGGCGACATTCTGATCTTCGGGCGGCTCGCCGGCGTCGCGCACGCCGGCGCGCAAGGGGACGAACGGGCGCGCGTCTACGCGATGCAGCTTCGCCCCGTGCAGCTACGCATCGCCGCGTGCATTGCGTCGGAAGAGTCGCCGAACGCATCGCGGCCGGCGCAGCCGGAGGTCGCGTTCGTGCGCGACGCGCATATTACCATCGTGCCGTTCGATCGGCTCGATCGAGAAGTCACGGAGGGGTCAAACTGAGCGCGAGAAAGATCGTCGTCACGTCCGGCAAGGGTGGCGTCGGGAAGACGACGACGACCGTGAACCTTGGAGCGGCGCTCGCGAAGGCGGGCAAGCGCGTCATCCTCGTCGACGCCGACATCGGGTTGCGAAATCTCGATCTCGTGCTCGGGCTGGAGAAGCGCATCGTCTTCGACTTGGTCGAAGTTGCAGAAGGGCGATGCCAGCTGCGCCAGGCGCTCATTCGCGACAAGCGCTTTCCCGCGCTCTGGTTGCTGCCCGCGTCGCAGACGCGGGACAAAGACGCGGTGACGGAAGAGCAGTTCGCCGCGCTCGTCGACCAGGCCGCGCGAGCCGCGGACTACGTACTGATCGACTGTCCCGCCGGCATCGAGGGCGGGTTTCGCAACGCGATCGCGGGAGCGAGCGAGGCGATTCTCGTGACGACGCCGGAAGTCAGCGCGATCCGCGACGCCGATCGCGTGGTCGGGAAACTGACCGACCGCGCCTTGCCGATTCGCTTGATCGTCAACCGGCTGCGCCCAGAGATGGTGCATAGCGGCGACATGCTCTCCGTCGACGACGTCTGCGAGGTGCTCGCCGTGGAGCTGCTTGGGGTTATTCCCGACGACGAAGAGGTTATCGACACCACCAATCGCGGCGAGCCGCTCGTGCTCGACGACAGCAAACGCCTCGCCGCCGTCTATGAGAAGATCGCTCGGCGTCTCGAGGGCGAGATCGTTCCGTTCACGACGTTCGATAACGGTGCGCGACAGGGGCTCTTCGGCCGGCTGTTCGCGGGCCTGAAAGCAGGATAGTGCGATGCATCTCCTCTCTGCGAACAACGATCCCGCCGAGGAGAAGGCGCGGCGCGCGACCACCGGCGAGATCACGAAGCTCGGACGCGCGATCGTCGTCACGTCCGGCAAAGGCGGCGTCGGAAAGACGACGACGACCGCGAACCTCGGGACGGCTCTCGCGCAACGCGGTGCCCGCGTCGCGCTTATCGACGCGGACATCGGCCTGCGGAATCTCGACATTCTGCTCGGGCTCGAGAATCGCGTGACGCATCATCTTCTCGACGTGCTCGACGAGAGCGTCACGCTCGACGACGCGCTGGTCCCCGACAAGCACAGCGAGAACCTCTATCTGCTTGCGGCCGCACAGTCGCGGGAGAAGGAGGACGTCGACACGGAAAAGATGTGCGCGCTCGTGGCCACATTGCGCGAACGCTTCGATTACGTGCTCATCGATTCACCGGCCGGGATCGAGCGGGGTTTCAAGAATGCCGTTGCCGGCGCGCAGGAAGCGATCGTCGTCTGCACGCCAGAAGTGTCGGCCGTGCGCGACGTGGATCGCGTCGTCGGCCTGCTCGGAAATCGTTTTCGGCCTCAGCTGATCATCAATCGGCTCAGACCCCAGCTCGTGCAAAAGGGCAAGATGCTCTCCGTCGAGGACGTCGACGCGATTTTGCGGTTACCCCTGCTCGGGGTGATCGCAGACGAGCCACAAATCATCGTCACGACGAATCGGGGCGAGCCGCTCGCGTTGCGTCGCGACGGCGCGACCGCGAATGCGTACCATGCGATCGCGGCTCGCGTCGCCGGAGAGAACGTTGCGATGCCGACGGTCGAGCTCAAGAAGCAGAACTTTCTCGAACGGCTCCTGCGGGGAGGCCGCGCATGATCGAGTTCTTACGCCGTTTTTTCAGCACCGCACCGCCGAGCGCGTCGGCTGCGAAAGAGCGTCTGCGGTTCGTGCTCATGACGGATCATCTCGCGCTGAGCCCGGAGATCGTCGAGGCGATGAAGCGCGACCTCGTCGACGTTATTTCGCGCCACGTCGAAGTCGATCGCGAAAAGATCGAGGTGACGTTCGAACGCCAAGATCGTGCGGTCGCTCTACTCGCCAACATCCCGATCCTCTCGGTGCACCGGCCGCAACCGCCAGGCCCTCCCGCGGCTCCGCCGACGCGTCCGCGCCGCAAGCGCAGCCGCCGCCGGGCGAGCGGCGCCCCTCCCGCGGAGCCCGCCGCCGCGACGTAGAAGCACTGCGCGTGACCCGACGAGACGAGCGAGGCTAACGTGGCCTCGCTGGTGTTGCGTAGCGATGGTGCCTTCCGGCGGTATCTTCGCAACTTCAACTGGACGCTCGCCCTGCCGTGCGCGGCGATCGCTTTGCTCGGCGTGTTATGCGTGCAGTCCGCGGGGCTGCACGACCCCGGCGCGGCGGGAGAGTACCGACGGCAGATTCTCTACATCGCACTCGGCGTGCCGTTGATGGTCGCGCTGTCGCTTGTGGATTACCGGGCGTGGGCGCGCTGGGCGCCGATGCTCTACGTCGTCAACTTGCTCTTGCTCGCGTTCATCCTGCGAGGCGGTCACGCGGCGTTCGGCGCGCAGCGATGGATATCGCTGGGTCCGCTCGGCACCTTCCAGCCGTCGGAACCGGCCAAGCTCGTGCTTGCGATCTCGCTTGCGGCGGTGCTCTGTCGCGGAAGCTACGAGCGCCTCGTCGACTTGTGGAAGCCGCTCGCGACGGTCGCGCTGCCGGCGTTGCTCATCCTCAAGCAGCCCGATTTGGGAACCGCGCTCGTCCTGCTCGCTATCGTGAGCGCGCAGCTCTTCTTCGCCCTGCCGAAGAT
>DAHXOK010000057.1 GCA_027364935.1 Vulcanimicrobiota bacterium | reverse complement strand
CTACGCCGGAACCGCCTTGCGCAGCGGCCGCGGCGACGTGCTCGTCACGCAAACCGGCTTGCGCACGAGATACGGACGCATCGGGAAGCTCATGTCGCAAATGCGCGTCGGCCCCACGCCGATCGAGCGCGTCATTCGCCGCCTGGTTTGGCAAATCGGCGCTGGCGTGCTCGTGCTCTGCGCAGTCGTCATCTTCGTCGAACACGGACGAGGCTCGTTATGGCCCGCAGCCGTGATTGCGGCCGTGAGCCTCGCGATGGCGGCGATTCCGGAAGAGCTTCCGATGGTCTACACGCTCTACCTGGCGCTGGGCGCGTGGAGGCTCGCGCGACAGCACGCGCTGGTCCGACGGCTCGCAAGCGTCGAAACCCTCGGCTCCGCAAATGTCATTTGCGTCGACAAAACCGGAACGTTGACGTATGGAACCCTGGAGATTGCCGAAACGTGGACGGCCCGGGGCGTAGACGTAGCGTCGTTGCTTCTCGCGGCGACGCTCGCCTGCGATCCCGAACCCTTCGACCCGCTCGACGCCGCCGTCCTCCGCTTCACGCACGAGCGTGGCGTCGATGTCGATGCAGATCGCCTCGTCACGCGCTATCCCTTCGACCCGACGCACCGCCGCGTGACGCATCTTTGGAGCGTCCCATCCGGCTATCGCGTTGCAACCAAAGGCGCCGTCGAGTACGTGCTCGACCTCTGCGAGATCGCGCGTGAGCAGCGGGACGAGATCGTCGAGGCAAACGCGAGCTTCGCGCGCGATGGGATGCGCGTCCTCGCGGTTGCGGGCGCACCGAGAAGCGCCGCCGGCCGCACCCGAAGCGACGACGAAGCACACTTGCAGTTCTTGGGACTGCTGGCGCTGAGCGATCCGGTGCGCGAGGGCGTACCCGCGGCGATTGCCGCCTGCGGTCGCGCGGGCATCGCGGTCGTGATGATCACCGGCGACCACCCGGACACGGCGGATGCAACGGCTCGCCGCCTCGGTCTGCACGCCGGTTCGACGCTGACCGGTGCCCAGCTCGACGACATGTCCGACGACCGGCTCGTCGCAGCGCTCGAAGAGACGCGTGTCTTCGCGCGCATCTTGCCGGAGCAAAAGCTTCGCATCGTACGCGCGTTCCACGCGCGGGGCGACGTCGTTGCGATGACGGGTGACGGAACGAACGACGCACTTGCGCTGCGCGAAGCCGATATCGGCGTAGCGATGGGCGAGCGCGGAACGGAGGTGGCTCGCGCAGCCGCGGACGTCGTGCTCCTTGACGACGATTTTAGCACGATCGTTGCCGCCGTCGCCGGCGGCCGGCGCATCTTCCGCAATCTGCGCCGCGCCTTCCGCTATCTCAACGCATTTCACGTGCCGTTGATCATTTCTGCCGTCGTCATCCCGGTCTTCGGGGCGCCGCTCCTGCTCCTGCCCATCCACCTCGTATGGCTCGAGCTCATCGTGCACCCGACCTCGGCACTCGTCTACGAAAACGATTCCGGCGATCCCGGCGAGCTGATGGCGGAGCCGCCGCGCGACGCGCATGCGGGGCTGCTGCGCAGGAGCGACTGGCTACGGCCGGTGCTCCTCGGAAGCGCGCTCACGGTGGGATGCCTCGCGGTCTACTTCGCCGATTTGCATCGCGGCTACGGCGTCGAGATCGCGCGTGGCATGGCGCTGGCCACGATGCTCTTCGGTCAGATGCTCCTCGTGCTCACGGAGCGCTCGACGCAACTACCCGTCTGGAAGCAGCCCGTCAAGAACAATCCCGCACTCCTTCCGATCCTCGGCGGATCCGTTGTGATGATGCTCGTCATGTTATACGTACCACCGCTCGCTGCCGCATTCCGCGTCGCAGCTCCGACACCGGCGCACTTCCTCGAATCGCTCGCGGTGGCCGCGCTCTGCACGCTATGGTTCGAGCCGTTCAAACGCACCGAAACTCCGGCCTGACGTGAAGCCGCAGCTCTACGCGCGAGGCTTCCCACGAATCTTTCTGCCCATCTATCGCGAGCCTCTGCGCGAGATCCTCGCGCAAGTCGCGTTGGGAATCGGCGCGGGAATCGTCGGCATCATGCTCGCCGCGCCGCTCGTGGCGGTCGCTATCGTGCTCGTTCGACGGCTCTGGATTCCGAGCGCCGACGTCTCCGGACGGCCCTAGAGTTTACCGATGCCCAGGCCCGTGAGGAAGGTCGCGATGAGGAGCAGCACGCCGGCGATCGTGAAGCTCGGCGTCGCGTCGACCCGTTTTCCTTCGAGCGCGGTTATGCGCCCAAGGCGAGCGAGCGCGTCGCGGAGTTCCGTCGCGTTCTCCGCACGAGCGTATGCGCCGCCGCTAACCTGCGCGTAGGACTCGAGCGCGCCTTCGTCGATCGTCGCTTCGTCGCTGCTTCCGGGGATAAGGCCGCCGTTGGACGTTCCAATGCCGATCGTGTAGACGGGGATGTGCTGCGTGCCGAGCCACTCGGCGACTTGCTGCGGATCGACGCCCATGTTGTTGACGCCGTCGGTGACGAGAACGACGAGGCGGTGTCCCGTTGGAGGAAGGGCGCTTGCCGCAAGCCGGAGCGCATCACCGATTGCCGTCGCTCCGTTCGGCGGTGGAATCGCCGCGAGCGAGGCTTGCGCGCGAGCGTGATTTTCGGTGAGCCGTTGGATCAGCGACGCCCCGCTCGAAAACGAGATCAGCCCGATGCGCGTACCCCGCGGTGACTCGTCGATGAAGGCGCGTGCGGCTGCGAGCGCTGCCGCGGCACGAGTCGGCGCGACGTCTTGCGCAGCCATCGAGCCGGACGTGTCGATACAGATGAAGACCGCCCCGTCGCGCACCGGGACGGGAGCCATCACGCGAGGACCGCCGAGTGCTACTGCGAGCGCGACGAGCCCAAGTACCCAGCCGGCCTGAAGGAGCCGTGGAAGCCAAAGCCCCGGTTTCGCGCTGACGGCGAAGAATGTCAGGTTTGAATACGCGAGATCCTGCGCACTCTTGCGACGTGACACGGCGCCATAGAGGATTACGAGGATCGCGGCGACGGCGAGTGCGACGGCAAAGCGCAACGGGTGAGCGAAGGTCACGCGCGCCTCATCCGGCTCTCGCGAAGGCTACTCCGAATGCCGCCGCGAGGGATGCGGCGCCGTCGGCTTCGTGAAGCAGTCCCGTTCGCCAGCCTGCAGCCGTGAAACGCGCGAGCAACGCGGCCTCGCGCTCGCGTACCGCCGCCTTGAAACGCGCCCGCTCCGCTGCGCCGATGAACCCGCGCAGCACGCCGCCTTCCGCTCCCCGCATGCGCACCATGCCGGAAAGCGGCAATCCATCGTACCAGGGATCCCGCGCGAGCAGCATCGTGCAGTCGCAGCGTCGCCCGAGTCCGTGCAGCAATCCATCGGCGTCGCCCGGCAAGTCGAACCAGTCGGAGACGGCGAGAAGCGCCGCGCCGGGCCGCAACGCGGTACGCGCGACGTGCAAACTTCGCGGCAAATCGAACGGCCCCGACGCTCCAATGGCCGCCGCAGCCGAAGCGGCGCCGCGCCGCGATCCTTTGGGATGCATCTCCTGCCCGACGATGCGCGCGCAGCGATCGTCCGATGCGGCGGCATCGTACCACGTGCGCAGCGCTTCTCGTCCGGCGTCGAGCAGCGGGCGCCGCCGGCCGACTTGCATGGACGGCGAATCGTCGAGGATCGCCGCGAGGGTCAATGCCACGTCTTCGAGGATGACGCGCGACTGTAGCTCGCCGGTGCGCGCGCTCGCCGCCCAATCGATGCGCCGAACGTCGTCGCCGGCAACGTACTCTCGCAGCTCCACGAACTCGTATCCGTCGCCGCGACGGCTCGTCGGCGAGCCACCCGGCGTGCGCGGCCTTCGTTTGCCGTTCAAGAGCGCGCGCCGGATCGACTCGGCAGGTGACGAGCGCGCAATCACGGCGTAGGCACGCCCGCGATGAGACCTTGGATAACCGCCTCCGGGCGCGCTCCCTGCGTCGCGAGACGATAACTGAAGTCGATGCGATGGTGAAGGGCGAGCGGCGCGACCGCGCGCACGTCGTCTGGGATCGCGTAATCGCGTCCGGCAAGCAGTGCCTTCGCGCGCGCCAGGTTCGCAATCGCCAGCGTCGCGCGCGGTGAAGCTCCGTGATCGATCAGGTCGTGCGGCTCTCGCGTCACCGCGACCAGCTCGACGATGTAGCGCTTGAGGTTCTCCTCCAAGTGGACCGCGCGAGCCTCGGCACGCCACGCCAGTACGTCCTGCATCCCGGCGACCGCGTGCACCGGCTGCGTGTTCTCGACGGCAAAGCGTTCGAGAATCGTCAGCTCTTCTTCTTTGCTCGGATACTCCACCGCCGCCCGCAGTAAAAATCGATCCATCTGAGCGAGCGGCAACTGGTAGGTCCCATCGGTATCGAACGGGTTCATCGTTGCCATAACGATGAAGGGATCGGGCAGTGGAAAACTCTGCAGACCAATCGTGACTTGCCGCTCCTGCATCCCCTCGAGCAGTGCCGACTGCACCTTCGCCGGCGCGCGGTTGATCTCGTCGGCGAGGACGACGTTGGCAAAGATTGGGCCGAGCATCGTCGTGAAGCGGCTCTCGCGCTGATCGAAGATGCGCGTGCCGACGATGTCGCTGGGCAGCAGGTCCGGCGTGAACTGCACGCGCCGAAACTCCCCTTCGAGCGCGGTCGCGAGCGATCGGCAGGCGAGCGTCTTTGCCAGCCCAGGCGGGCCTTCGAGAAGCACGTGCCCGTCCGCGAGCAGACCGAGCAGGAGCGCCTCGACCACGGCGGTCTGGCCGACGATCGTCTGGTGCAACGCGTGGACGATGTCTCCGGGACGTTTGCCGTTCATCGCTGTGCTTGCCGTAGCGCGTCGAGCGCGCGCGCGATCGCGGCGCGGAGATCGCCGTCGTGCGTGAACGCGGCGCTCTCGAGCGCGCAAAGAACCTCGAGCAGTTCCGGATGCCGATGCCTCACGCGATCCACCACGTCGGCGAGCGTTTCGCCGTCGCGCGCCTCGACCATGCGTCGCACGACTTCGCGCGCCCGCAGAGCACCGCTTCTCCCAGGATCCTGCTCCAGTAGAGCAAGGGCCTGCGCGAGCGACTTCGGCCGCTGCGGCGCCGGTTGCGGATCGGGCTGCGGTGCGACCACCTTCGGCCGGCGGGCGAGCGCGACCAGCATCGCACCGAGCACGAGCGTGGCGACGCCCAGCGAGACGAGCACCCAAGCGAGAAACATCCAGAGGCTCGCGGGCACTGCGGGAGCCACGACGCGCAATGCGAGCCCGTTGGTCGCGTACTCCTTGGCCTTGCCGTCGCGCGCATCCACGGCATCGAACGTCGCCGAAGGTATGGTGACGGAACCGGCGCGATGGCCGGCGACCGTGATCACCTCGCGGTAGAGCGTACCGTTCCGCGCCGCGGTCGTGCTGCGCGCGTCTCCGAGCAGCTCGAGTTGCGCGAGCAGCGGCAGTTGAAGATTGCGTACGTCGCTCACGCGCTCCCGAAGACGCAACGTTATGATGAGGTGAAAGGCGACCCCAACGCGCGGCGTCTGCGCGTCGCTCGAGAGCGTGAACGACGTGACGGTAACGCGCTGCAGGCTCTGCGCGTCCGCGGGCGCGAGCACCGCAAAGACGACAAAGAGCGCTACGTGCGTCGCACGTCCGATCTGGGCGGCGCTAATGCGCGTTCTTCTTCAACGGTATCCCAGCGTCGCGAAACCAGCGGGCAAAGATCCGCCGGGCGTCCGAGGGGCCGGGTGACGCCTCGGGGTGAAACTGCACAGCCGCAACCGCAAGATGGCGGTGACGAAATCCTTCGTTGCTTTCGTCGTTGAGGTTGGTCATGGTTGCCTCGAGGCTCTCCGGAAGCGTCCGCGCGTCGACCGCGTAGCCGTGATTGTGCGCCGTGATGAGCACCTCGCCCGCAAAGGTATCCTTGACGGGCTGATTTCCCCCGCGGTGACCGTACGGGAGCTTGTACGTCGTAGCGCCGCACGCGAGCGCGAGCAGCTGATGGCCCAGGCAGATCCCGAAGAGCGGCTTGCGGCCAATTAGAGCGCGCAGCGTCTCGATCGTCTGCGACAGGTCGGTCGGATCGCCTGGCCCGGGCGAGATGAATATCGCCTGCGGATCGTTTGCGAGGATCAGGTCTTCGCCCGCGTCGTATGGAACGACGCTCACTTCGGCTCCGAGGGCTTCGAGCTCGCGCAACACGGCGCGTTTCACGCCGCAGTCGATCAACGTCACGCGAGGCCCGTCGGGCACACCTTGCGTGCGCTGCACAGGCGTGGCGACGCTCGGTACGAGTTCGCGCGTCGTGGCAGCGCGGGCAAACCGTGCCAGCGCCGTTTCCGCAACCTCGAGCGCCTCGTCGCCGACCGCCAACGCGGCCCATATCGTTCCGTGCTCGCGCAAGGCGATCGTGATCGCGCGCGTATCGGCGTCCACGAGCGTTGGTATGCGCTCGTCGTCGAGCCACGACGGCAGCGCGCTGCGCGATAAGTAGTGCGACGGATGCCGCGCGATTCGCTTGATGACGGTACCCGCGACGCACGCGCGCGGATACTGCGCGGCCTCTCCCGATATCCCGTAGTTTCCGATCATCGGGTACGTAAAGGTGAGAATCTGTCCGGCGTACGATGGATCCGTGAGCGCCTCTTCGTATCCGGTCATGCCCGTGTAGAAGACGGATTCGCCCAGGGCCAGACCCTCGTACTCCAGACCGTGGCCGTCGAAACGGCTGCCGTCCGCAAGGAAGAGCGAGGCGCTACGCACGGTATCGCACCTCGCCGCCGACGATCGTCGCGACGGCTTTGCGCGGAAGCACCGCGCCGTCGAACGGCGTCGTGCGGCCGAAAGAGGCGAACTGCGATGCGTCGACCCGCCACTCCCGATCTGCAAAAAGCGTGAGATCCGCGGGGCTTCCCGGACGCAACGTACCACCCGGCACCCCGAGCACGCGCGCCGGATGCGACGACAGCAGCGCTACGAAGCGCGGCAGCGGTAAGTCCGGAATCGCCGCCGCATACGCGCCGAGCGCGATTTCGAGGCCGGTGAAGCCGGCAGCTCCGGCACGCTTCTCCTGCTGCGTGTGCGGCGCGTGGTCGCTCGCAAGCACGTCGATCGTTCCGTCGCGCACCCCGTCGCGCAGCGCTCGCGCGTCGCGCTCGGATCGCAACGGCGGGTTCACCGTTCCCGGCGGACCGAGATCGCGCGCGACTTCCTGCGTGCACGTAAGGTGATGCGGCGTGACCTCCGCGGGCGCGCTCGCTCCCAGCGAGCGCACGAGGCGCAAGAGCTCGAGCGAAGCGTGCAACGAAAGGTGCGCGACGTGCCACGTCTTCCCCGTGGCAGCGGCGATGAGCAGGTCGCGCGCGACGACCGCGCTCTCGGCGAGCCGCGCGTCGATCGGCTTCAGCATCGCGTCCTCGCAGTGCGAGATGAACACCGCCCCGACGTCTGCGGCAGCGCCCGCTGCGTCGTACAAGACCCGCACATCGGCGACGCTATCGCCGTCATCCGAAAAAGCAACGGCGCCGGCATGGGTCATCGCTGCGTAGTCGCACGGTTCCTCCCCGGCTCGCCCGCGCGTAATCGCGCCGATCGCGTACACGCGACACCGCGCGCGCCGCGCGACCTCCCCACGTAGGTTCGCCACAGCGATCGCGTCGTCCAGCGCCGGCACGGTGTTCGGCATGCACGCAACCGCCGTGAAGCCGCCCCGAACCGCGGCTTCCGTCCCGCTTTCGATCGTCTCTTTCTCCGGATTTCCCGGCTCGCGCAGATGCACGTGCATGTCGATGAACCCCGGTGCGACGACCGCTCCGCTCGCGTCGATCACCGTCTCGCCGGCGTGCGGTTCCAAGTGCTCCGCGATCTCCACGACGACGTCGTTCGTGCGCACGTCGCGTAGCGCATCGATTCCTTGTACCGGATCGACGACGCGGCCGCCGCGAATTACCACCGAACGGCTACGTTCCGGTAACGAGCAGATCGAGCACCGCCATTCGTACGCCCAGACCGTGCAGTACTTGCCTCGAATAGCGCCAGCCGGGGAAACGCAGAACGCTCTCGTCGAGCTCGATGCCGCGGTTATATGGTCCCGGGTGCATGACGATCGCCGACTCGCGCAACAGCCCAAGGCGCGCCGCGTCGAGCCGGTATCGGGCGACGTACTCGTCGTCCGAGATCGGCATCTGCGTAAAACGCTCGCGTTGAATACGCAGCAGCAGCACCGCGTCGGCGCTGGGAAGAATCGCACTGAGATCCCGCTCGACGCGCACGCCATCGCGCTCGTACGACGTCGGCACCAAGGCCTCGGGACCGACGAGGATCGCCTGTGCGTCCAACCGATGCAGGCCGACGATGAGCGAGTGCGCGACACGGCTGTGCAGGACGTCGCCGACGACCACGACCGTGCGCCCGCGTAACGATCCGAACTCCTCCAGCATCGTGTACAGATCGAGCAACGCTTGCGTTGGGTGTGCGTGCGTACCGTCGCCGGCATTGATCACGTGCCCGTCGAAGTGCAGCGCCATCTTTGCCGGAAAGCCATCCTCCGGGTGACGAACGACGACGACGGTGACGCCCATTGCGGCAAGCGTAACCATCGTGTCCTCGAGGCTCTCCCCTTTCGTCATGTAACTCAAATCTCGGGGCGACAGATTGACGACGTCCGCGCCGAGACGCAGTTCGGCCAGATTGAACGACGTGAACGTGCGCGTGCTCGGCTCGAAAAAGAGATTTACGCAGGCGACGCCCTGCAGGCGTTTTTCGATTTCGCCTCGCTCGAACGCCGTCGTGCGGGCGAAGATTTCCGCAAACTCCTCAACGGCGAGATCGTCGAGATCGAGCAAGCTACGCCGCGTCCGCAACGGCAACCTCGTCGTCCGCGGAGGGTTCGGCAGCCAGTCGAACTTCCACCCGCTCGGTGCGCGCGCTCGCGATGATCCGTCCGACGTAATCGGGCTGAATCGGCAACTCGCGCAGGCCGCGGTCGACCAGCACGCACAGGCGGATCGCCGCCGGCCGCCCCAGATCGGTGACGGCGTCGAGCGCCGAGCGAATCGTCCGGCCGGTGTAGAGCACGTCGTCGACGACGATCACGACGCGCCCCTCGATGTCGACGGGGATCTGCGACTCGGGGAGCTCGTGCACGATGCGGTCGTCGCGGTACAGGTTGATATTGAGAAACCCGAGCGCCGGAGCGCGCCCAGCCGCGCGCGCTATCTCTGCCGCGATGCGGGTAGCGAGCGCTTCGCCGCCGCGCCGTACGCCCAAGAGCACGATGCCGCTCTGGGATTCCTCCGGCTCGACGATCTGCTGCGCGAGACGGGCGATCGTGCGCTCGATCTCTCGCGCGCCAACGAGTACTCTGCGCGGCTCCGGGGCGTTCACTGCGCGCTCTCCGACATGGCGCGCTCGACGCGCTCCAACTCGCTACGGTACCGTTCCAACTTCTCTCGCTCCTTTTCCACGACGTCCGCCTTCGCGTGAGCGACGAACTGCGCGTTGCCAAGCTTCTTCTCGCCGCGCTCGACCTCCGCGCGCAGGTGCGCCCGCTCCTTCTCGTAGCGCTCCCGCAGGAAATCCTCCGGTGCCTCGATCTCGACGCGTCCGCTCGCCGCCACGTCGGGAACGATGCGCACCCCCGCGAGACGGGCGAAGAGCTCGCGTTCGTACGCGCTTACCGCGTCGGGTGCAACCTTGGCATCGAGCGCGGCGTTCGGCGCGACGCCTAAAGCCGCGCGCTCGTTGCGAAGGCGTACGATCTCGTCGCGCAAAACCTCCATCCGGCCGGCAGTCTCTCGATCGAGCGGAACCTCGAGCGGGTCCGGCCACGTTGCCGTCATGATCGTGTCGCCGTCGTGGGGGAGGGCGAGCCAGACTTCCTCCGAGATGAACGGCGCCAGCGGATGCAGCAGACGCATGGCGTTGTTCAGCACGAAGGTCAGCACCGCCGCGCGCGTCTCACGTGCTTGCTCGAGCTTTGTCGCCTCCACGTACCAATCGCAAAACTCGTACCAGATGAAATGCCAGATCCGCTCGGCGGCATTGCCGAGCTCGTAGCCGTCGAGCAAGCCGCTGACATCGACGATGGTGTCGTGCAGGCGCGTTAGGATCCATCGGTCGGCGGGGTTCAAGGCGGCGGTCTTGGGCAGGGTTAGCGCGCTCGGCAGCTGCTCCGGAAGCGAGAGCACGTACCACGTGACGTTCCAAATCTTGTTGTTGAAGTTGCGTGCCTCTTCGCAACGTGACTCCTGAAAACGCACCTCCTGTGCCTCGACGCGCAACTGGCGCAGCATGCCCATGCGAAAGGCGTCGGCCCCGTACTTCTCGACCAGCTCCATCGGATCGATTGCGTTGCCGAGCGACTTCGACATCTTTCGTCCTTGCGCGTCGAACACGAGCGGCGTCACGAAGACGTCGCGAAACGGTTCCTTACCCATGACGTAGAGCCCGAGCATCACCATACGAGCGCCCCAGAGAAAGATGATCTCGCCGCCGGTGACGAGCGTCTGCGACGGATACCAGCATTCGAGCTCGGGCGTCTTCTCCGGCCAGCCGAGAATCGAGAAGGGCCACAGACCGCTCGAGAACCACGTGTCGAGCGTATCGGGGTCGCGGCTGAGCTCGCCCGTTCCGTACAGCTCCTGCGCTTGTGCGATCGCCTCGTCTTCCGACTCTGCGACGATGGTCTTGCCGTCGGGCGTGTACCACACCGGGAGCTGGTGACCCCACCACACCTGGCGCGAGATGTTCCAATCGCGGATGTTCTCCAACCACTGTTCGTACGTTCGGCCGTAGCGCTCTGGAACGAAGCGTACGCGCCCGTCGCGATACGCATCGAGTGCGGGTTTCGCAAGGGGCTTGGCCGTTACGAACCATTGCTCGAGCAAGAGCGGTTCGACCACCGCTCCCGTGCGCTCGGAAACGGCAATCGCGTGGCGATGCGCCTCTTCCTTCACGAGTAGCTTCGCCGCGCGCAGATCGGCGACGATACGCGCGCGCGTCTCCGCGCGCTCGAGGCCGGCATATGGGCCCACGTCGACGTCGGCGGCGGTGATGCGCGCTTCGAGATCCATGATCGAGAGCGACGGCAACCCGTGGCGCTCGCCGATTTCGAAATCCGTCGCGTCGTGACCCGGGGTGACTTTCACCGCTCCGGTCCCGAACTCGGGATCGACGGCAGTGTCGGCAATCACGGGAATGCTTCGGGTCAGCAGCGGCGGCACGAGCACGCTCTTTCCGATCCACGCTTTGTATCGATCGTCGTCTGGGTGCACGGCAATCGCGACGTCCCCGAGCATCGTCTCGGGTCTCGTGGTCGCGACCGTTATGTCATCCCGAGCGTAGCGAGCTCCGGCGAGCGGAGTCGAGGGACCGGCAGCGGGATATCGCACGTACCAAAGCGTGGCGTCGCGTTCTTCGTGCTCGACCTCGGCGTCCGAGATCGTCGTCTTCGCGATCGGGTCCCAGTTGACGAGTCGCTTCCCACGATAAATCAAACCGTCGCGATAGAGGGTGACGAAGACGCGCCGCACCGCGGCCGAGAGCCCCTCGTCCATCGTGAACCGCGAACGCGCCCAATCCGGGCTGAAGCCGAGCGCGCGGAACTGTCGCTCGATGGTGCCGCCGCACTCTCGCGCCCACGCCCATGCACGCTCGAGGTACTTCTCGCGTCCGAGCGTCTCGCGCGACGCGCCCTCACGCGCGAGCTCCCGCACAAGCACCGCTTCGGTTGCAATCGCTGCGTGATCGGTTCCCGGCAGCCACTCCGCGTTGTCGCCGCACATGCGTCGGTACCGTACGAGCGCGTCCATTGGCGTATACGTCGAGCCGTGGCCGATGTGCGCGCGCGCCGTAACGTTCGGCGGCGGCATGCAGATGATGAACGGCGGGCGTGCCGGATCGGGTTCTTCATGGAAGTAGCCGTTGCGCTCCCAACGTTCGTAGAGCCGCGCTTCCACGGTCTTCGGATCGTACGGGCTGGTTCGCGACGGCTTGGAGTTCGACGCGCTCACTGCGCGCCTACGGTTCATCGCGGGGCGGACGCGGCCCTGGGCAGGCCAGCGCTGCGAGAGTTAGGCGGGTTCCTTCTTCTGCTGCTGTTCCTGATAGATGAGCGTCGGCTGCTCTTTCTTCTCGATGACGTCCTTGTTCACGACGCACTTCTTCACGCCCACGAGCGACGGCAGGTCGTACATCACTTCCAGCATCACCTCTTCGAGAATCGAACGCAGCCCGCGCGCGCCGGTTTTACGGCCCTGCGCCTTCGCGGCGATCGCGACGAGCGCGTCTTTCGTGAACTGCAAGTCTACTCCGTCCATGTTCATGATCTTTTGGAACTGCCGCACGAGCGCGTTGCGCGGCTCCGTGAGGATGCGCCGCAACGCGAGGTCGTCGAGCGCGTCGAGCGTCACGACGATCGGAAGCCTGCCGATGAACTCCGGTATGAGCCCGTAGCGCAAGAGATCCTCGGGCATGAGCTGCTGGAGGAGCTTGCCGACGCGCGTCTCGCGCTTGCCCTCCTGGCGCGCGCGGAAGCCCATGTTGTTGGCGGCGACGCGCGCTTCGATGATGCGGTCGAGCCCGTCGAACGCCCCGCCGCAGATGAACAGCACGTTAGCGGTGTTGATCTGCAGAAAGTCCTGATGGGGATGTTTGCGGC